>CAJOMZ010000014.1 GCA_905236645.1 uncultured Bacteroidales bacterium
GGTGGGCTCGCCCACGGCCAGGCCTCCTATTGCATAGCCCACGGCGTCCTTCGAGGCCGCGTGCTCGGCGCTGATGCGGCGCAGGTCGGGATACTTGCATCCCTGCACGATGGGGAACAGTGCCTGCTGGTGGCCGTAGAGGGGCTCGGTCTGGCGGAAGTGCTGCACGCAGCGGTCCATCCAGCGGTGGGTCAGCTCCATCGACTTCTTGGCGTAGGGGTAAGGCGACTCGCCCGGCGGACACTCGTCGAAGGCCATCATAATGTCGCTGCCTATAAGACGCTGTATTTCAATAACGTTTTCGGGTGTGAATTTGTGGCGCGAGCCGTCGATGTGCGACTTGAAGGTGCATCCCTCCTCGCTTATCTTGCGGTTGTCGGCCAGCGAAAAGACCTGAAACCCACCGCTGTCGGTCAGTATCGGCCGCTCCCAGCCTATGAAGCGGTGCAGCCCGCCGGCGGTGTGCAGCAGGTCGGTGCCCGGCCGCAGATAGAGGTGGTAGGTGTTGCCCAGTATTATCTTGGCGTCGATGTCGTTGCGCAACTCGCTCTGATGCACGGCCTTGACGCTGCCTGCGGTGCCCACAGGCATAAAGATGGGCGTCGGTATGTCGCCGTGCGCCGTGCTGAGCGTGCCGGCACGGGCGTTGGTAAGCCTGTCGGTCGCGGCAAGCTGGAAGCTGAAATCGTCAAGTTCGAGTGTGTCAGACTGATACATCTGTATTTGTTGTTCGTTAATTGCTGTTTGGTTCCGAAATAATTTAAAATAACGTGCGCAAGATAGAAAATAGTATACGAGCCTGCATTTTTTTTGTGACAAGACCCGACCAACTCCGTCCGTTGTACAATATATGTACAATAGTTGTACAATACTTGTACAATTGGTAAACGTACAAATATTGTACAAGTATTGTACATATATTGAGTTGGTACCTTGAAGGGCTGGTTTTGAGGCGGTTGGAAAACGGCATTTCGGGGGGCTGTTTTGGCCGGCGCCGGGGCGGGGGAGAGGGGAGGGCTCCTGCCGACGGCGCGGCGACGGCGGTCGGCGAAAGGCGGGCTGTTGATAAATTGTTTTTAAAATTCGGCTCGGGACAGCGGATATGTGGCGGAATATGGCTAATTTTGTATTTTCAAAAACGCAGAGAAATGGATTTTACAAATGTGTTAAGTAGCACATTCACACTTGTTTTGCTGGCATTGCTGGCGGTGTCGTTCGCGTCGCTGTGCCTTTATTATGGTTTGATATGGCTGCGCACGGGGCGCTTCGGCAAGTCGCCGCTGCCTGTGCCCGACGCTGTTGCCGAGCGCGACCTGCCGTCGGTGTCGGTGGTGGTGGTGGCCCACAACGAGGCCGAGTCGCTCAAGAAGAGCCTGCCTTACCTGCTGGAGCAGGACTATCCTGACTATGAGGTGGTTGTGGTCGACTATACGTCGCAGGACGATACACCTTTCGTGCTGCGTGTCTGCTCGGAGAATTACCCCAACCTCAAGCCGGTGAGCTTTCCGGCCGACGTCAATATGTTCAAGGGCAAGAAGTACCCGCTGTCGATCGGCATCAAGTCGGCCACGAAGGATGTGGTGCTGCTGACCGAGCCCGACTGCATCCCGAAGGGTTTCGACTGGATAAGGGAGATGATGTGCGGCTATATGCGCGGCGCGTCGATTGTGATGGGCTACGGGCTGCTGGACGCCGGCAAGTCGCTGCTGGGCGCCTTGCAGCGGTATGAGAATCTGGTTTACAACGCATCCTATCTTGGCTCGGCCCTGCTGGGCCATCCTTACACGGGCTCGGGGCGCAACCTGTCGTACCGTCGCGAGTTCTTCTTCGGCCGCGGCGGGTTCATAAGCCACTACAGCTTCCCTGACGGGGCGGACGATCTGTTTGTCAACCAGAACGCTACGCGCAGCAATACGGCTGTCGTTCTGCGCGAGGGGGCTGCCGTCGTCAGCGACGCGCGAAGCACCTTCGGCCAGTGGCGCCAGGAGCGTCTGCACCGCACCTCGTCGCACCGTTTCTACAGCCTGGGCGACAAGCTGCTGCTGGCGGCCTATCCGCTGTCGCAATGCCTGTTCCTGGCCGCCCTGCTGTGGCTCTGGATCGGGGGCCTTTTCCCGTGGCAGCTGCTCGCCGCGCTGCTGGCGGTGAAAATCATTTGGCAGATTGTGTGCTGCGCACTCCTTGCCAAAAGGTTTAGCGTCAGGAAGATACAATTTTTCTCACCTTTTTTTGAACTTTATTTTCTGTTTGCAAATACTTTTTTGTTTTTCTCTACGTTACGTAAGAAAAATATCCAATGGAGGTAAATTCGCAATTGACTACCGATAAAGCCCTGCGGGACTACCAGTTGGTGTGTCGGGCCAGGGAGAATGGCGACCAGCGTGCGTATGCCGACTTGATGCGTATGTACAAGGAACCCATCTACCTGCTGCTGCTCAAGATGACCAACAATCCCACCGAAGCCGACGACCTGACGATGGAGGCTTTCGGCAAGGCTTTTGCGTCGCTGCACCTCTATACGCCGACCCACGCCTTCAGCACGTGGCTGTTCTCGATAGCCACCAACAACTGCGTGGATTTCATACGCAAGAAGCGTCTGCAGACTGTCTATTTAGACGACATCCGCACAAAGTCGGAAGGCGAGGTGTATGAATACCCCATCCCGTCGGAGGGCGACAACCCCGAGGAGAACATCATCCACGAGCAGCGGGTGCAGATACTGCGCGATGTGGTGAAGCAGCTGAAGCCGCGCTACCGCAAGCTGGTGGAGATGCGCTACTTTGAAGAGATGTCGTATGAGGAGATTGCGGCGGAAATGGATATGCCGCTCGGCACGGTCAAGGTGCAGCTGTTCCGCGCCCGCGACCTGCTGCACAACATATTGATTACCAAAAAAGAATTCTTCTAATCTAAACCATTGCTTTAACCCACTCGAACTCTAATACCTTTTAACCCTTAAACCTACAAGAACCCTTTTAACCTTTACAACCGTCCAACAGTGAACGAAAAAGATCGAGACCGAAGTGGCGACGGGGCCGGACCCGTCGCGAACAAGGTTGGAATATATAAGACCACTTGTCTACACAGCATTCTTGCGGTGCTGATGTTCTCTTTTTTTGCTTCTTTCCACTCGGCCGGCGCCGCTGTCGTAAAGCCCGCAAGCCTCAGGGGACTGTCGCTTACGGTAGACTTCGGCGTGATGCGTCCCGGCAATTTCCACGCCAATTTCTATAACGGCAACCCCGGCAATGTCAACACGTTGCAGCGCATACTATACAGCGAGACCTACGGCAACGGCATCTGGAACAACCTCACGACGCAGGACCTTATAGGCAGCTCGGTGGCGAACTACAACCAGATAACGGTGGCCGAATACGGCGATATGTACTACAGGATGGCCTTCCAGCTGGGTATGGGTTTCCGCTACGACTACGAGAACAGCGGCTGGGGCTGGCAGGTGAAGTTCGACTATGCCAAGCTTCACGCCCAGGGCCTTGTGCTGCTCAACAGCGGCCGCAACACGGCCTTCCTGACCAACCAGAACGCTTACGTCAACTGCCCCACGGCCGGCGCCGAGGAGCGCATCTACCTTGACCTGGGCGTGCTGCGCACCTTCAAGGTGGGCAACGGCCTGGACCTTGAGCTGGGGCTGGGCGGCAACTTGAACAACACCAAGGTGGAAAGCAGCGACATAAGCATTGGCGGCGTCACATACAGCATCCTCGACATCTGGGGCGGGCAGTCGCCCTCATCCTATGTGGGGTCGTATGAGTATGTCAACCAGGGCGGCATAGGCTATGGCGGCTATGTGTCGGTGGCGTTAGGCTTCACGCTGCCCATCGGCACGGCAATGAGCATAGGCTATACGTTCCATTACAACAAGGTGATTCTTGAGGGCTACAACGCCTTTGCCCCGCAACACGTTGTGAAGCTGAATGTCGCCCTCAACAATTTCTCGTTCTTTGATTCTTGATTTACAAACTTTAAAATTAATAAAACCACGATATGATAGATTTCGAACCTTTGTCTGAAAGCAGACATTACCATTTTGCGAAAGAGCTCTTCGAATCGGCTTTCCCCGAAGAAGAGCGTCCTCCGTTTAGTAGCCTCGAAGACCGTGACGGGCGTTTCCATTTCCTTGTGGCGTCGTTGGACGACGAGCCGCTTGGGATATTGACGTATTGGGTCTTCGAGGAGTTTGCCTATATAGAGCACTTTGCCATCGACAGGGAGTTCCGCAACCGCGGACTTGGCAAGGCCACTATGCTTTCATTCCTGTCGCAGTATCCCGACCAGGTGGTGCTTGAAACCGAGCTTCCCTCGACCGAGATGGCCGACCACCGGCTGGAGTTCTACACCGACCTGGGTTTCACCCGCAACCCGCAGGAGTACTGGCAGCCGTCGTATCACGGCAAGAAGGAGCTGGCATTGCAGATGATCGTGATGTCGAAATACGAACTGGATGACGGCGAATTTGACGAGATGCGCGACATTCTTTACCGCGAAGTATATCGCTACGACGGCAGAAAGACGAAATAATTGAAAATTTTTTCTGCTGCTAAATCAACAAGATAACGCTTTTTTCGAGCTGAAAGTGAAAAAAAATTTTGGCGGTTTCAAAAATGTTTGTACTTTTGCAACTCGAAAAACGACGGCTCCTTAGCTCAACTGAATAGAGCATCTGACTACGGATCAGAAGGTTGCAGGTTTGAATCCTGCAGGAGTCACTTGAAAAGAGGAAAGAAATTTCCTCTTTTTTTGTTGTTGTATGTTTTTAAACAGCAGCCGGCAATAAATGCCTTTTTTTTTCGTTTCTGTAAAAAATTGAACTTTTCCGCTACTAATACGTGCGGAACATATAATTTGTTGCATTATGAAACACAGAAGAGTAGGGGCGACCCTTGTTTTTGCATTGTTGACAATGGTTCTGTCTACGCTGCCTGCCAGTGTGCAGGCCCAGGCCGACAGCGCTCTTTGGCGACCGATAGACAGACTGATAGAGAAGCAATACTTCACGCAGGCATACGAGAAGGCCGAGGCAATCTACAACAAGGCCCTGGCCGACAACAACTCGCGGCAGATACTGGTAGGAGCCGGCTATTTGTCGATGATTGGCGGCAAGTATCAGGAGAACAGCGCAGACTCGACGCTGGCACGACTTCGGCGCATACTGCCCCTTCTCGATGATGTGGACAAGGCTTTGGGACGTCTGTTGCTGGCAGATTTCTATGCAAGCTATTATAGTTCTGAAAGCTGGCGCATAAGCAGGAACAAGGCCACCGACGAGGCTGATTTGGACTACAAGCTGTGGGATGTGGGCCGTTACCGTTCGGAGGTGTACAGGCTGATACGCGAGGCGTTCGCCGACAGCACATTGATGAAGGCCACTCCTGCCGAATCGCTTGGCTCGCTGGTTGTGGCGACCGAGGGCAAGGACGGTGATTTGACACCCACTATGTTCGATGTGGCAATGTACAAGTTGCTGGACATCGTGTCGCAATTGAAATTCCCCTCGCTGCAGGAAACCGACTTCGCGCAACCAGGTCTGCTCTATTCCGCCCCCGACAGCTTTGCCGGCATAGCCTTGAAACGAAGCAGCGACACCGCCAAGGATTGCTCACGCTATGTCTTTGCCCTTATGCAGCAATGGGAGCGCTTCCGCCAGGGGCGTGAGAACGATGGAATGATGATTGCCCTGTACTGTCAGCGTATGAACAAACTCGAGAGGATTGTCAACATAAACAATGAGACGGCAAGGGAGTTCAAGGCACAGGAACTGCCCAAGGCCATCGGGCGTTATCGCCACAGCAATACCGACCATATCACGCAGCTCTACGCCCTGCTTGCCGAAACATATATCTTTTTGGGAAAGTATGAGCAGGCGATGGAAGTGATAGATACCGCCTTGAGCCTCTATCCTGAAAGTCCTGGCGGCATTGAGTGCTACAACGACAAGCAACTGATTCTGCGTAAAGACATACGTTTGGAAGTCACCAATGCAGCCCCCTCGACACGTCATCAGCTGGCCGTAATCAAGACTACCAACATTGAACGTGTCTATTTCCGCATCATCAAGTATGCTGACTGCAACAACAAGTCCGAAAAGAAGTGCCTGCTTAGCCAGAAGGTGTTGAAGCAATGGAGTCAGGATATAGAGATCAAACATAAGTACAAGCAGCAGAGCTCGTATGTCATAGTGCCGCCGATGCCGCAGGGCGACTATGTTCTTTTGGCGTCGTCTGATTCAGTTTTCAAGGACGAGTGCATAGCGTTCGCCGGGTTCTCGGTCGAGGATGTGGCTTTTATGGATGTTTCCGATCAGCATTTGAGAGGCTTCCTGGTTGACCGTGTCAGCGGAAAGCCCATAGCCGACCATCCTGTCAAGCTGCGATGCAGAGACAACAAATACAAGCGGCACACGCTGGCAACTCTAAAAACCGATAAGAACGGCTATTACGACTTCACCTCCTTCTGTTCAAACATTGAAGAAGAAAGCAATATAGATGTCACAACCGAATGGAAAGGCCACGAAGTTAGCAGCGGAAGCAAATGGTTCTATGGAATCAACAGCGCCGACACTACCAAGATGTACAATCGAAGCAACCTCTTCTTCGACCGTCCCGTCTACAAGCCCGGCGACACGCTGCGCTTCTCCTACCTGCAATACAAGAAGGGCTGGAGAGAGGCAGAGGTCTCTCAGCACAGGGATGTGATGTTCCTGATCAGGGATGTCAATTACGATGTTGTCGATACTATCCGTCTGACCACCGACGAATATGGCACCTGCAGCGGCTCTTACCCCATCGCCGCCGACGCGATGCCCGGCTGGTGGAGTGTTATTGCCAAAGGCGATATAGGACACGGTTTCAATTTCAGAATCGAAGCCTACAAGCAGCCCAAGTTCACCGTAACTCTTACCAAACCCAACCGTGAGCGCCGTTTCGGGCAGGTGGCCACTATCGAAGGCGTTGCAGTATCCTACAGCGCAGTGCCCATAGCCGGTGCAATAGTCACTTACGAGGTCAAGCGCCGCGAGATGCAACCTTTCTGGCGGTGGGGATGGTGGAACTATACTCTGCAGATAGGAGACTATACCACTGTCGTCTCCGGCGAAGTAACCACCGACGACAAAGGCCTCTTCAACATAGAGTTTGTGCCGTGGCCCGACTCATCGGTCGATTTCACACGAAAACCCTGTTTCGTATACTCAGTCTCAGCCAAAGTGACCGACATCAACGGCGAAACCCACGAGGCAAGAACAACGCTCAGCGTAGGCTTCGAGAACAGCTATGTAAGCATCGATTTCGACAAGTCCGACAGCGACGATGTCAATGTCACCGTCACCCATCGCAACCTCGACGGCAACGCCATCGACGGCAGGCTTGACTTCCAGGTGCAGCGGCTCCAGCAGCCCGAAAGCCCAAAGCTCACGCACCGTATGATGGAGAGCGCCGACTCGCTCATCAATATGCCGCTCTCGCGAAAGGAGTTTGAAAAGCTGTTTCCTCTCTACGACTATGACGGCTCGGCCAAAGAATATGAGCAGTGGCCTGTACAGAAACGCGTATTCGACACCCACGCCACCCTGTCGCCCGAAAAGCCCTATAACTACAATATGAAAGGCCTCAATGAGGGCGTCTACAGAATCACGGCTACTGTCCACACCGCCGACGGCGACACCCTGCAGAACGAAAGCTACTTGATATACCAGCCGTCAAAGGCCTCCAAGCCAGTCACCGGCGACCTTATAACCGTCGATGTGGACAAGAGCAGCTGCGTAGTCGGCGACACCGTCCGTCTGCGGATAGGCTCCCCCTACAGGAATGTCTACTGCTACGTTGTAATCCGCAACGAAAGCAACACTCTCATAAAGACGATCACCGTCAGCGAATCCTATACCGAACTCGCCGTTCCTGTTACAGAGTCGATGCTCGGCGGATTCAGTGTCGGTATCGCCGCAGTCAAGGAAAACTACAGGCAGTCATATTCCGAGCAAATCGATGTGCTCTGGGTCCACAAGCAGCTCGATGTCAGCCTCGAGACCTTCCGCGACAAGCTTGAACCCGGCAACAGCGAACAATGGACCGTCAGCATCAAGGAGCACGACACCGACCTTCCGGCCAAAGCCAACCTGCTGATGACAATGTACGATCACGCACTCGACACCTACGGCCACCTTGATTACAGGCTCGCCCCCTGGAACCAGCAGACCACCTCTTTGGTATTCGAAGATATTACATTTAGCAGAAGCAGCTACTACCTCTGGCGGCCACAACTCGACCAGAAAACAATGCTCTACTACAGCTATAGCAAGCGCCTGCTCCCAGGCAGCGACATAGGCCGCATCGTTGCCCTTGTAGCCGGTGTCGGCTATGGGACAGCACGCGGCGAGAACGGAATGGTGACAATGAAAGGTAATGTCAGAAAAAGAATGGGGTTACGCGTTACCGAGGTATACGAAACTGAAGTCACCAACGAACTTGCCGTTGTCGACGCTGCAGACGAAGTCGAAGAAGAAGCCCTTAGCAGCTCGCAGCTCGAAGCCGCAGTTGTAAAAGCACAGAAAATCCCCGTCATCGAAATCGGCACGCCCGAGTCGGGCCAGCGGCTCACTGCCGACGACCAGGCCGAACCCCAGCAGCCCTACATACGCCAGAACCTCAGCACCCTTGCCTTCTTCCAGCCCGCGCTGCGCACCGACGACAGCGGTACTGTCGCTCTCACCTTCACCGCCCCCGACCTCCTCACTGAATGGAACATACGGGGCCTTGCCTGGACCAAAGACCTGCGTGTAGGCAGCATTGCAGCAAAAGCCATCACCCAGAAGCGGCTTATGGCCGTTCCAAACGTCCCGCGTTTCCTGCGACAGGGCGACACCTGCCGGCTCTCAGTCAAAGTCTCCAACCTCGACACCCGACAACAGCACGTCACCGTCACCCTCCAACTCACATCCCCCCAACAAATCAACAACTCAACAAATCAACAAATCAACAAATCAACACCTCAACAAATCAACACCTCAACACCCCAAACCCTTTCCCTCGCCCCCAACGCCTCGGGCGAAGTCTCCTTTACATTCGTCGTTCCCGACAACATCAACCTCCTCAACTACAAAGTCGTCGCCTCGGGACAAGGCTGCAGCGACGGCGAACAGGCCCCCATACCCATCCTCCCCAGCCGGCAGCTCGTCACCGAATCCTTGGCCTTCTACATCAACGGCAAAGGCACCAAAGAGTACGAACTCACCCATCTCACCTCGCTCCAACCGTCCAACTCTAAAACCCTCCGGCACCATTCCCTCACCGTCGACCTGACCCCCAGTCCCCTCTGGCTCGCCCTGCAGTCGCTGCCCTACGTGTCGCGACACAAAAACCCCTCCAACATCTACCTTGCCAACGCCATCTATACCAACAGCCTGTCGTTTAACATCGTGCAGAACAATCCGCAGATAGAGCAACTCTTCGACCAGTGGCGCAAGCAAGGCAGCACAGCCTTCCAGTCGGAACTCGACCGAAATCCCGACCTCAAACAGACGGTTATGGAAGAAACCCCCTGGCTGCAGGACGCCGTCGGCGAGGAACAGCGCCACCGCGACATAGCCAACTTCTTCAACACCGCCACGCTTACACGCCAAATCCAGAACGACATCGACAGGCTCGTCAAAGCGCAGCGCTCCGACGGCGGATGGAGCTGGATAGAGGGCGGGCGCTACACAAGCCTCTACACCACACAATACATACTCCTGACACTCGGACAGCTGCAGCAACAAGGCGTCGAAATCGACTCCAGAACCCGGCGCGCACTCGACCGGGCACTCGACTACGTGGACCGCGAAACCTACAGATACTACCAGAAGTACATCAAAGACAAAAACCTAACCTACGACAACATCGACTACCTCTACCTGCGCAGCCTCTATCCCGACAACCGCCTCGCCAAGCAGCACCAAGAAGCCTACAACTACTTCTACAACAACGCGAAGCAACACAATCGCAACTACACCGACCTCCACTCACAGGCAACACTCGCACTCGTCCTGCATCGCAACGGCGACAAACAGCTTGCCAAAGAAATACTCAAACGCATCGGCGAAAAGGCACTCCACAGCGACGAATTCGGCACCTACTGGCGCGACAACCGCGACAGCCCCTTCATCAGCCACCAAGCCATCGAGACACAGGCAATGCTTATCCGTACCTTCGTCGAAGTGCAGCCCGACCAGCAAAGCATAGCCCCGATGCAGCAGTGGCTCCTCAAACAGAAGCAAACCACCAACTGGAGCACCGACATCGCCACCGTCAACGCAATACAGGCACTTCTTATAACGGAAAGCGGAAAGCGGAATGCGGAAAGCGGAGCGCAGGCAGCCCTGCCTGCAAACGGCAAAGAACAGAAAGTTGAAAGCCCTTCGAACATCTCAACAAACCAACAACTCGACATCCGCTTCGGCTCACACAAACTGTCAACCGACACCACTCATCCACAGCTCCACATCACACAGCGCATCGAGGGACCCCAGATCCAGCCCGCCGACGGCAACATCACGGTCACCAAACACGACCCCGGCATCGCCTGGGGAGCAATGTACTGGCAATACTTCGACGACATCGACAAAATACCCGCCTCCTCGATGGGTGTCACACTGAAACGCACACTCTACAAGGTCGAAAACAACTCGACACTTCAACAAATCAACACCTCAACAACGCCACACCCCCCCCTTAAAGTCGGCGACAAAGTCTGCGTACGGATAACGATCACCTGCGACCGCACACTCCAGTACCTCCAGCTCAAAGACCCGCGCCCCGCAGCTCTCGAACCCGTCTCCACCGCCTCGGGCTGGTGCTGGGACAACGGCCTCAGCTACTACCTTGCCGTCACCAACACCGCCACCACCCTATACATAGAGCAGCTGCAAAAAGGCACATACATAGTCGAATACGACCTCTACGTCAACAACGCCGGCACCTACACCAACGCACCCACCACCATACAAAGCCTCTACGCGCCCGAATTCCGCGCCCTCACACCCTCCGGAAAACTCAAAGTCGGCAAATAATACCTCACAAAACCTCCTCAACGTCGGACCCGCAGCCTGTTTCCATCGCCCTATGGCCGTTCCAGCACCATACCAACACCGCTCGTTGTCCAGTTGTTGTCCAGTTGTTGTCCAGTCATTGACTGGACAACAACTGGACAACGAGCGGACAACAACTGGACAACGAGCGGTGTTGGTCCATATCGATCATATCCAAGGCCCATCCCCGTCACGTCGAGGCAAACGCCCCGTCCGCAAGAAAAAAAGACAAAATATTTTCCCATTCAATAATGCTGAATATCAAGGATATGGCAAAATTTAAGTTAAATTTTTTTTGAATTTTAACAAAAACAGGCAATAAAATGCACCATTTTAAGTTAATGCCATTGAGAAAACATCCGGAACGCATCATCCCGTTGCTTCCAAAAAACAATTGAACGATTATGAACTTAGGAATTAAATTGTTAGTGGCCGAAGACGACCCCAATATGGCAATGATACTCAAAGTCTATCTGACCCAGAAGGGCTACACCGTATTCCACGCCACAGACGGTCAGCAGGCCCTCGACATCTACAGGGAAGGCAATGTCGACGCCTGCATACTGGACGTTATGATGCCCGTCAAAGACGGTTTCACCGTGGCCAAAGAGCTGAGACGCATCGACAAGAACATCCCTATACTCTTCCTTACCGCCAAGTCGCTCGAGGCCGACAAGCTCAAAGGTTTCGAGGTCGGTGCCGACGACTATATCACCAAGCCCTTCAGTATGGACGAGCTGCTTGCGCGCATCAACGCCACGATACGCCGTTCGTTCGACGAAAACAAACCCGAGAACAACCAGTTCAATATTGGCAAATTCAAGTTCGACTACAACTACCAGACGCTCACCTACGAAGGCAAGGAACCGCAAAGGCTAACCTCGAAGGAGAGCGAGCTGCTGCGCCTCTTCTGCATCAACTTCAACCAGCTTATCGACCGCTCGAGCACGCTGCAGAAGATATGGAAGGACGACTCCTACTTTGCCGCACGCAGTATGGACGTCTACATCACCAAGCTGCGCAAGTACCTGAAGGACGACCCAGCCGTGCAGATCGTCAACGTGCACGGCGTAGGCTTCAAACTCACCATCAAACAAGACTGAAAAGAGACTAAAGAGTGGTAATCACTTTTCTTGGAACAGGCACGTCGCAAGGAGTGCCCGTGATAGCCTGCAACTGCGCCGTCTGTCACTCGGACGACCAGCGCGACAAGAGGCTTCGCACCTCTGCCCTCATTACCGACAATGCCGGCAACAACATTCTTGTCGACATTGGGCCGGACTTCAGGGCGCAGATGCTGACGCACAACGTGCAGCACCTTGAGGCTATCCTCATCACGCACGCGCACCGCGACCACATAAGCGGCATCGACGACATACGCCCCTTCAACTGGGTGCAGGGGCGCAATATGGAAATCTATGCCAACAGCGAAGCCCTGCGGACAATCAAGCACGACTATCACTACATCTTCGACTATCACCAGTACCCGGGCCTGCCTGAAGCCACTCTGCACGACGTTAGCGACTGCCGCCCCTTCAAGGTGGGGCTTGTCACAGTCACCCCGGTCCGCGGTATGCACAAAGACCTTCCGGTGCTCGGCTACAGGCTTGACGAACAGCAAGACGGCTCGTCGTCAACCTCGCTTGCCTACATTACCGATATGAACCACATCGAGCCACAGGAGCTTGAAAGGCTCAAAGGGCTCGATCTGCTTGTAATCAACGCACTGAGGCCACAGAAGCACTTCTCGCATTTCTGTCTGGATGAGGCCCTCGACATAATAGGCCAATGCCGGCCGCAGAGGGCTTGCCTGACTCATATGAGCCACGAGATGGGCTTCCACAATGAGGTTGACGCCACGCTTCCGGAAGGAGTGCATCTTGCATACGACAATTTGAAAATCAATATCTAACCCTTGGGCAAAAGGCTCCACATAGTATCGTTCAACGTCCCGTTTCCCGCCGACTACGGTGGCGTGATCGACGTGTACTATCGCCTCAAGGCTCTGCACAAACTCGGCGTGGAGACCCATCTCCACACCTTCACCTACGGCCGCCCTGCAGCGCCCGAGCTCGACGCCCTGTGCAGCAGCGTCACCTACTACCGGCGCCGGACGGGGCTGGCCAGCGCCCTGACAAAACGACCTTATATAGTCGAGTCGCGCGACAGCAATGAACTTATATCCAACCTCTTGAAGGACAGCTCGCCGATATTGCTCGAAGGGCTTCACTGCTGCTCGGTGCTCGAAGTCATTGACGGCAGCCGCATTATGGTGAGAGCCCACAACGTGGAACACGAGTATTACTCGCGGCTTGCCGACGCCACCTCGTCGCCGTTGAGACACCTCTACCTCCGCAGCGACGCCCGCAAGCTGGAACGATACGAGCCCCTGCTGACAAAGGCAGCCGCCGTCTTTGCAGTGACCGAGGCCGATGCAGCGCATTTCCGCTCGTTAGGGTGCGGCAATGTACTGCTTATGCCCTCGTCGCACGCCGACGACGATGTTGTATCGACACCTTCGCAACCCTTGACGCCTGACAGCACATACGCGCTATACCACGCCGACCTGTCGGTGCCTGAGAACGTTGAAGCAGTGAACTATCTGGCCGACAATATCTTTGCAAAAAGCAGTCACAGGTTCGTCGTCGCCGGTCGCAATCCCTCAAAGGCTCTGCGCGACAAACTGGCACCGCTTCGGAACGTAACCCTCAAGCCCAATCCTGACAATGAGACAATGCAGCGTCTTATAGCGCAGGCCCAGGTGTTGATATTGGTGACACAGATGCCCACCGGCCTGAAACTCAAGCTGCTCAACTCGCTATATGCCGGTCGCCATTGTCTGGTGAACAGCGCTATGGTGGCAGGGACCGAACTGGGCAACCTCTGTACCGTGGCCGACACCGCCAACGACCAGCTGCAGGCACTGCAAACCCTTATGGCCACACCTTTTTCACAACAGGATATCGAGCGTCGCCGCCAACTGCTCGGCTCGCTCTATAGCAACGAAGCCAACGCCAGGATACTCATCTCGCAACTGGCAGATTGAGCGGCGTTTCCGTATAGTTTCAGTCATATCGGCGCACCCTGGTTCTAAGAATATTTTAGAATCCGTGCGTATTTTATTTTGTGCTTTGCAAAAAAAAGGCTATCTTTGCAAATTCATTCTCAAAGGACAATATACAATAATTATTTATAAATAAAATCTTTAGCAAAATTTATGACAAAGTACGTTTACACTTTTGGAGGTAAAACTGCCGAAGGAAAGGCCGAGATGAAGAATTTGCTCGGCGGCAAAGGTGCCAATTTGGCTGAAATGTGTCTGCTTGGTCTGCCCGTTCCCGCAGGCTTGACAATCACCACAGAATGCTGCACAGCATACTATGCTAACAACTGCCAGCTGCCAACGGGCCTTATGGACGAGGTATGGAACGCAATGAAGAACGTGGAGAACATAATGGGAATGCGCTATGACGACCCCGAGAACCCGCTGCTGGTCAGCTGCCGTTCGGGTGCGCGCACCTCGATGCCCGGTATGATGGACACGGTGCTGAACATTGGCTTGTGCAGCAACACCATCCCCGGCCTTATCAAGAGAACCAACAACCCCCGATTTGTGTACGACTCCTATCGCCGCCTGATTATGATGTATGCCGACGTGGTGATGGAAAAAGCCGAGGGCATTGAACCCGCCGACGGCAAGGGCATCCGCAAGCAGTTGGACGATATGCTCGACGAGTTCAAGAAACAGAAAGGCTATGAGAGCGACACCGAAATCACCGCCGACGAGCTGAAACAGCTTGCCGAGGAGTTCAAGAAGAAGGTCAAAGAGGTGCTCGGCAGCGAGTTCCCCGACGATGCACGCGCACAGATGGAAGGCGGCATCAAGGCTGTCTTCAAGAGCTGGGACGGCAAGAAGGCCGTCAGCTACCGTCGCATCGAAGGCATCCCCGACGACTGGGGCACTGCCGTCAACGTGCAGGCTATGGTGTTCGGCAATATGGGCGACACCAGCGCCACGGGCGTGGCCTTCACCCGCAACCCTGCCACCGGCGACAACCATTTCTATGGCGAATGGCTTATCAACGCCCAAGGCGAAGATGTGGTGGCCGGTATCCGCACCCCCAACCCCCTCAACAACGAAACCAAGAACGACCAGAACAAGCATCTGCACTCGATGGAAGAGCTGATGCCCGAGACCTACAAGGAACTCTACGACATCCGCAACATCCTCGAGAACCACTACAAGGATATGCTTGACATCGAGTTCACCATCCAGGACAGCAAACTATATATGCTGCAGTGCCGCGTCGGAAAACGCACCGGTCGCGCTGCCGTCAAGATGGCTCTCGATATGCTGCACGACAGCTGGATTGACGACAAGGAAGCCGTCCTGCGCGTCCCCGCCGAGAAAATCATTGAACTCATCCTCCCTGTGCTTGACCCCGACATAGAGAAACAATACAAGTCCATCGCCAAGGGTCTGCCCGCAGGTCCCGGCGGCTCGGTGGGTCGCATTGCGCTGACCAGCGAGAAGGCTATGGAATACAAGGCACAGAAGGTTGCCAACATCCTGGTGCGTGAAGAGACCAATCCTGAGGACGTCGAGGGTATGCGTGCCGCCAACGGTATACTTACCGCCCGTGGCGGTATGACCAGCCACGCTGCACTTGTGGCCCGCGGCTGGGGCAAGAGCTGCATCGTGGGTTGCTCGGCAGTCCACATCGACATTGACAAGGGCGAAGTCAGGATTGGCGACAAGGTGTTCCACGAAGGCGACATTCTCTCGCTGAATGGCACTATGGGTGCTGTCTATTCGGTCGAAATGCCGCTCATCATCCCCAATGTAGAGAAAGACGAGCTGTTCCAGGAGTTTATGAGCTATGTGGACAAATACCGCAAGATGGGTGTCCGCACCAATGCCGATACACCGAGCGACGCCACCAACGCTGTGCGCTTCGGCGCCGAGGGCATCGGCCTGTTCCGCATAGAGCATATGTTCTATGGCGAGGACGGCAAGGAACCGCTGGTCAAACTGCGCAATATGATTCTGGCCAATAGCACCGAGGAGCGCAAGGCCGCTCTTGCCGAGCTTGAGCCCTTCATTCGTGAAAGCGCCAAAGGTACGCTGAAGGTGATGGACGGCAAGCCGCTGACATTCCGCCTGATGGACCCGCCGCTTCACGAGTTTGTTCCCCACGAGGAAGACAAGCAGATAGAGCTGGCCAACGAACGTGGTATGAAACTTGCCGAACTTAAGAAACGCATCGACGCGCTGCACGAGATCAACCCGATGATGGGCCTGCGCGGTGTGCGCCTCGGCATCGTCTATCCCGAAATCACCGAGACGCAGTTCCGTGCCCTCTTTGAGGCCACTGCACAGCTGATGAAGGAAGGCAACGACCCGCACCTTGAGATTATGGTTCCGCTGACCATCAACGTCAAAGAGCTTGAACACCAGAAAACTATAGCCGACCGCGTGAAGAAAGAGATCGAGGCCAAGTACGGCGTCGAAATCAACTACCTGTACGGTACGATGATAGAGATTCCGCGTGCCACCATCGTTGCCGACAAGATAGCCAAAGTCGCCCAGTTCTTCTCGTTCGGCACCAACGACCTGACCCAGATGACCTTCGGCTTCAGCCGCGACGATGTGAACAAAATCGTCAAGACCTATACCGAAGAAGGCATCATTCCCGCCGACCCGTTCAACACCCTTGACCAGGAAGGTGTCGGCCAGCTGGTGAAAAACGGTGTCACCCTGGGCCGCTCGACCCGCGACAACCTGAAGTGCGGTGTCTGCGGCGAGCACGGCGGCGACCCCGCATCGGTCGAGTTCTTCTACAAGGCTGGCCTCAACTATGTCAGCTGCAGCCCGTTCCGCGTCCCCGTGGCCCGCGTTGCCGCTGCACAGGCAGCCATCAAAAACGCCTAAAAGCAACCAATCCGGAATGTTTGGGTGGCAGACTGCACTGCTGCCCAAACATTCTCTTTTCAATATAAATAAACGACATTTGAACAATTAAAACAAATCGCTTATGACAGACAAGATCAGAAAAGACCTCGAAGCAATAGGCATCTCCGGAGTGAAGGAGATCCATTACAACCCCTCCTACGAGGAACTGTTCAAAATGGAGATGGACCCCGCTCTTACCGGCTACGACAAAGGCCAGCTCACCGAGCTCGATGCAATCAACGTGATGACAGGCATCTACACCGGACGCTCGCCAAAAGACAAATACATCGTAATGGATGCCAACTCCAAAGATACCGTTTGGTGGAACACCCCGGAGTATCCCAACGACAACCACCCGATGAGCGAAGAGGTATGGGATACTGTCAAGAACCTCGCAACCAGCGAACTCTGCAACAAAGACCTCTTCGTCGTCGATGCTTTCTGCGGTGCCAACAAAGACACACGCATCGCCGTCCGTTTCATTATGGAGGTTGCTTGGCAGGCCCACTTCGTGCTCAATATGTTCATCAAGCCTTCGGCCGAAGACCTCAAGACCTTCAAGCCCAGCTTCACTGTCTACGCCGCCAGCAAAGCCAAAGTCGACAACTACAAGGAACTCGGCTTGCATAGCGACACCTGCGTTGCTTTCAACGTTTCAAGCCGCGAGCAGGTAATCCTCAACACCTGGTACGGCGGCGAGATGAAGAAGGGTATGTTCTCAATGATGAACTACTACCTTCCGCTCAAAGGCATCGCCTCGATGCACTGCTCCGCCAACACCGATATGAAAGGCGAACACACAGCCATCTTCTTCGGTCTCAGCGGCACCGGCAAGACCACCCTCTCCACCGATCCCAAACGCCTCCTCATCGGCGACGACGAACACGGCTGGGACGATGAAGGCGTATTCAACTTCGAAGGCGGCTGCTACGCCAAAGTCATCAACCTCGACAAAGACAGCGAGCCCGACATCTACAACGCCATACGTCGCAACGCCCTCCTCGAGAACGTCACCGTCGACAGCAACGGCAAAATCGACTTCAAAGACAAATCCGTCACCGAAAACACCCGCGTCAGCTATCCCATCGACCATATCGAAAAGATAGTTATGCCCGTACACGGCAAGAGCGCCGGCCCGGCAGCCGAGAACGTCATCTTCCTTAGTGCCGATGCCTTCGGAGTCCTGCCTCCCGTCAGCATCCTCACTCCCGAGCAGTGCAAATACTACTTCCTCAGCGGCTTCACCGCCAAGCTTGCCGGCACCGAACGCGGCATCACCGAGCCCACACCGACCTTCAGCGCCTGCTTCGGACAAGCATTCCTCGAACTGCATCCCACCAAGTATGCCGAAGAGCTCGTCAAACGTATGGAAAAGAGCGGTGCGAAGGCCTATCTCGTCAACACAGGCTGGAACGGCACCGGCAAACGCATCTCCATCAAAGACACACGCGGCATCATCGACGCCATCCTCGACGGCTCCATCGAGAAGGCACCCACCAAGAAAGTGCCCTATTTCGACTTCGAGGTGCCCACGGCACTTCCCGGTGTCGACCCCGCAATCCTCGACCCGCGCGACACCTATGCCGACGCATCGGAATGGGACAAGAAAGCAAAGAACCTTGCCCAGCTCTTCATCAACAACTTCGTCAAGTTCACCTACAACGACGCAGGCAAAGCCCTCGTCGCAGCAGGCCCCAAGCTCTAACCCACTGACTGCAGGCGTCCTGCCTGCAAAAGCGGAGCGCAGGCGCCCTTGCCTGCAAGCATAAAAAAAACGGAAAGCCGCCAGGCTTTCCGTTTTCAGTCTTTGTATTCGTCTCTCACACTCCCGTCTTCTTCTCGACTTTGATATAGTTCGGCATAGGCACCGTATAGCTGCCGACGTTAAGCATAGGCTTGATTCGCAGGCCTACCTTCGACGACGTGCCGTCGTTCTTGAAGCTGCTCACAAAATTCTTCAGCGCGCCAATGCCGTCCTTGCTGAACATACTGTACAAATCGGTGTTCACACCCAGCGGAACCGTCGTGGTGGCCTGCTTTGTCACAGTATAGTTCTTCGCGCTGTTGCCCTGCGCAAACTGGCTTCCGTCAATGTCGAGGATCCAGTCCATTGCCGTCAGCGCAGCGTTTTTCTCGGTGGGATTCTTGATGTCGATGTTGACATCCATCGCCATCGGGACCGCTTTGCCAACCAGAGCCGATGTCAGCTTCAGCACATCGCCGGCAGAGATGTTGCCGTTAGTGATATTCTTCACATTGACACCCGCAATAGTCAGATTCGTCACATTCTTCAGATTATACTCACAGTTGGCCAGATTAGCCAGGCTTGCAGCCTGGTCCAGCATACTGTTCAGCGCGGTGCACGCCGACAGCGACACACACGTCGCACATATAACAAACAAACGTACCAATCTTTTTTTCATAATATTACATTTAAATTGTTAAACATTTTCAGACTGCAAAGATACACCTTTTTACGGTTACGGCAAAAAATAAATTTCCGATGAACCATATTTCTCAATCTTTTGTGTTGCTTTTTCTATTTTAACCTACGCCTTTAATTATATGAAAGTGTCTGTGCTGCTGACGCTGGAAGTGTCGCCGCTCAATAACCGCAGGTCGATGTCGACCTGCGGTGCACATACGCCGGCAATGACACTCTGAAAGAGTGCCCCGAACAGGTGTCGGGCTCGTTCGGGGCGACCCCTTCAGGGTCGCGTCGTATGGTCATATACTAGGCCCCGCGGGTGCTCCGCACCCACGGTTATTGAGCGTCAACCCTTTCAGGGTTTCGTGAACCTTGGCGTAGACTCATTCCAAAATAATTGTATATTGCATCCCAATGCAGGGCTTGCGCTGCGCTCCACCCCTGCCTGTACTCCGTCGCCCTTTCAGGGCTCGTTTTCGGCTCTTTTATGGGTGTTTTACGCGCAAGCGTATAATTATCAGTTGTTTACATCGGAAATGCCCCGATTTTGGCACCGTTTCATAACTGCCTCATCCTCAAGCCTTCAAGGGACCAACTCCGTTCGTTGTACAATACTTGTACAATATTTGTACAATATTTGTACGTTTACCAATTGTACAAGTATTGTACAACTATTGTACATATATTGTACAACGGACGGAACGGTTTTTTTCGGGGGCGGAGGCAGGGCGGGAGGGAGGCGGCCGTGTTTTTTCGATGAAAAAATCTTTTGCTATTTACGAAAAGTTTCGTATCTTTGTATTCGCGTAACCTGCGTTGCGTGCTTATTATTATTTTATAAATCAGGATGCTAAACCATCGGCATCTGTCGTTGATATAATGCATAAATGGAAGAAAAAGACGAAAAACAACTGAATTTCCTCGAGGAAATCATCGAAAACGGTTTGAACGAAGGCAAATACAAGTCTATTTTGACCCGTTTCCCGCCCGAACCCAACGGCTACCTACACATAGGACACGCCAAATCGATATGCCTGAATTTCGGGCTCGCCAAGAAGTATGGTGGCAAGACGAACCTGCGCTTTGACGACACCAACCCCGTCAAGGAGGACACCGAATATGTCGATTCAATCCAGAACGACATCCGCTGGCTCGGTTTCGAATGGGCCGGCGTACACTATGCCTCCGACTACTTCGAGCAGCTATACCAGTGGGCCGAACTGCTCATTACAAAAGGTCTCGCCTATGTCGACGACCAGACCCTCGAGGAAATACGCGCCAACCGCGGCACCGTCACCTCGCCGGGCAAGAACAGCCCCTGGCGCGACCGCTCGGTTGAAGAGAACCTCGACCTCTTTCGCCGTATGCGCGCTGGAGAATTCGAGGACGGCAGTCGCGTGCTGAGAGCCAAAATCGATATGGCACATCCCAATATGATGTTCCGCGACCCCATAATGTACCGCATCCTTCACGCCCACCATCACCGCACGGGCGACAAGTGGTGCATCTACCCGATGTACGACTACGCACACGGTCAGAGCGACTCTATCGAGGGCATCACGCACTCTATCTGCACTTTGGAGTTCGACATCCACCGTCCGCTCTACGACTGGTTCATACAGCAGCTTGGCATCTTCCCGAGCCACCAGTACGAGTTTGCCCGCCTGAACATCGACTACACCGTGATGAGCAAGCGCAAGCTGCTGCAGCTGGTCAAGGAGCACTATGTGAGCGGATGGGACGACCCGCGTATGCCAACCATCTGCGGCTTCCGTCGCCGCGGCTACACGCCCGAGAGCATCCGCAGCTTCTGCGACCGCATAGGCGTGGCCAAACGCGACAACATCATCAGCTATTCGCTTTTGGAATTCTCGCTTCGCGAGCACCTCAACAAGGTGGCCCAGCGCCGTATGGCCGTGCTCAACCCCGTAAGGCTGGTCATCGACAACTATCCCGCCGGGCAGGAAGAGCTGCTCACGGCCGTCAACAACCCCGAGAACGAAGCCGACGGCACCCGCCAGGTGCCCTTCTGCGGCGAGCTGTATATCGAGCGCGACGACTTTATGGAGAACCCTCCCAAGAAGTACTTCCGCCTGTCGCCAGGCACCGAGGTGCGTCTCCGCTACGCCTACTTCGTCACCTGCACCGGCGTCGAGAAGGACGCCGAGGGCAACATCACC
>CAJOMZ010000015.1 GCA_905236645.1 uncultured Bacteroidales bacterium
CATCCCCATCCACGAGCAGGACTTCGACCAGGCCGAGCCATGGGCTCCGGTGGGCAGCGGCATCGCCGTGCTCGCCGCCTTGGGCGGGGCTTACCTCATTGGCAAGAGGAGAAAGGAAGAATAATCCTTATCCTTGCGCACAAAAAGAAAGGCCGTGTCATTTGACAGGGCCTTTCTTCGTTTTACCAGGCGTAAGCCTCAGCCGTCATCCACTTGCCCTGCACTTTGAGAGTGCGCTCGATGAGGTCGCGCACGGCCCCCTTGCCGCCAGCCTTCTCGCTGACGAACCTGCTGATGGCCTTCACCTCGGGCACGGCATCGGCAGGACAGGCGGGGAGGCCCACCTCCTTCATTACATTAAGATCGGGGATGTCGTCGCCCATGAAGACAATCTCCTCGGGCTTCAAGCCTTTCTCCTGCATGTATTCCTTGAGCTTCAGCACCTTGTCGGGGATGCCGGTGAACACGTCGGTCACGCCGAGGCTGTTCATGCGCACGATGGTCGAGGGGCAGACCGCCCCCGAGATAACCGCCACATGGTAGCCCAACTTGGAGGCCAGCTGTATCGCATAGCCGTCTTTCACGTTGGTGGCACGCAGGGGATGGCCCTCGAAGTCGCAGAAGACGGTGCCGTCGGTCATCACGCCGTCGTAATCAAAAACAAAGGTCGTGATTTTGGAAAACAAAGTCTCTATTCGTCCATGGTTATATGGTTTTGTGGCTCAAAAATAGGTATTTTTTTGCAAATGCCGCATGATAATGTAAAAATACGTAAATTTGCACCCTTAAAACCAGACACGTGACGCGTGACTTCGAGAAGCAGTATGACCTATTGTCTCCTGTCCCGCGTCCTATAGTCCCGAGTCAAACAAAAGGATATGAGAGTTAGACACCAAACAGATAACGTTGAAGAGATTGTGGCCGCGACGATAGAGGCCATGGAAGCCGTGAAAGGCAAGGACATCGTCACTTTGGACCTTCGCGACATCACCACCGCAGTGACGGATTATTTCGTCATCTGCCATGCGCCTTCCAAGACGCAGGTCGACGCCATCGCCGACAAGGTAGAAGAACTGGTCTTCGAAAAGACCAAAAACAAGCCCTACCACGTGGAAGGCCGCGACAACACGGAATGGATTTTGATAGACTTCGTGGATGTCGTCGTTCATGTGTTCCTTGAATCGGCTCGTGGCTACTACAAACTCGAAGAACTTTGGGCTGATGCCGAGAGAATCGTGAAAGAGGCGGAAGACTAATCTTTTCAAAACCAGATTTTTACAATGGAGAATAACGAGACTAAAGAGGCTGGCAACCAACCGAACCAACCTTCACAGCCTAATCAACCCAACCAGACACCGAACAAGAAGAGACGATTCAACTTCATGTGGATCTATGTCATTTTGTTCGCCGCGCTGATCGGAGTGAACTTTTTTGGCAGGGATGCTGCCACACCGCATGAAGACCTCGACCAAGGCAAACTCATCGAGATGCTGAAAAACGAGGAGGTGGGCAAGATAGAACTTATTAATAAGGAAGACGCCGAGATTTACTTGAACCAGAAGGGCTTGGCGGTGCATTTCCCCGAAGTGACGCCCAATACCGACGGCTTCACCACGACGGCGAACTATACCTATCGAATCGGCTCCTTGGAACGCTTTGAGGAGATGGTGGAGAACGCCCAACAAGAGGTGGCTCACCCCGTGTATATCACCAATGTGAGACGCAACAACTGGATGTCTGACATCTTGGCATGGGTGTTGCCCTTCGGCTTGTTCATCGTCTTTTGGATTGTGTTGATGCGCGGCATGGGTCGTAACATGGGCGGTGGCGCCGGCTCGATTTTCAATATCGGCAAGTCGCGGGCGCAGCTCTACGACAAGAACACCAGCGTGAACGTCACCTTCAAGGACGTGGCGGGACTGGAAGAAGCCAAAATCGAGATCATGGAGGTCGTCGACTTCCTGAAGAACCCTGAGAAATATACCAAACTGGGCGGCAAGATCCCGAAGGGCGTGCTGTTGGTAGGTCCTCCCGGAACGGGTAAGACCTTGTTAGCCAAGTCGGTGGCTGGTGAAGCTAACGTGCCTTTCTTCAGCCTGTCGGGCTCCGACTTCGTGGAGATGTTCGTCGGCGTGGGTGCCTCGCGTGTGCGTGACCTATTTAACAATGCCAAGTCGAAGTCGCCCTGCATCATCTTCATCGACGAGATCGACGCCATCGGTCGCGCCCGTGGCAAGAGTGCCATCACGGGCGGCAATGACGAACGCGAGAGCACGCTGAACCAGCTGCTTACCGAGATGGACGGCTTCGGCACCAACAACGGAGTCATCGTTATGGCCGCCACCAACCGTGCCGACATCCTCGACAGGGCCCTGCTGCGCGCCGGACGTTTCGACCGCCAGATTTACGTGGAGCTGCCCGACATCGACGAGCGCAAGGCCATATTCGAGGTCCATATGAAAGGGCTCAAGCTGGGCAGCGACATCGACAAGGATTTCCTGTCGAAGCAGACCCCGGGCTTTTCGGGCGCCGACATCGCCAATGTATGCAACGAGGCAGCGCTTGTTGCCGCCCGCAAAAATAAGCAACTGATTGAAAAACAAGACTTCCTCGATGCCATAGACCGCATCATAGGCGGCTTGGAGAAACGTTCGAAGGTCATCACCACCGAGGAGAAGCGCACCATCGCCTTCCACGAGTCGGGCCACGCCTCGGTGAGCTGGCAGCTGCGCTGGGGCCAACCGCTGGTCAAGGTGACGATAGTGCCGCGCGGCAAAGCATTAGGCGCCGCCTGGTACCTGCCCGAGGAACGCCAGATAACCACCTACGAGCAGATGTTTGACGAAATCACGTCGCTTGTGGCTGGCCGTGCAGCCGAGGAGATTGTCTTCGGACAGATTTCGACAGGCGCGCTGAACGACCTGGAGCGTGCCACGAAGATGGCTTTCTCGTTGGTGGCATACTACGGTATGAGCCCTAAGGTGGGCAATATCAGCTACTACGACTCGACGGGGCAAAGCGAATGGAATTTCACCAAACCCTTCAGCGAGCATACCAACGAGACCATCGACAGCGAGGTGAAACGTATGGTCGAGGAGGCCTATCAGCGCGCCAAGAGCATTCTGCTTGCCAGCCGCGACAAGCTGGACCAGCTGGCCAATGTGCTCTTTGAACGCGAGGTAATCTTCCGCGAAGACGTGGAGAACATCTACGGTCCGCGCGAGTGGGACAAGAAAGCGGAAAGCGAAGAGCAGAAAGCGGAAAGCGAAGAGCGGAACAAAAACGAAGACACCAAAGAGTAACCCCAGAACCCTTCAACCCTCTCCTCCGATGAAAGACAACCGACTTAAAGAGCAAGTGCTCAAAGGCATACGCGAGGCGCTGATAAACAAGAGCGACATAGCTGACGGCGACACGCCTGCGACAGTCGGCAGCACATTCACCGATGCCGGCGCGGACGACTTGAGTGTGGTCTTTGCCGAGAACTTCACCAAGTCCGGCGGCACATTGTTCTACTGCTTCAACGAGAGCGACATACGCGACCGCATAAAGGAGATACAGGGCAAACACAACGACGTTGTCATTGGCTGTGCTTCGGAAAACCTGACCGGCTTTCTCGGCCACTTGGGATTGGACAACTGCAGCACGTGCGACCCTTCGAAGCGCTATCCGCTGGCAGCGACCCTGTGCGAGGCACTAATAGCCTGGCAAGGGAGCATAGTCATCACCTCCAACCTGGGGCTGGGCAACACCATCCCTGCCCTTTCGGAGACGACCATAGTGCTGGCTTTCACGTCGCAGGTGGTCGCCGACTGGGAGGCCGCCAACGAACGGCTCAAGCAGCTCTATCCAGAATACCCCGAGCAGATGATTGTCACCAATCCAGCAGGCTATTCCTACCGCAAGGGCTTGCAGAAGCTGTATCTGATACTGATTGAGGACGAGACGAACTGACTTTTACATTGACTTTAACCTTAACCTTGACTTTAACTTGATATAAATGAATAAGTTTTTGATACGGACATTGAGCGGCGCAGTGTATGTGCTGATAGTTGTAGGGGCAATCTATGCCGGCCGATGGACTGGCAATAGTACTCTGGGCACAATGCTCTTTGCCGGCATCTTTTTGGCGATAGGTATTATCGGAATATATGAATATGTACACAATCTGGAGCTGAAAGGTGTAAAGAGTAACAAACCGATGGCTTTCATTGCGGGAATAGCCACCTATCTTGCTTTGGCTGTTGATCCCTTGGCTTCAAGAGCATTTGCAACGGACACCGCTGCGTTTCTTTACGCATCGGTTATTGTTTTATCTATTCTGGTTCCAGTCTTGTATCTGACAACACTCATCATCCAGTTGTGGCGCAACGACAACGAACCGTTTACAACGGTGGGCCATACCCTGCTGCCTTCAATATGGATTATGACACCGCTGGCATTTCTCAACATCGTGCAGGGCTTCAATGCAGGGCTTACAATGATGGTTTTCATCTTGATATGGGTCAACGACAGTTTTGCGTACATAACAGGTATGCTGCTTGGCAAGCACAAGATGTGGGAGCGTCATTCGCCCAACAAGACGTGGGAAGGCACCATCGGAGGGGCATTGTTCTGTATTGCAGCCGCAGTGTTCGCCGGCCCCTGTTTTGTGCCAGACATAATGATTGGAGGTTGGGCTGTTATCGGTTTGATTTGCAGCGCAGCAGGCACGCTTGGCGACCTGGTGGAGTCGATGTTCAAACGCTATTGCGGCGTGAAGGACAGCGGCAACATTATGCCCGGTCACGGTGGCGTGCTCGACCGTTTCGACAGTATACTTATGGCTGTTCCTTTTGTTCTGCTGTTTTTAGGAATAATTAATCTGTAGTTTTATGTACATACACAAAGAAGGATACCGACTATTGTCCAGTACGCTGGCCGTCTTCGTGGCCATTACGGTGCTGATGGTTGTTCTTACCGACCATTTGAACTTCTTCAACTGGCTGCTGATTGTAGTGATGTTCGGCTTCTGGCTGGCGCTGGCGTCGTTCTTCCGCATTCCCAAGCGGGTATTCACCGAGGACGGCCAACGCTACATAGCCCCTGCCGACGGTACTATCTGCACCATAGAGCAGACTTTCGAGAAGGAGTATCTCAACTGCGAATGTCTGATGGTCAGTGTGTTTATGTACGGCACCGATGTCCACGTGAACCGCTACCCAATCGACGGCACCGTGGAGTATGTGAAATACCACAAAGGCAACTACTTTGTGGCCTCCTATCCTAAATCGTCGATTATGAACGAGCGTTCAAGCATAGGTATGCGACTTGAGAACGGACAAAAGATTCTGCTGCGCCAGGTGGCCGGCGTTATGGCACGCCGCATTGTATGCTACGCCAAAGAAGGCGAGAAAGTTAAGCAAAACCAGGAGATGGGCTTCATCAAGTTTGGCTCGCGCGTCGATATGTTCCTGCCTCTCGACACCGAATTGGATGTGGCCCTCGAGGATGCGGTGCGCAACGGAATATCATCCATTGGAAAAATAAAAATCAAGAGTTAATGGATATCGCCGGCCAGATATTGTATGAAGACAACCACTTGATAGCTCTGAACAAGTGCTGCGGGCAGATTGTGCAAGGCGACAAGACCGGCGACATACCATTGCCTGAATACATAAAGGCCTTCCTGAAAATGCGCGACGGCAAGCCCGGCAATGTCTTCTGCGGTGTCATACACCGTTTGGACCGCCCGGTGAGCGGTGCTGTTCTTTTTGCCAAGACTTCAAAGGCTCTGAGCCGTATGAACGAGGCTGTCAAAGGCCGCGATTTCCAGAAGACCTATTGGGCACTCTGCAAGGAGGCTCCGCCACAGGAGAGCGGCCATTTGGAGAACTGGCTGGTGCGTAACGAGAAGAGCAACAAGAGCACTGTTGTCAAAGCCGGCACAGCCAACGCCAAGCTTGCTATACTTGACTATAAGCTTGTCGGCGTCAGCAACGGCGGCTACCACCTACTGGAGATAGACCTGCACACCGGACGCCACCATCAAATAAGGGCACAGCTGGCCAACATCGGCTGCCACATCAAGGGCGACCTGAAGTATGGCGCAGAACGTTCAAACCCCGACGGTGGCATATCACTGCACGCCAGAAGCATAACATTCACCCACCCTGTGCGCAAAGAGCCGGTCGTCATTATCGCTCCGCCGCCACAGGATGCTATATGGAATGACTTCAGGGACCTTTAGTTTTAAAGAATACAATAAAAACCAAATATCGAATACTAAATTAAAATATAACATAACAATACACAATGAAGAAAGTATATTCCCTTGCATTGGTTTTAGGACTTGCCTTCAACCTAATGGCACAGAACTACCAAGTGAAACAAAGCGACTATTCGCAGGTGCGCATCAGCTTCAGCACCCCTGAGCTGAATGTCACCGGTGTCAATATTCTTGGTAGCAATTTTTCGGAGATTTCGCTGGATGGTTTTTCGTCACAGGCTACTGTCGGGCTACCAGCACTGCCCACACTTGTAAAGAACATCGAGGTAGCTTTGGGCGACGGACTTACCTACACTATTGAATCAATGTATTGCGACACTGTAGACGGCGCCGTATACGGCTTGAAAAGCGCCATTGTTCCCGCACAGCCTTCGCGCAGCAAAAGCGACACATCGCGCGCCACACTGAGAATGGACAATGCAGCATACAACAAGGACGCTTTCTGTGGAGCTCCTACAATTGAGTTGGAAGCCATCGGCATTGCCCGCAACCGCAACCTGGCGACAATAAAGTTCAACCCAATAAGCTGGAACCCTGTAACGAATCAGTTGATTGTGGTCAAAAGCCTTACATTATGCGTTCGACAAAAGAATGCCGACATTGCCGCCACAAAGAAGATGCAGCAACTATATGCAAGCCCCGCATTCAACAGCAGTATAGGTGTAATCAACAGCATTGGGAGCAAGGACAACTACAATACCGCTCCGTTGCGCTACACCATCGTCGCCCACAGCCAGTTCCGCGGAGCCCTCGACGAGTTTGCAAACTGGAAGCGTCGCCAAGGATTCTTGGTCGATCTTGTATATACCGACGATGCCAACGTAGGCGGTTCAACCACGAGCATCAAGAATTATCTGCAAGGGCTCTACGACAACGCCAGTGCCGAAGCTCCGGCACCGACATACGTGCTCTTTGTGGGCGACATTGCCCAGATACCTGCATTCAGCCTTAGTTCATTCGACGGTCCTCACTCGAGCGACCTCAGCTACTGCTGCTGGACAGGCAACGACTATCTGCCCGACTGCTACTACGGCCGCTTCTCAGCTCAGAATCTGACCCAACTCAACCCACAGATTTCCAAGACGCTGATGTATGAGCAGTACACCTTCCCCGACCCGTCGTACCTTGGAACAGCAGCCCTCATTGCCGGTGTCGATGGAGGCTCCAGCGGTGACAATGCATACAAATACGGCGACCCCGCTATGGACTATGTGGCAAAGACATACGTCACCTCGGCCAACGGTTTTAACAATATTGTGTATTATAAGAACAACACCAGCTTTGCTCCCGCTGGCGTCACCGTTACCGGCAGTTCGCAAGCCAACGGTACGGCAACAGCCCTGCGTACCCTCTACAACAACGGCTGCGGCTTTGTCAACTACACCGCCCACGGTTCCGAAACATCGTGGGCCGACCCGAGTTTCACCACCTCCAATGTTTCCCAGATGACCAACAACAACAAGCCTATGGTGATGATTGGCAACTGCTGCCTGACCAATAGTTATCAGATTGACGCCTGCTTCGGCGAGGCGCTGCTGCGTAAAGGCAACAATGCCGGTGCTGTGGGTTACATCGGTGGCAGCAACTCGACCTACTGGGCCGAAGACTTCTACTGGACGGTCGGCGTCCGCTCAGGAATCGCCAATACGATGGACGCCAGCTACAGTGCCAACAACCTCGGTATGTACGACCGCCTCTACCATTCGCACGGCGAGACCTACGACAAATGGCACCTCACAATGGGCGCTATGATTCAAGCGGGCAATATGGCCGTGCAAGCAAGCAGCAGCGACAACCTGATGAAAGAGTACTACTGGCAGATATACCACCTGATGGGCGACCCGTCGCTGATGCCCTACTATCACGGAGTGGCAAGCACGATGAATGTTTCTTTGCCGAACGTCTTGACGATAGGTGCCAGCGACCTTAGCATCAGCGCTGTACCATACGCTTACATCGGCTTGACCGACGCCAGCCACAACCTCATAGCATCAGCCTTTGCCGACGCCAACGGCAACGCCACACTGCAATTCCAGCCGCTGAATATTGTTGACAGCTGCGAAATCGTAATCACCGCACAGGGTTATCAGCCATTCATACAAACAATTTCAATCATTGTCGACGGCCCATTCGTAAACACCGCAACGATGACACCGCGTGCAACACTCAATGCCGACGGCGACATCAGCTTCGACGTAACTCTGAAGAACTTCGGTGTTGAAGCCGCAACGGCCCTTTCCATTGAATTCCAGAGCACCGACGGCAGCATACTGCTCGACACCACGGGTATCATCAACCTCGGAACAGGACTGCAGCCAGGCGAAGAGCTGACCCTCAACAACGTATGTCACGGTCACATCTGGGGCAACATCGCCGACCAGACGCAGGGAGCCATAAAAGCAATCGTCCGTTGGGGAACTACGGTGAGCGACAATTCATCCAATACATTCTACTTCACCATCAACGCTGACAATATGCGTATGAACAGCTATGAGGTTGACACCTCCGTAAGCGGAAGTGTCGCGTTAACCATCATCAACAAAAACTTCGGCCACGCCACATTGCAGCACGCCACCGTAAGCCTGCTGCCTCTTGACCAACTGCTTACCGTAACTTCGCCGCAGAGCCAAGAACTTGACATCGCCAACATCCAGGCAGGAGGCGAAAGCACAGCGTCGTTCACACTGACACTCAACGGGGAGAAGCCCGACAACCGCCTCATACCGGTAATACAGGTCATCAACAACACATTCCGTAGCAACAATGACACTATCTGGCTGTTGTTTGGGCGCGACAACCGAATCATCACATTCGAGGACAACAGCTGGGCGCAATACTCGTGGGTTCAAGGCACCTACCCGTGGCAGAATGTTGTGCAAGGAGCCTACGAAGGGACACACTGTCTGCGTTCGGGCAACTGCGGCGACGGCAACCGTTCAGAACTCAGCATAACCTGGACCTCGACTATCGACGACAGCATAACATACTACAAAAACGTATCGTCAGAGAACAACTACGACTGGTTCAAATTCTACATCGACGGCCAGCAGAAGGAGCGTTTGAGCGGTCCCGGCAACAGCTGGAGCCGCAGTGCATTCTTCGTACCTGCAGGCACACACACATTCAAGTTCTCGTATGAGAAAGACGGCTCGGTGAGCAATGGCAGCGACTGTGCCTGGATAGACAACCTGCACCTGCCGCTCAACGGCACCAACTATATCTATCTGCTCGACAGCACGTGTCAGGGCAGCGAATACCATTTCCACGACACCATAATCAGCACCGAGGGCTTAGATGCCGGCATACACCATTTCACCGACTCCTCCGAGAACGTAGTATATAGCCTGACCCTGGTACTGACCCCCGCCCCGCAGATAACAATCACCGGAGGCGAAGTAACGATACGTAAAGGCGAAACCGTGCGCCTTACCGCCACAGGTGCAGAGAGCTACATTTGGAGCAGCGGCGAGACCAGCTCGATAATAGACGTCTACCCGACCGAGACGACCACCTACACCGTTACAGGTTACAACGGTGCCTGCTCGTCGACGGCATCGACGACAATCAATGTTGAAGGCACAATCGGCATTGACGGCCAAATGGACAAGGCTGACATAATGCTTTATCCCAACCCGACGCAAAGCACGCTGACAATAGACGGCAAAGGCATTATCCGCATAGTTGTCATCGACGTCACAGGTCGCACGGCCATAGACAAAAATGTTGAAGGCGCACGTAACAGCATCGATGTCTCATCCCTGAACAACGGTGTATACTTCCTGCAAGCTTTCGACAACAATGGCAACAAGGCGACGCTCAAGTTCATAAAAAAGAAGTAAAAATTCCCTAAAACGGCAATCCGAGTTAGCCGGATTGGGCAAAATAGCCCAATCCGGCTAATTTATTTTACACATCGGCCAACTCCGCCAATACACAGTATCACTCGCACAAATAACTGAATACCAATACTAACACAACCAAACCAAATTGCATTATTAGAAAAACATTAAAACAATCAGGCCAAAACAGGCAATTATTCGCAATTTTATCATACTTTTGCAGCCCAAAACAAACAAATCCGACTTAATCAAATCGCCGACAAACCGACAAACCAACTTAACAAAAAGCAGGATTATGAAAAATAAGTATTACGATTTAATCGACCAGACATTTGAGTTCCCACAGGACGAGTTCCGTACCGAGGACGGCGAACTCTACTTCCACGACATCCCTCTGATGGAAGTCATCAAGCAATACGGCACTCCGCTCAAAATCACCTACCTGCCTAAGATAAGTTCACAGATACAACGTGCAAAAAGGCTATTCAACGTGGCCATAGCCAAGACCGATTACAAAGGCACATACAACTATTGCTACTGCACAAAAAGCAGCCACTTCAGCTTTGTAATGGAAGAGGCGTTGAAGAACGACATCAACCTTGAAACGTCAAGCGCATTCGACATCAACCTGATACAGGAGCTATACAACAGCGGATTGATAGACAAGAACATCTTCATTGTAAGCAACGGATTCAAGCGCCAGCAGTATATCGACAACATCGCCGAGCTGTACAAGGACGGGTTCCACAACATCGTTCCCATAATCGACAACAAGCACGAGATGCTACTGCTCGATGAAGCGCTGGAGAATCCCGAAGTACCGATGAAGATAGGCATCCGCATTGCTGCGGAGGAGGAGCCCAAGTTCGACTTCTACACCTCGCGTTTAGGCATACGTTACAACGACATCGTGTCGTTCTACGAGGAGGTCATCAAGGATAATCCGAAGTACACCTTCAAGATGCTCCACTTTTTCATCAACACAGGCATCCGCGACACAGCCTACTACTGGAACGAGCTGTCCAAATGCGTCAACGTATACTGCGACCTCAAGCACGTGTGCCCCGAGCTCGACTCGCTCAACATCGGGGGTGGATTTCCCATCAAGAACTCGCTGGCAGCCAACTACGACTATGAATATATGGCCGAAGAGATACTGGCACAGATCAAAAACATCTGCACCAACCGTGGTGTCGACGAGCCAAACATCTTCACCGAATTCGGTTCTTTCACCGTAGGCGAGAGCGGTGCCACCCTCTACAGCATCCTTGACCAGAAGCAGCAGAACGACCGCGAGCTGTGGTATATGATTGACTCGTCGTTCATCACCACCCTTCCGGACACGTGGGGCATCAACCAGCGCTTCATAATGCTGCCCGTCAACCACTGGGACTGCGAATACCAGCGAGTGTTTCTTGGAGGATTGACCTGTGACAGCGAGGACTACTACAACGCCGACAGCCACGCCAACGCCATCTTCCTGCCCAAACTGCAGAAAGACGAGCCGCTCTACATCGGCTTCTTTCACACCGGCGCCTATCAGGAAAGCTTGGGAGGCTATGGCGGCATACAGCACTGCCTAATCCCAGCCCCCAAGCACATCATCATAGACAAGGACGAGAACGGTGACTACACCACCAAGCTCTTCGCCAAAGAGCAAAGCCACAAGTCGATGCTTAAAATATTAGGATACTAAATAATAATAAAACGCACTTTGCGTTAAAGCCTCAAAACTAAACAACACAAAAATGAAAAAAACATTATTAGCAGCAGCGATACTGTTCATAATCGGAGCAACGACATCCTGCACCCCTAAAGGCACAATCAAAGTCGATACCGACAAAGCCCCCGAACTGCGCACACAAACCGACAGCCTCAGCTGGGCACTGGGATTCTCCATCGCCCAAAACATTGCCAATACGGGCATCGAAGCCAACCAGGAAGTAATACTCCAGGCCATATTCACGACCCTTAACCAGAAGCCGCAGCCGATGACGCAGCAGCAGACCTACCAACTGCTCAACGAGCTTGACCGTCTGGTGTTCGTCAACCAGCAGAAAGACCATCAGTCGCAATTGAAAGAGACGCAGGCACGCGAAGAAGCCTACTTTGCCGACTTGCTGAGCAAGAATCCTAAAATCAAGAAGAGCGACAAGGGCTACTACTACGAAGTGCTGCAGGAAGGAAGCGGGCGCAAGGGCGACATAGGACTGGTAGCATTGTTCGACTACAGAGGCAGTTTCACCAACGGCCAGGTGTTTGACCAAACCTACGGCAACAACGACACCGTGCGGCACGTCATCGACGAGTCGATAATGCCCGGCCTCCTCGACGGCCTGTGTACGATGCGCGCCGGCAGCACCTACCGTTTCTACTTTCCCAGCGAACTTGCTTTTGGAGCCAAGGGCACCGAAGGCATTCCACCCTACTCGACTGTCATCTACGAGATTGCACTCTATGCTGTGACAGATCTCTGAACCGATAAACCATCCAACGATTAAGAGGGCACTCCGAAGGGTGCCCTCTTTTTTTGTCCCTGACAGTACACATCAACGGGAGTTTCGTGTCAAAAAACCGCCACTCCACTGCCCAGAATCCGTTAACAATTTTTATGTTAAATCTATCAAACCTTTATCTTCTTTTACTGGAGTAAAATTTGGTAAGAATTTGATAAAACTTTGAGTAAACTTTGGTAGGAGTTTGGTATATGGAAATCACGTAGTTACAATAAGGCGAAAATTTAGCAATTTCACCGATTATTTAACAAATAAAATGTTAAAATACGGGCTTTTTATTCTAACTTCTGACCAAGAGCCAAACGTACAAATGAAATAAAAAAAGCACTGAAATAAACAGTGCCTATAGTTTTGATGAAGAATCAACTTGACGCGAGAGTGCCTGAGCAGTAGAAAAGGTGGGGCTGCACCTGTTAGAAGCGGAAACAACTACCGGTCGTTGATCATATTCACCATACGGCCGCCGTTGAGGTCGACGTTCTTGTAGTTGACGCGGAATGGTTCTTTGGTTTGGAAACGGTGTTTGGTAAAGAAGAGGTCGCAACGCTCGGGTCGGCCACGACGCAATGTGCGCAAGCCGTTTATCTCGATGCGCTGCATATAATCCACAGGCTTTTTGCACTCGGAGAGGGTGCCCGTGGGCTCGATAATCTCTATGCGGCGCGTCAGGAACGGCAGGTTAACAGTAAGGTCTTCGATGTATACATTCGGCCAGCAGCGCGGAGCCAGCTCGGGGCGCGGGTTGGGCTCGGTTGAGAGCAGCATCACGTTGACCAGCGCGTGGTGGCGCAGCGTGGCGTCGAAGGTGCAGTGGCGAATCTTGATGTCGAACGGCGTGTAGGCGTTGTACGACGAGCGTATGCGCACCGGAATGCAGTCGATGAAATGGCAGCTGTCGAAGACAACCTCGCCATACATTGAGGAGAATTGTGTCTGCTTGTTGCGGAACGTGCAGTTGACAAGATATGCGTCACGACCATAACAATGTATGTCGAAGCGGTTTACATCGCATTCGCGCAGGGTGGTCTTGCTGACATTGTTGCTGCCGAACACACCCCAGGCAGCGTCGGCAACAAAGCGGATGAAGGTGGTGTTCCACACGTTGCCCATACTCATCGCATAGCCGTAGGCGCCTGGATAAGAATAGGTTGAATCTATCCTCACGTCCTGCACCGTACAGTTGGCACTGTTGCGCAGCGTTATGGCTCCGTCGGCGTTGAACTTGGTCTTGGGTGTTGTGATGTGAACGTTGCGGATGGTCACATTGTTTTGGTTGGACACTGAAATGCAGTAGGTTTTATGCTTTTCGTTGCGTCCACGGTGGATGGTGATGTTCTGGATAATCTTGGGTTCGGTGGTGACGGGCACATACGAATACTTGGGTTGGGCCGCGGGGTTGGTGTAGGTTGTGACCGGAAAGTTGAGGCTGTGACCGTCGCGGATGTAAATCAAGTCGGCTCTGAATGAGTTGTAGTTATACCCTTCGCGATAAGTCCACGGAGCCTGGTCGTTGACAATGAGCAGGTAATTGCCCGACTGGAACTCGGGAACGGAGCGGAAATCGCCGTTGTCGAGCATTGCCGCGTTGAGGGTTATCTCCTTGGCCGGCTGCTCGCCGCCAAGAGCGAAAAGGGTGATGTCCTTGTCCGAGTCGTTGCGTACATTGATGACTACTCCAGCGAAGTCGGTATTGTATGTCAGCGGCATAGGCTTGGCGCCGTCAGGAATCTCGAGATTGATGGTGTCGATACCCGCATACGAGACTGCACGACGGTAGTCGTAGGCATCTTTGTGACAGGCATAAAGCACCTCGTAGCGCTCCTTTCCGTCCTGGGCGTCACGCAGTCCATACGTAAGCGGGTTGAGCGGCACAGCGTCGATTGAGCTGTTGTCCTGTACGCGCTCGGGCTGCTGGGCATAGCCCATCGCGAAGCAGGCCAAGAAAAGGAGTACTACGAGTTTTTTCATAATGCTTTAGTTGCGTTTCTCGACAATTATTTTGGCAGGTTTGCCGTCGATAATCTCTACCGTCTGAGCCTGTGAACCATCCACCGAAGCCACCAACTCGAGACTCTCGGTCAGTGTCTCGCTGCAGATATAGTCCAAATGACAGCGCACGGCACTGTCCCATTCGCCGCTCTGCAACTTCACATTGATGCGGTCGGTGACATCGAATCCTTCCTTGCGGATGTTCTGGATGCGGTTCACCAGCTCGCGGGCAATACCTTCGTCAACAAGTTCATCGGTCAGCGTGATGTCGAGTGCGACAGTCAGGCTTCCTTCATTGGCGACGACCCAACCCGGAATGTCCTGGGTGGCAATTTCGACGTCGCTGAGCAGCAGTTCAACAGGCTGGCCTTCGATGACAAGATCACAACGGCCATCGGCTTCAAGAGCGTTGATTTGCTCTTGCGTGAAAGCAGTCACAGCGGCGGCTATCGACTTCATAATCTTACCGTAGCGTGGGCCGAGAGTCTTGAAGTTGGGCTTAATGCTCTTCACGAGCAGGTTGTTGTCCGATGCAAGAAACTCCACATCCTTGATATTAAGCTCGCTACATATAAGGCTTTTGACCTGCTCCACCTGCTGGCGGAAGTTCTCGTCACGCACCGGAAGCACAATCTTGGCCAACGGCTGGCGCACACGCAGATTGCTCTTCTTGCGCAGCGACAGGCCCATAGAACAAATCTTCTGTGCCAGTTGTGTACGCTCCTCAAGCGACTTGACTATCAATTCCTCGTGCACCTGCGGGAAGGCAGCGTGGTGCACCGATTCCGCATTCTCACGGTGTGTTACCGAATTAAGGTCCTGATAGAGACGCTCGCTGAAGAAGGGAGCGATCGGCGACATAAGGCGTGCGAGCGTTTCAAGGCAGGTGTAGAGTGTCTGATAGGCAGATATCTTGTCGTCGCTGTATTCGCCCTTCCAGAAGCGGCGACGGCTCAGACGTACATACCAGTTGCTGAGATAGGCATCGACAAACTCGGCAATGGCGCGACCGGCGCGGGTCGGCTCATAGTCGCCAAAGGCCTCGTCGACAGTCTTCACCAGAGTATTCAACTCGCTCAATATCCAGCGGTCAATCTCGGGGCGACGGTCGGCCGGCAAGTCGGCCTCTTTATACTCAAAGCCGTCAAGGTTGGCGTAGAGGGCAAAGAAACTATAAGTGTTGTACAGCGTGCCGAACAGTTTGCGGCGCACCTCGTCAACGCCTTCGGCGTCGAATTTAAGGTTGTCCCACGGCTGGCTGTTGGTAATCATATACCAGCGCGTTGCATCAGGGCCGTATTTTTTGAGTGTCTCAAACGGGTCGACACCGTTACCGAGACGTTTGGACATCTTGTTACCGTTCTTGTCGAGCACCAAGCCATTGGAAATGACGTTCTTGAACGCAACACTGTCGAAACACATAGTGGCAATGGCGTGCAGCGTATAGAACCAGCCGCGTGTCTGGTCGACACCTTCGGCGATGAAATCGGCCGGGAACTGGTCATCACGCAGTTCCTCGCCCATATAATGGATTTGAGCGTATGGCATAGCGCCGCTGTCGAACCACACGTCAATAAGGTCGGGTTCACGGTGCATAGGTTTGCCGCTTGGCGAGACCAGTACCACATTGTCGATATAAGGTCTGTGCAAGTCGAATGCATTGACATCGCTGCTTGCATACGGATTGTCTTTCATCAGGCCGGCCTTGACCGCCTTGTCAATCTCCTCGCGCAGCTGCTTGATGCTGCCGATGCAAATCTCTTCACGGCCATCCTCGGTGCGCCATATTGGAAGCGGAGTACCCCAGTAACGGCTGCGGCTCAGGTTCCAATCAACGATGTTCTCGAGCCAGTTGCCGAAGCGTCCTGTACCTGTAGCCTCTGGTTTCCAGTTGATAGTCTTGTTGAGTTCTATCATACGCTCTTTCAATGCCGTTGTGCGTATAAACCAGCTGTCGAGCGGATAGTAGAGCACTGGCTTGTCAGTGCGCCAGCAGTGGGGATAGCTATGCGTATGTTTCTCGCTCTTAAAGAGTTTGCCCTCGCCTTTCAGCATAATGACCAGTTCCACGTCAAGGCTCATATCCTTTTCGGTCTTGTCAGGGTCGAAGGCGTTCTTGACAAACTTTCCGGCATATTGCTTGTAAAGTTCAACGTCGACATTGTCCTTAACCCATTCTGGGTCAAGGTCCTCAATCGGAGCAAAACGTCCCCGACGGTCAACCATAGGCATCTGCTTGCCGTCGCGGTCGTAAAGCAGCAGATCGGCAATACCGGCTTTCTTGGCCACGCGCGCGTCGTCGGCACCGAAGGTAGGTGCGATGTGCACGATGCCTGTACCGTCTTCGGTGGTCACATAGTCGCCAAGAATAATGCGGAAAGCCTCATTCTCAACTGCCTGACGGTGCATCTGAGCGGCGCTGTCGACAACGGTGGGCTTCACCCACGGTATCAGCTGCTCGTATTGCAGTCCCTCGAGTTCCGTGCCTTTACATTCAGCCACAACCTTGTATGCAGGGGCATCCTCGGCATTCTTCGACGGCGGGAACATACTGCCAACCAGTGCCTTTGCCATAATGATGCGACAAGGCTCGTTGGTGTAGGGATGTAGGGTTTCAAGGAGCACATAGTCTATGTTCGGCCCCACGCAGAGTGCCGTATTGCTCGGCAATGTCCACGGAGTAGTGGTCCAAGCGATGGCGTAAGTGGGTAACGGAGAACAGAGAGCGGAGAACGGAGAACGGCCGCCTTGTGTTTTCAACTCGCCGTTTTCCTCCTTCAGTCTGAACATTGCCACGCAGGTAGTGTCCTTGACATCACGGTAGCAGCCGGGCAGATTCAGCTCGTGGCTCGAAAGGCCCGTGCCTGCAGCGGGGCTGAACGGTTGGATGGTGTAGCCTTTATAAAGCAGACCCTTGTCGTAGAGCTTTTTAAGCAGAAACCAAAGGGTCTCGATATACTCGTTCTCAAAAGTGATATAGGGGCTCTTGAGGTCTACCCAATAGCCCATCTGCTTGGTCAACTCGTCCCACAAATCCTTGTATTTAAGCACTTCGGTACGGCAGGCGTGGTTATACTCGTCAACACTGATTTTCTTGCCGATATCTTCCTTGGTGATACCGAGACTTTTCTCCACGCCCAGTTCCACAGGCAAACCGTGGGTATCCCAACCAGCCTTGCGTTCCACGTGGAAACCCTTCTGTGCCTTGTAACGGCAGAAGACATCCTTGATGGTACGTGCCATAACGTGGTGAATGCCAGGCTTGCCGTTAGCCGACGGAGGCCCGTCGTAGAACACAAACGCGGGGTGCCCCTCGCTCAGTTTCTGACCTTTCTCGAAAGTCTCGTTTTCTTCCCACCAGCGGCGCACTTCCTCGCCGATACGGGTCAAATCAAGCTGCTTATATTCGTTATATTTCATATCTTAAATATAGTATATTACACATAGACAACACCTTGCACACTTTTACAAGCATACAACGAAACTACAAAAATACAAAAAAAATGCAGAATAGCCGTTCCCACACACAAAAAAAATCAATGAAACAGCATTCAATCACACACATAATAGCGGCAGCCCAGGGTCGACACCACCGCCAAACGCCTCGTCCCTATCAAGCAAGACGCCCCGACCCTTATTCCAATAATCAAGGGCGTTCCCAATCGGGGACGCCCTTGATGTTTTTTGCTGCAACCAGCCTTACAGTCACCGCTTGCCCGACACAAGAATATCAGACAGGGTCAAAGAACGATTTTCTCAATCTTGGCGCGGGCCTCGAGAATTGCCATATACTCGTTCATAACACGAAGCTGCAAATCGAGTATGCTCCTCGGGCAGTCGGGAGTGAACGTCAGCTTGCCGCTGTCCCAAAGCTTCACCACAGCCTCAAGGTTCTCCTTGCGGTTCTGCAAGTGATAGTATTCGGCCTTCATACGCTCCTTATAGTCGCTGGAAAGCATCAACGATGTGATTGTCTGTAAGTCCATAGTCTTAAGGTTTTATGTTAATAAAAATCTTTCACCGAAAAGGGTGGAAGCCTTTGAACACTATGGATTCCACACCCATAGCGCCGCAAAAGCCAGCTCTCTTTTCAAAATGCAAAGATACGACAAATTATCATTCCGACAAAATAAAATCCATACAATCATCTGCAACAGTGCCTCTAAGAGCCTCCGCCAGCCTCTCCGCCCAGGCGCAAACCGGGCAATAAAAGTATGTTTTTCACGCCCTTTTGTAAAAAGGATGTGGCAGATACTGAACAACATCGTAAAGGATACGACGCTGGTAAAGGCGTACTAAATATTCAGCTTGGCGCCGACAAAGAAGGTGCGCGGGCGCGCAGGGCCGTAGATGTAGGACGAATCGCGCTCGGGGCCGCTGTCGAAGTCGCGCTGGTAGCTGTCGAAAAGATTCTGCACTCCCGCATTTATTTCCAGTGCCGTGCGCTTGCCAAGCGGTATGCTGTACGAGGCCTTCAGCGTAAGGTCGAAGAACGAGGGCGTCGTCACCTGCTCGACGTCGATTGCCGCCGAGTGCTTGCTCTCCGACCCGACGGAATGATAGACCTGCATCGGGCCCGTAAAGGTGCCGGTGGCCATCAGCTGCAGCCTGTCGACAGGCTTGTAGGCGGCGTTGAGATAGCCGTAGAAGTCGGGCACACGCTCCATCCGCTGCTCAAACCTGCCTTCGCTCCACTCCCGCCCTTCGCCCGTGTAGCGGCTGCTCTGCCAGGTGCAGCCCAGCTGCATCTGCAGCCTCTCTGTCGGCGTCAGGAGTTCAGGCCTTTCACCTCTGCGCCATCCTCGTTGCGACGCTCGTAGACGAGATAGCCCGCCGTGGTGTCGTCGAACAGCAGTTCATTGACAAACACGTCGTTGATGCGCGTATAGAAGCCTTCAACCAGCAGGTCGCCCTCCATCTGCCCTATGTGGAAGCAGAAGTCGCCCGAGGCGTTGAGCGAGTGCGACCGTTCCTCGCGCAGCCACTCGGCATTGGAGAGCCTGAAAAGCTCGCCGTTCACAGCCCCGACGTGAAGGTCCTCGTTGTAGACCTGCGGAGCGCGGAAGCCCGACGAATAGCCGGCACGCAGCACCACGTGGTGGCTCGGCGCATAGCGCAGGTTGAGGCGCGGGCTGACGACGGGATTGTCGAGCATCGTGTGCCGGTCGGCGCGGACACCTAAAAGGATGCTCCAACGGTCGTTCTTCCACTCGTTCTGCAGGTAGGCGCTACACACCGACACATCCTGCCGCAGCGTGTCGGCCTCGGCCAGATTGCGGTCGCGCAGCAAATCGTAGGTATGCTCTATGCCTGCCGTGAGTTCCGACGGCATAAACAAGAGCCTGTCGAACCTGCGGCTGTACAGCACGCCCTCATTGGCAGTAAGGTCGGTGGTGTAGCCATACGAGTTGCCGAAGGGATCGCCCTCGTCGCGCTCTCCGTAATAGCTCTGACGGTCAACATACTGCGCAGATGCGAAGAGCGATGCGTGGCTCTGCCCGTCGACCGAGAACCAGTCCCACTTCAGGCTTCCGCTGTGGATGTCGTGCTCGCCGCCCTCACTGATATGCGCCTGGTTCGAAGGCAGGTCGAAGCGGTCGCCGCCGCGACGGAAGTCGTTGATATTATGATACTCGACATTAAGCTTCGAATAGTCGCCGGTGCGCAGATAGCCGCGAAAACCCACCATACGGGCCTTGAGCAGCCCCAGTTCGGAATAGCCGTCGCCATTGCGGTCGTAGGGGCTGCGCCGGCGGTTATGGCCGTAGATGTAGAGGCCGGCCTTGCGGTTGTCGCTGACGGCACTGGCGTTGAACGAGTTGCTCCAGTCCACGCTCCTGCCGCCCACAAGGTTGGTCACGTTCGACACCGAAGCGGCGTTGCGCACCGGCTCCTTGGTGATTACGTTTATCACGCCGGCAATGGCGTTGCCGCCATAGAGCGCCGAGCCGCCGCCACGCATCACCTCTATCTGCTCTATCATCGACGAGGGCAGCTGCTCAAGCAGATAGACACTCGCCAACGCATTGTTGACAGGACGGCTGTCGATCAGCACCTGCGAATAGGAGCCGTCCAACCCGTTGAGGCGCACATTGAAGGCACCGCAGTTCTGGCAGGTATTCTCGACACAGACCCCCGTCTGCAGGCGCAGGCCCTCGGCCAGATTGACGGCATTGGCAGCATCAAGCTGGCCGCTGCCAACGACACTCACCACCGACGGCGTCTCCATCCGGCTGACGGCGTGCTGCGTGGCGGTAACGACCACCTGCCCGAGGGCTATCGCGTCGGGCTCAATCATAACGTTCAGTTCCAGCGTCTTGTTTGGCGAAAGGCTTACAGGCTGCTCCTTCAGCTTGTAGCCTACCCCGCGCACCTGCAGCACGCCCTCGCCCACAGGACAGTTGGCTATATGGAAATGGCCCGACTCGTCGGTTATGGCTCCGATCGCGGTACCCTTCAGAGAGACACTTATATACGGCACGTGCTCGCCGGTACGGGCGTTGACTACGTGGCCCAGGATGTTGGCATCCGTCGTCCGCTGCGCGAAAAGCACAACAGGCAGCAACAGCGATATTATCAGAAAAAACTTCTTCATTGATTACAATAACTTAATAATTAATACAATGCGCCGAAACGCCACACTGTGGCGTCCAGCAATAAAAACACCTCTGGCCGCGCACCTGCACGGCCGGACACAAACCGCAGAAGTTATTGCAAAGGAGGAGCCCTGAAACTTGGCAGCGCATACGACACGGCCGCCACACGGCCGCCACAGGCATCGGCGACCATCGCCACCGAGGACGGCACTGCGGGCAACGGCACCGAACGCGACGCATAATAGGACGACGAAGTCAGCTGGCAGTAGACGCAGTCGTGAGCCATCACCGCAGCCCCGGCCAGATGCGCCTTGTGGTGCAGATGGTGAGCGCAGTCGGGACACTCCGATGCCTCGCTGTGCCGTTCGGTGTGGGTGTGGAACGACAACGCCGCCAGCAGCGGCATATAGGCCGCCAGCAGGATATAGGGTGCTATGCGTCGCATCGTTGTCATCGTTTGGATAACGCGCCGCCCGCCAGAATATTGCGCGAAAGACGGGGAAAAAACTCCACACGTCACCGAGGTCCCACCGACGGCTCCTGCCCATAAAAAACAGGGACCAACACCGTTCGTTGTCCAGTCGTTGTCCAGTTGTTGTCCAGTTGTTGTCCAGTCAATGACCAACTGGACAACAACTGGACAACGACTGGACAACGAACGGTGTTGGTCGATGCCTGTGCCGTCGAAAAAACGCTCCGGTACCGGACCGGCAGGGGTGCAAAAAAAAAGCACTTCCAGTCTCGGAAGTGCTTTTCCTCTATACAAAAACTCAATTATATTCATCAACTGTTGCCCATAGGCGCGTCGGTGGCACCCTGGCGTGCCTTGCTTTCAAGTTCCATTTTGCCGATGCGCCAGGTGAGGCCGAGGCTTACAAAGCGCGAGTCGTAGCGTTGGCTGCCGGAGGTCTGGTACTGCGGCGCTGTGGTGTTGGTGCCCCACTGCGACATACCGAAGATGTCGTTAATGTTGAGGTACACGCTCATCTTGCGCTCGAAGAAGTCGCTGCTCAGGCCGAAGTCGATGCCCCTGTTTGGCACCGAGATGCTGTAGAGGCCTATGCTCGGCGAGCGGTAGTGGCCGTTGGCGAAGACTTCAAGCCGGTTCCACAACTTGGCCCACACATTGAGGCGGAGACTGTAGCTCACCTTGCTGTCGCTGAAGTCGCCATACTCGTAGCTGTAGTTCCAGAGCGATGCGTTGAGCCGCACGTTGAGCATCGCCGTGGGACGGTAGGTGATGTCGGCCTCGATGCCCTCGGAGTGGCTGGAGCCGATATTCTCGGGTATGGAATAATTGACAAGCTGGCTCGGCGCGAAATAGGCAGGAGCATAGCCGGCGTATGTCATTGTGCCGATTTCGTCGGTATAGGCGCGCCAGTAGCCTTTCAGACCAATGTTGCCGAAACTGGGCACATACTTGTTGAAAGCCGCCTCAAGGTTGTGGGCAAATTCCAGCCGCAGGTTGGGATTGCCCGTTGTGTAGCTGTAGTCTTCATAGATGCAGAAAGGGTTGAGCTGTGATTGCCCGGGATTGTTGTAGCGACGTGTGTAGCTGAGGCTGTAGCTGGCGAAATTCTTGGTCTGGTAGCTGATGTGCAGGCTTGGCACCGGGACGAAGAAGGTAGTGTCCACGGTGCTGTTGCCGCTGCCGTCGGTGTACTGCCATCCGCTGCCCTTCCACATCCATTCGGTGCGCAATCCTGCCTTTACCGTCAGGCCTCCCCAACGTTTCTGCACGGTGGCGTAGAGGTCGAAGTCGACACCCGTCTCGACGGCATCATAGCCACGCAGCGGCACACTGACATACTGTCCCGCGGCCATCGTGTCGAGCACCTCCTCCTTGAGACCGCCACCCAGACTGGTCTCGAGTCCGGCATCGATTTCCCAGTCGTTCTTCAGCGGATGCACATAGTCAAGATTGAGGCCGATGCTTGGGTTGTGGGTCTGCGAGTAATTGCGTCGGAACAGCGTGTCACGCAGCAGATTATGGTAGGCAAAGCTGCTGTAGCTTGTGCCGCTGTTGTTCGAGGTGTTGCCATTCAGGGAGAAAGAAATCTTCCTTCCCGTGGTGTCGAATTTGTGTTGGAGCCAAGCGCCTGCATAGCCTCCCCAAAACATACCGTCGTCGTTGTCGTGCGTATAGCGGTAGCCGAGGTCGCGCAAGGGGTTGTACTCCAAATAGTCAAGGTCCACGGTGCTGTGGCTGCGATCCCAGTAGGGGTAGAAACCCGCCCAGGTGGCAAGGAATGTATTCTCCGAGATATTCCAGTTGAGGTTCACGCCTGCATAGCCGCCGCCGTTGTTGCTGGTTGTCGACTGGTAACGGCTGGTGTCGCCAGTCGCAGGGTCCATCAGCGTTGCCTTGCCGTCGGCGTATGAGCGATAACGGGCAACGCTGCCACCGACGTACAAGTTGAAGTCCACCTTCTCGTTGGCCCACACATAGCTAAGCCAGGGGGCGATGGCTGGCGTGGTGGTGGCCCTGAGGCCTACGCACAGCAGCTCGTTGCGGGTCACCTTCTGGTTGGTGACGATATTGATGACGCCACCGCTGGTGCTGTAGCGCGCCGAGGGGTTGGTGATGACCTCGATGCGGTCGATGGCGTTGGCGGGCAACTGTTTGATGTACTGCTTCAAGGCCTCCTCGTTCATACGGCTGGGGCGGTCGTTGATCCATATCTCCACGCTGCCGACGCCGCGCAGGGTGATGTTGCCCTCGGCATCGACCTCCACGCCGGGGGCGTTCTGCAGGGCATCGCTGGCGGTGCCGGTCTGGATGGAGGGGTCTTCGGTGGTATTGTACATATTCTTCTCGCCATCCACGGCATAGAGAGGCCTCTTGGCGGTGACGGTCACAGCGTCGAGCACCGTCGAGGACTTGGACATCGCTATGCGTCCCAAGTCGTCATTGCCTTTCACGCTCAACGTGCGCCAGTAGATCTCATAGCCTATATAGCTGACGCGCAGCAGGTAGTCGCCGGCGGCCACCTGTTTGAAGGTGAATTGGCCCTTGTCGTCACTCGTGGTGCCGTAGGCAAATGAGCTGTCCTGCTCGCGGAGCAGCACGCAGTTGACGTAGAGCAGGGCATCGCCGCTCTTGGCGTCGGCCAGCGAGCCTTTGACCTGATTCTGGGCATTCGACACCAAACTGCCGGCAAGGCAAGCGACAATGGCGATGATTTTCAAAATTTTGTGTTCCATAGTTGTTGGTTCTCAAATTTTTAAATATAAGACGTTTCAGGTGGCCAAAATCTTACATTATTACAGAAATTATTTCACTCGTATTGCTTCAGGTCGTCGAAAGTGAGGCCCAACACATTAAGTCTCTGCTTGAATGCAGGCAGTTCCTCCTCCATAAACTCTTTGCGTTGCAAGGCCATAATCCTTTCTTTGGCATCGGTGGCCACAAAGTAGCCCACGCCACGTTTGTTGTAGATGATTTCGGCCTGCTGCAGGAAGTCGAACGAGCGCATCACCGTGTTGGGGTTCACGCCCAGCTGTACGGCGATGTCGCGCACACTCGGTATACGCTCCTCCGCCTTCCATTCATCGCCCACTATGCGTTCGCACAGCGTGTCGGCAATCTGCTGATATATCGGTTTTTGTTTTTTAAAGTCCATAGTTGAAGATTTGAAGATTTGTTGATTTGTTTAATGTTGATATGATAAATGTTGAAAAGGGCTCAACAATTCAACAATTAAACAAATCAACAATATTAATACTGCATTTTCTTAAGTCTGCGATAGGCGATGAAGGAGAAGATGAAGGTCACCAAAGCATTGCCCGACAAGCGGCACCAGAAGATGAAACGAAACAGGCTCTCTTGCGACTTGAAACCAAACCATTGGTCTATTTCAACAAGCCAATTCGGGGTATCAATCCACCAGTCGACGTTACTCACAATGGAAAAGAAGATGATTATCAACACAAACGCAATGAGCATCAGCCAAAGGACGGTTTTGATGAACTTGTTTTTCTTGAAGATGGTGTTGGCCAGCATAAAGAGTGAAGCCACTGCAAAAATCTCCATCGAGACCAGTACAAATCCGCCGAAGTTGGTTGCAAACTGGAAACTGTAATCGCCTATCTCATTCATCCAGTCGGGCACTTGCCACAGGAATTCCTTGTACGGGCCGAAAGGCAGGAGGGTCAGTATCGTGTCCACCGCCACCGAGCCGACAAAGACCACAAGTGGACAGACGACAAAGCAATAGAGCGCCATACTGGTGAACTTCTCGCACAGCGAGGCCGGCAGCATAGCAAAGTAGTTGCCTTTGCCGACGAGGTTGCAGCTGCCAAAAATCTTCATCGACGAGATGGCAGCAGTGAGAAAGACCGCAAGTTCAACGAAATTACGACGGATTAACAAATCAACCTGCACCGCCAATCCCATAAGCCAGACGAAAGCAGGAACAAGCATAATTATCAGCATACTAATACCAAAAAGCGAGCAGGTATTGTGGAAGTCGCGGACGACGACTTTTTTGAAACGATCAAATTTCATAACTATCGGTTTTATTTGGTTTATAAAATATTAATTTTGGCAGGATTTCTAAGCACGGCGTTAAACAAGGCCTCGATGTTCAGCTGGCTCTCGCCCAGGCCGTTGTTCACAAGCACGTTGAGGTAGCCACCGGGCATCATCTCGCTGTAGAGTGCGTCGGGACGCTGCTGGCCGCCGTATTCGAAATAGAGCTTCTCGGTAATCTTCTCGACCGAGGCGTTGAGCAGCACGCTGTTGTTCGAGATGATGATGATGGGGTCGATTAGGTTCTCAACATCCTTCACCTGGTGGGTCGAGATGATGATGGTCTGCTCGCTGTTTACGCGCTCGGTCAGGATACGGCGGAAGTCAGCCTTCGAGGGGATGTCCAGTCCGTTGGTGGGCTCGTCGAGCAGCAGGTAGTCGGTGTTCAGCGCCAGGGCGCAGGCCAGCAGCGACTTCTTTTGCTGACCGAAGCTCATCTCCTTGAACTTGCGCGTGGGGTTGACCTTCAGCTCCTGAGCCAGATGCAGCAGCATTTCGCGGTTCTGCTTTGGATAGAACGGCGCCAAGTCGCGGAAAAACGACTCAGGTGTCGCGCTGTCGGGCAGCGGCACATCGTCGGGCAGTAGGAATATGTTCTGCAGGAACTCCGGCAGGCGGTCGAAGCTCGTATATTCATCTACCGTGCAGCTGCCAGCCGTAGGCTTCAGAAGTCCGCTAATAACTTTCAACAAGGTGGTCTTCCCCACCCCGTTCTCACCCAGAAGTCCGTAGATGGCACCCTTCTGGAACTGGAGATTGATGTTGTCGAACACCGGCGTTTTGGTGTACGAGAACGAAAAATTCTTGATGTCAATCATATTGTCTTACGTTTTAATTATTGTTTATTTTCTTAAATTTCAATCTATTGCACTGATATTTTACTACTGCATTAGTTGATTAGTACACTGCAAAAATACAACAATTTTTCCATTCACCAAATTTTTTTTGCTTTTCTTTGTATCCAGAGAATGCAGAAACACGGCAAAAAGGTATCAGTCAGATTGTTGCCGGACACATACACACACAAAAACAGCCCGTTGCCGGGCCGCCTGGTTCCTTTGAGGATGACAACATAAGTAACAGTCGTCAGTTTTTCATAACCGACAGCACTTTCTCTTTATCCGAAGAATAGGTTAGAGTGTTCACCGTCCTGTAATAGTCCTCTTTGCTTGCGCAATAGGCATACACATAACACAGAAAGGCGACTTTGCCACTGTCAAAATCGAACGTCGAAGCCATCTGGACAATCCGGTTTGTTGTAAAAACCTCGTTGGCAACAACGGTTTGGGCAAGAAGGATATTTTTCTATTAAAGGCTTGCAGTCAAAGAAAATTACACTGCCGTCATTAAACGTCAGCCACAGTTTTTCCCATCCAATGTGACAGCATCTACAATCCAAGCATCAATCTGCCGGGAAGGCGATCTCGCGCTCTATAACCTGGTAGGGGTTGTTGTTGCGGTAGATGGTCTGGCGCACCCAGTTGTCGTCCTCGTCGTACTCGTAGACATAGCTGTGCTTCCAGTTCAGGTGCTCGTCGTAGTTGAACGAGCTGACCTCTATAACATTGTCGTGATCGTCATAGTAGTAGGTGGTCAGGGCGACGAGAAACTCGTCGGCATCATAGAAGCGCCATTCAATGCGGTTGCCGCGGTTGTCGTACTTGTAGAGGTAACGCTGCATCAAATCGCCGTCGACATTATAGAACTCCAACTCCGTGTTGTTGCCCATATTGTCGTACTTGTATACGCGGCGTTCGGTCATCTGGCCGTCGGCGCTGTAGCTCTGCTCCTCGACAAGGCGGTTGTTCTCATACTTGCTGGTCTCCTTCTTCGACATACGCTCCTTCATATACACTTTGCGCTCTATGCGGTTGCCGTTCTTGTCGTTGAGGTAAGCCGTGCGGCCAGTCAACTGGTTTGCCTTGTTATACTCGTTCCAGCCAAGGGCATAGCCATTCACGTCGAAATAATACGAGAAATAGATATAGTCGCCCTGGGTGCGACGAATCTTGTCGGCAAAGTTGCCGCGCTTGTCGAAAGTGATGCTGTCTACGCAGACAAGCTGGCGTCCGCCGTTCTTGCCACCAAACATATTATAGGTATACTCTATGACATACAGTGCGTTGCCGTTGATGCCCATTTCGGTACGCGAATTCTTGCGAGGCTTGTTGCCAGCCATTGCGCCGCCAACCATAAGGAAGGCCAGCGAAAGAAGGATTATTCTCTTCATTTGTCAAACTATTTTTCGGTATATAACTAACTATTTCTTTTTTTATTGTATCACCCTCATTTTTTTGTTTCCTCTTTGCGGCTCTTCAGCTGCCAGCGCGCGAAGATGCAGTATATGCCCAGCGTGATTGCGGCCGCGATGATGTAGCCGTAGGTGCGCGGAATAAAGCTACCCAGACCCTCCTTCTGTGCCACTAAAATGAAACTTACCGTCACCATAGTCATCAGAAGTGCAGGAATTAGGGTTATCAGATACCACGCTCCTCGCTTCAGCTGCGACAGGAAGACGGTTATCGACCACAGCGTAACCATTGCCAACACCTGGTTGGCCCACGAGAAATAGCGCCAAATAACTTGGAAACCCTCTTTGTCGGCCAACGAAAAGACCAGCAGTCCGGCGGCGAGGATGAACACCGGCAGAGCCACCAGAAGACGGTTCTTGACAGGCTTCTGGTCAACGTGCATAAAGTCGGCCACAATCAGTCGCGCCGAACGCAGGGCCGTGTCGCCACTGGTCACAGCAGCGCTGATAACGCCGAGTATACAGATGACGGCAATCGCCTTCGGAAACCACTCGTTGGCTATCACACCAACCATATCGTTGCCGCTCTTGCCGATGCAAAGGTCGGCCTTGTCGTGGAAGAAATAAGTGGCGGCAGCAGCCCAAATCAAAGCCACAACGCCTTCGGTAATCATTGCGCCGTAGAAAATCGGACGCGCCTGTTTCTCGTTCACCATACAGCGGGCCATCAAGGGCGACTGTGTGGCGTGGAAACCACTGATGGCGCCACAGGCAATCGAAATGAACATCATCGGGAATATCGGGTTGGTGGCAGCCTGCGGATGCTGGTTGTCAAGGCGTTCCCACACCTCGGGGATAGGCACTTGATAGACGATGAACGCCACCAGAATAGCGACAGCCATACCCAGCAGCAGGAAGCCGAAGATTGGATAAATCTTGCCAATCAGCTTGTCGATAGGCAGCAGCGTGGCTATCAGGTAATAGGCAAAGATTATGCCCACCCAGATAAAGATGTTCCAATCGGGAGTGAAATTCTGATTCAAAAGCACTGCCGGCGTGTTCACAAACACTGCGCCGACCAGAATCATCAGCAGCACCGTGAAGCCGCGCATAAACTGCTTCATACCGTTGCCCAGAAAGCGTCCGTGAATCTCGGGCAGCGACGCGCCGTCCATACGTATCGACATAAAGCCTGCAATGAAGTCGTGCACAGCGCCGGCCAGTATACAGCCAAAAACAATCCACAGAAACGACGCCGTACCGAACTGCGCACCCATAATGGCACCGCAAATCGGGCCCACACCGGCGATGTTCAGAAACTGGATCAAGAATATACGCCACGGCTTCATCGGCACATAGTCCACACCGTCGGGATGAGCGACGGCAGGGGTCGTGCGGGTAGCATCGACACCTATAACGCGCTCTATGATCTTGGAATAAACCAGATATCCTAAAAGTAAGAGAACAATTGAAATACAAAACGTAATCATATCAGTTATTTTTTAAGTTGTCATTCGTTGCTGCGCGGGCATCCCTGCCTGCGACTTGCCACCTCTCAAATCTCCACTGCCTCGCGGAAGTCCGCAATCTCAACTCGTTTATAGCCTCGTTTGTTGAGGGTCTCCTTGAAGTGCTCCTGCGTCTCCGATTCGCCGTGGACAAGGAAAATCCTCTTCAGGAGGCGCTTCTCCTGACAGGAGATGTACTTGATAAGTTCCTCATAGTCACCGTGGCCCGACCACGACTCGATGCAGCGCAGGTCGGCACGCACATCGTAGGGGCGGCCGAAGATGGACACCGTCTTGTCGCCGCGCATAATCTTGGCGCCCAGCGTCGACGGCTCGCAATAGCCCACGCAAAGGATGGTCGTCGTAGGATTGTCGATATTGTTGGCCAGATGGTGCTTCACACGTCCGGCCTCCATCATACCCGACGCCGAAATGATGATGCAAGGCTTATGCCGCACGTTCAACGCCTTCGAAGCCTCCACCGACTGGATGTACTGCAGACGGTCGAAGCCAAACGGGTCGGGGTTGCTCTTCATATATTCCACGATATCGTCGTTGAAGCACTCGGTATGCAGACGCATAATGTTAGTGGCGTTGACACTCAGTGGGCTGTCGACAAACACATCGATGTCGGGCAGCAGACCTTTGCTGCGCAGGCGGTCAAGGGCATAGATGATTTCTTGCGCACGGCCAATGGCGAACGAAGGAATAATAAGCTTGCCCTTCTTCTTGGTGCAGGTGTCGAGCGTGGCCATCAGCAAGTCCTGCTCGGCAGTGTCGAGTGTAGTGTGCAGACGGTCGCCGTAAGTCGACTCCATCAGCAGGTAGTCGACCTGCGGAAACGGCTCGGGGTCTTTGAGTATGTGCTTGTCATAGCGGCCCACATCGCCAGTGAAGCCAAGCTTTATAAGGCGGCGTCCCTCCTTGATTTCCAGGTACACGCAGGCGCTGCCCAGGATATGGCCGGCGTCGAAAAACTCTACCGTCACCTCGCCCTCGATATTGAACTTCTTGTGATACGGCACACTGATAAAACTGCCCATACAGGCCTGTGCATCAGCCTCGGTATAGATAGGCTCTACCGGCGGCAGGCCCTGGGCGGCACGCTTCTTGTTGAAAGTGTTGGTATCCGACTCCTGAATGCGCCCTGCATCGGCAAGCATAATGGCACACAAATCGCGCGTGGCAGGCGTGCACACAATCACACCGTTGAAGCCCTGCTTATAGATATACGGAATCAGTCCCGAATGGTCGATATGGGCGTGCGATAGTATCAGGTAGTCAATCTCCTTGGGGTCGAAGCCGAGGTCACGGTTCATAGCGTCGGTCTCAAGACCCTTGCCCTGATACATACCGCAGTCCAGCAGTATCTTCAGACCTCTCTTGGTAGTGATGAGGTGCTTGCTTCCCGTCACCTCGCGTGCAGCTCCCAAAAACTCTATTTTCATAATTTGTCAAATTAAGGCTCTGATACGAATTATCCCTGCAAAGCAATAGCATTCAATCACCTACAAAGAAATTCGCATCAAAGAAAAAGCTTCTATTCAGATTGCAAATATACTATTTTTATTTGGAAATCTCTATTTCTTCTTTTAATTCTGTATCTATAGACTTCAAGTATTCAGAGGCTCGTTCTCGAGAGATTATGCTGTGACCGATCTGTTTCTCCACCTTATCTCGTGCAGGTCGCTTCAGATTACGAATCCTACAGACTCTCCTTCAGAATCTCGACCACCTCGGCGCGGGTCAGGGTGCGGTAGCCTACGGGCAGGATAATGACAGCGTCGGCGACGGCCTCGATGTTCTGCTCGGTGACGCCCAGCTCGCGCGAGTGGGTGACAACGCCTATCTCGTGCATCCATTCTTCAAGGCACTTGAGGCCCTCGTCGGCCACCTGCTCGTCGGTCTTGCCTTCGGGACGGAC
>CAJOMZ010000016.1 GCA_905236645.1 uncultured Bacteroidales bacterium
TATGTAGGGCATCAGCGACGGGTCGCCAAGCAGCGAGTAGACCTCCCAGTAGAATGCATCGTAGGGCGAACCGCTGGCTGTGACGGCCCAGTTGCCGGCGGTGAGCATCTGGCCCATCGTGGGTGCGTGCTCTGCCGGTGCCGTCCCGTGGGTGTGGAACAAGCGGTCGTAGGCACCCTCAAGGCCGGCTTGGTATTGGGGGAACAGCGAGGGGCTCCCTTCGCCCCCCACGCTCCAGTGGTAGTCCTCGTCCCACAGCGTCTCGTTGCTGGCGCCGATGACGCCTACCGCGCCGCTCCCGCCTTTCCTCAGCAGGTGTTCGCCAAGGCAGTCGCCTATGATTTCGTTGGCTCTGCAGCAGTTGTTCACGGCGATGAAGAGACTGCCGTCGGCCGGCAGCGAGTCGAAGAAGGACAGGCCGATGCGAGGATACATCCAGCTCGTGGCTATGCAGTGGGCGGTGTAGTTTATCAGCCCCACGCCTTGGCGGATGTGGCTTTTGATGGTCTCGCCCTGCGTGTCTGACGCGGGGTTGTAGTAGCATATCGTGTCGTGCAGGCTGTCGTGCTCTATGATGCACGATTTCAGGTAGTTCACCTGTCCGTTGGTGGCGGTGGGCGCGGGCTCGGTCTCCTCCTTGCCGGCCACTATCAGGCTTCGGCCCAGATAGCTGCTGTCTGCCAGCATAAAGCGCTCGTAGCTAAGGGTTTTGGCTATTATCTGCCGCATTGTGGCCGTGTCGCTTGCCGAAAGGCGCCCTATCAGCGCGTCGGGCAGATAGTCGCCCGTAAACTCGGCATAGTAGAGGTCGGTTTGATGCACAAGAAGGCCCTCAATGTTGTGGCGCGCATTCCATACGCCTATCTCCTGCACGTCGCCAGCAAGCAGTATGAACAGCGGCGCCGGGCGGCCGGGCGTGGCGTTGTCGTAGCGCTGCTGGAGGTGGCTTTTGATTGCCTCTTTGTTCGACGATTCGCAGTAGTACTCCTCCACAAGGTAGCCTTCCTGCCGTTTCCAGGCGATGAAAGGCTGCAGCACCTCGCGGAATTTCGGCGGCGATACGATGAGATAAGTTATTGGGCTGTCGCTTGTTGCAAGGATATTGGTGTAGTTTTTCGACGCTGCCTCGCCGCTTTCGGCCAAAGGGTTGCCACGCAACGGCCGCAGCTTTCCGCCGGCGCACTTGCCTGACACAGTGACCGTTGCGGCAAGACGGCGGCACAGCTGCACCTGCCGGCGCGCATCGTTGTAGGCGACCGGTGCAACGGTCAGCATTGCAAGCCTGCTGCCGCGCATAGTGCCTAAAGGCTTGATGCTCACTATGTCGCCGCCATAGAACAGGTCTTGGCCGTAGATTGAGCTGTCGGGCAAAGGCTCGCGGCTCCCGGCGCTCTTGATGCTGGCCGGGGCCACCGGCCTGACGGCGTCGCTGCACCCTATGCCGCTCAACGGCTGCAGCTCCCAATCGGCTGTGTCTATGGTTATTATCAACTCGCCTCCGTCGGGTATCTCTATGATTTGACGGTAGACCGGCAGCATTGGCCTGCCCGTTTCGTTGCTGAAACTGTTGGTGGCCGGCGAGGTCAGCGCGGAATAGCGGGCGTCGCAGGCGTTCGAGTGTATGTCGGCCAGGGTGAAGCCGAACGACATATGCCGGCTGTCGCCAGGGCGGAATTGGATTCCGTTTTGGACTGTCCGCTGGGCGTAAATATCTTGGAACAAGGCGAATATGAGTAGCAGCGATGCAACGATCCGGAAGCCGTGGGGCAAGCCTCGCCCCGCTGCAGGGCCGGAAAAAAGCCGCTTCAGGAGCATACCAAGTCCGTTCGTTGTCCAGTTGTTGTCCAGTTGTTGTCCAGTTGTTGTCCAGTCAATGACTGGACAACAACTGGACAACAACTGGACAACAACTGGACAACGAACGGACTTGGTACCGTGCGGGACTGATGTTGTATGTGAGAATAAACCTGTCATTGTTTTGCCGTTACTTTCTTGATTCCTTGTATTTTGTACCTTTTTTCGGGTACTGTTGCGAATTGCAAAAATACGTTTTTCTGACGATTTTTTTGCTGTGTAGCCATTATTTTTGTATTTTTGCAGTTCGCATTGATAGTGTGAAGTGTGTTGAAGACGTTTAAAATCAGTCGATTATTAGTCGTTATTAGTGAGAAAAACAGAAGATATGCACAGAATCAAACTGTTCGTCGCCTTGATGATGGCCCTGTTTGTCTTTGTCCCTTGCCGCGGACAGTCGGTTGACGAGGTGCGCGACTCGCTGCGGTTCTGCCAGAGCCAGTTCGACGCGTTGACCTCGAGGCTCGACTCTAACGAGGTGCTGCTGGCTACTTTAAGGCGGCGTATGAATGATTTGGAGATGCTGAAGGATTCGCTGATCGCCGCCAACGACCTGTTCCAGAGGCAGCTGCAAGAGAAGAACCGCCTGATGGACGAGCAGAAGGCAGCAATGCAGGAAAAGGAGCGGCTTGTGGCCGAGAAGGAGGAACTCTACCGTCAGGCGCTGGCCAACTCGACCGTCGACAAGGCCAAATGGGAGGGCGAACTCAGGGCTAAGGAGGCCAGCATCGACGCCAAGAGCCGCGAAATCGCCTACTTGCAGAAGGACATTGACGCCAAGGAATCCACGCTCCAGTCGCAGCGCGAGAACTACTCGCACCTGCTGACGGAAAAGGAGCATTATCGCCATCTGGTCGACTCGCTGCAGAAGCGCGTCAACGCCGTCGAGATAGAGAACATACGCAAGCAGGAGGAGAACAAATACCTGGCCCAGAAAGCCAAGGATGCCGAGGAAAAGGCGGCCATCACGCTGAACAAGAAGAAGAAAGTGCGCCCCATACAGGGCATAGCTATGCGCTTCTTCCGCACGCCCGACTGGGATATCCGCCTCACGCCCGAGGCCGTGGAAAGCGGCACGGTGACCTACTCGAAGGTGGTTCGCAACCGCAATGCCGGCGACATTGAGTTCGACTTCGTCACCGGTGCGTCGGTGATGCTGTGGGACCTCACGGACTATTTCGAAAGCAAGCCGAAGAGGGACACGCTGTCGCGACTGCCTGAAATACCGCGCTTTGACCAGAAGTTCAACTACGACCTGGGCATCTATGTCGGCTTTGGCGGCAGCAATTTCTTCAAGAACTTCTACATAGGCCCCAGCTTCCGCTTTGTGGACTTCTTTTACCTCACCGTGGGTATCAATATCTGTGAATACGAGATGCTTATCGAAGGCTACTCTGCCGGTCAGTCGCTCGAGCCGGTGCTGACCCTCGACGACATCACCGCCAAATCCTGGCTCGTCAAGCCCTTCATATCACTGTCGATCGACCTCGACTTTCTGTCTTACATTAAGAAGTAAAAAACAACATCGATATGCAACAACAATTTTTGATTTATAATACGTTAAGTCACCAGAAGGAGCTCTTCACGCCCATTACGCCGGGGCGTGTGGGAATGTATGTCTGCGGACCGACGGTGTATGGCGACGCCCATCTGGGCCACGCGCGCCCGGCAATCACGTTCGATGTCCTGTACCGCTACTTGCAGCATTTGGGCTACAAGGTGCGCTATGTGAGGAATATAACCGACGTGGGACACCTGGAGCACGATGCCGACGAGGGCGAGGACAAGATTGCAAAGAAGGCCCGCCTGGAGCAGCTGGAGCCGATGGAGGTGGCGCAGTACTACACCAACCGCTACCACGCAGCTATGGACCGCCTGAACGTGCTGCGGCCCAGCATCGAGCCCCACGCCAGTGGCCATATCATTGAGCAGATAGAGCTGGTGCAGAAGATTCTTGACGCTGGCCTGGCCTACGTCAGCAACGGCAGCGTCTATTTCGACATACGCAAGTATCAAGAGGAGACCCACAGGTATGGTCAGCTCAGCGGCCGCGTCATCGACGAGATGCTGGCCACCACGCGCGAGCTGGACGGCCAGGAGGAGAAGCGCTTTGCCGGCGACTTCGCCCTGTGGAAGAAGGCTTCGCCCGAGCACATTATGCGCTGGCCATCGCCCTGGAGCGACGGCTTTCCGGGCTGGCACGCCGAGTGCACCGCAATGGGTGCCAAGTATTTGGGCTCGCCGTTCGACATCCACGGCGGCGGTATGGACCTTGTCTTCCCGCATCACGAGAGCGAGATAGCGCAGTGCGTAGCCTCGACCGGCCACGCACCCTGCAAGTACTGGATGCACAACAATATGATTACCATCAACGGTCAGAAGATGGGCAAATCGCTGGGCAACTTCATCACCCTTGGCGAGTTCTTCGACGGCAGCCACAAGGACAAGGACGGCAAGGAGATGCTGGCACAGCCCTACGGCCCGATGACGATACGCTTCTTCATCCTGCAGGCCCACTACCGCAGCACTGTAGACTTCAGCAATGAGGCCCTGCAAGCTGCCGAGAAGGGCTACAACCGCCTGATGCAGGCCTTCAAGACCCTCGGCTCGCTGCAGCCTTCGAAGGAGAGCTCGGTGGATGTGAAGGGCTACCGCCAGCTGTGCTATGATGCTATGAACGACGATATGAATACGCCCATCGTCATCTCGCATCTGTTTGATGCCGCGAGGGTTATCAACACCGTCAACGACCACAAGGCTACGCTGACACAGGAGGACATTGACGAGTTGAAGTCGGTGTTCCAGATCTTTGTGTTTGACGTTATGGGGCTGCGAGACGAGGCTTCGTCGGACAATACGGCGCTGATTGACGGCCTGATGCAGATGATACTGGACGTGCGCGCCACTGCCAAGGCTAACAAGGACTGGGCCACCAGCGACAAGATTCGCGACAGCCTGTCGGCTCTCGGCATCGCTGTCAAGGACGGCAAGGACGGCGCAACGTGGGAACTGAAATGATGACATACACCGGCGGCCGACTGACATTTTGTCAGCCGGATGTCGTTTCAATGCCGGTTTTGTACATTTCAGAAAAAATTGAGTGTCAATAATTCCCGAAGGGTATTTAGCGTGTGTGATTGGAATGTTTCTTGATGTACGTATTTAAGCATATAAAATTTATACAATGAAAAATATAGTTCTTTTTGGTGCACCTGGGGTTGGTAAAGGCACACACGCCGGCATTTTGGCCGAGAAATACGATTTGTTGCATCTTTCGACGGGCGATATGCTTCGTGCCGAGATTGAGGCAGGGACTCCTCTTGGCCATCGCGTCAAAGCCACGATGGAGCGAGGCGATCTGGTGGGCGACGACGTTGTCGTCAGTCTGGTTGACAAGGCCCTGTCATCGACCGAACAGGGTGTTATCCTCGACGGTTTCCCGCGCACCGTCCAGCAGGCGCAGGTTCTTGATTTCCTCTTTAAAAACCACGGTCGCCGTATGAGCTGCGTTATTTCTATTGACGCTCCTCGTGAAGAACTGGTGCGGCGCATCCACGAGCGCGCCTTGATTTCCGGCCGCGCCGACGATGCCAACGATGATACTATCCGCCACCGCCTGGAGGAATACGATGCCAAAACCAAGCCTGTCACGGACTATTACAAGGTCTCGGGTCTGCTTGTCTGCATCGACGGCAGCGGCGAGATTAACCAGACCAGTATGCGCCTGTGCAAAGTGGTTGACATCTTGATGAGGCGGAAATGAGTTTGTATATATCTTAAAAGAATTTATAAATTTATTCGTTATGGAAATGAAAAAAGAGTTGTGCGACCTCATATTTTCAAAAGGGGAGCTTAAGCACGATATATATTATTCAACCATAGAGACATTCGAATTGTTCCGCACGACGGCAAAGGATATTATTGCCCAGCTTAAGGAACGTAACAAGCAAACCGAGAAGGATATGCGCTTCGATTTCATCGACCGTGGCGACTTTGAGTTTGAAATCCGTTTTGCAAGCGACACGCTTGTCTTTATGATGCACACCAATATCTTTGAATTCTCGCGTAACCACGAGGTTATGAAGTCGGCTTATATCCGCGAGGATCAGGAGCGTTCTTATTGCGGTGTGATACAGATATACAACTTCCTGACCGACTCGTTCCTCTATCAACGTGACAGCGATTTGGGGTATTTGATTGGCCGTGTGTTTGTCAACAAGGAAAAACACTACTTTATCGAGGGAAAACGCGAACTGGGTATGCTATACAATAATTTCAATACCTCGCTGATTACCAACGAGTCGGTGCAAAATATAGTTGAGTCGGCTATCGAGTATACCACCAATTTTGATCTTTTGACCCCTCCGTATGATGAAGTAAAGGTGGTTTCGGTGGGTGAAATGCGCAATAATTTTGACAAAAAATCACTGGTGACAGCCAAACGGTTAGGTTTTCGTTTCCAGGCAGATACAGACGCATAAGGGCAGTTGTCTACATTGAACGGTGAAAAAAAATTTTGCCAGTTCTGAAAATGTTTGTACTTTTGCATCCGCTTTTGAGAGTTGAATATGCTGTCGGAAAGGCTATAAATCACCATCCAACAACCGTTTAGCAATCAATGGCAAAAGGAGCTCCGTTCGTCTAGCTGGCCCAGGACGTGAGATTTTCATTCTCAAAATCGCGGGTTCGAATCCCGCACGGAGTACAAGAACAAGAAAAAAGAAGATAGTAATTATTATGGCACATCACAAGTCAGCAAAAAAAAGAATCCGCTCAAGCGAAAAGAAAAGAGTTGAGAACAGATATTACGCAAAGACTATGCGCAATGCATTGCGTGATTTCCGTGCTCTCGAGGACAAGGCCGTGGCTACCGAACGTCTGCCCAAGATGGTCTCGATTATCGATAAACTGGCAAAGCGTTCCGTAATCCACAAGAACAAAGCCGCTAACCTCAAATCTAAACTTATGAAGCAGGTCAACGCTATGTAATACGAAGCGTTGCAGTGATAAAAAAGAGGACTCCGAACGGTGTCCTCTTTTTTTTGTTTCGCAGACAATGTCGCCTGCGAAACAAGATTTTTGTATATTTGCATTTTGATTCCATCGGCAATGTTATGGCAAACGAACGTATCTTCGTCAGTTACAAGCGAAGAAACGACAAGTGGGTGTATTCCCTGGTCGAGAAAGTCGAGAACGGACTCGGAGTAAAGTGCCGGGTTGATTTCGACGAGCCGTCGGGACGCTACTATTTCTGCGGGTTCCGTCTTGCTCTGTCACGATAGTTTATCAAAACAATTGTGCTAAAGCAGGGAAAAGAATAGAAAGCAGCTTGATGTTGTTATTTTGACCAAACCAATCTTTCTTTGTCGAACAGGTCGAGGATTGTGCCGCTGGCGAGGTGCAGGCCGTGGATGCCGACGGTGCGGGCGCCATCGAGGTTCTTGGCTATGTCGTCAATAAAAAGGGTCTCATCGGGGGCGAGGTGCTGCTCGTCTATGATTTGGCGGAAACCGTCGGGCGAGGGCTTGCGGCAGTGCATAAAATGCGAGAAGTAGGCTGCATCGAAGCAGCGCTCGAAGATGTCGAAGCCGAATTTCTGCTGCAGTCGGGAGGTGAAACAGTCGTAGTTTATCTGATTGGTGTTGCTGAAGAGAAAGAGGCGGTAGCTGTCGCGCAGCCGGATTAGCAGTTCCACGCGCTCGGCCGGGACGTCGATGAGGATGGCGTTGACAATGTCATCAATGTCGCTGTCGCTGAGGTTTCGGCCAGTCATACGGCGAATGTAGTTGCGGTACTCGGCAGGGGAGAGGAGGCCTTTCTCGAATTGGTCCATTTCTGGGGTCTGAAAGTCTTTGCTGTAGAAGTCGCCGAGATTTGTGATGCCGTGGCGTACGAATGCCTCGCCGACATTCTCGTAGCGAATATCGTGGATTACACCACCAAAGTCGAATATGATATTGCGTATTTGGTTTGCTTCAGTATGCATATTAGTCTTATTATTAATCTGATACGCTTGTTTTATGTTCGTATTGTTTTGCAAAGGTACGAAATTTGCTGAAAACAATAAAGAAATACGTGACTTTGCACTCGTTTCAGTGTGGCGTTGTGAAAAGTATAGCTATTGAGAATCAAGTGTTTCAAAATTATTTTTATTGAAAAATGAAAAAAAATTTGTCAGTATCAAAAAAAGTCGTACTTTTGCACTCGCAATTAAGGAAAGGTCTTTCAAATATTGCAAACGGTTCGGTAGTTCAGTTTGGTTAGAATACATGCCTGTCACGCATGGGGTCGCGAGTTCGAGTCTCGTCCGGACCGCCAAACAGAGAAGCTCTCATATGAGGGCTTTTTTTGTGTGGAAAATCCGTTTATAGTTCTTCAAACTTTAAACTGTCAACTCTAAACTTTATAACGGGGCTGACTGGTTTTGACAGCAAGGATAATGGATTTGTAAGCAAGCAGGCTCACGCATCAGCAGCCTTGAAAACCGATGCAGAACAATAATTGGCGAAAATAACTACGCTCTTGCTGCCTAACCGAAGCATAGTAGGTTAGCTTAATTCCCGCAACAGTTGCGGGAACAAGACGTCTCCCAGCTGCCCCGACCGTCGGCTGCTGACTCGGAGGCGCTCGCAAAGACGGGATAGCCGGCACAAGGCCCCGAAGTGCCGGTGAAAGTTTAGGGGATAAGGGTCGCCTTGGGTGTCCGCGTCCGGAGTGGCCTCGAAAACCAACCACGGAATAAGCTTGTAGAAAGCACATCAGTTACTTGTATGGACGGCGGTTCGAACCCGCCCAGCTCCACAGAAAAGAGGCGGCAAATAAATTTATTTGCCGCCTCTTTTTTTATCCCCCAAGATTATTTGCTTAGACTATATGGTTTGGTGTCGGGCTTTTGGAAGAGGCGCTTGTTAGGTTTGCTGCCCATATCGAACTCGAGGGTGCCGCCCTGCATCAGCATCTGGTAGGTGACGTAGGTTTGTGTGTAGGGCTTGCCGTTCCAGCGCACCTGCTGGATATAGCGGTTTTTGTCACTCACGTTGGGAGCTTTGATTTCGAGATGCTTGCCGCTGCCCATTTGCACACGCATATAGGGTAGGTAAGGGGCACCGATGACGTACTGTCCGCTGGCGGGGCAGACGGGGTAGAAGCCCATAGCACTGAAGATATACCAGGCCGACATTTGGCCGCAGTCGTCGTTGCCGCAAAGACCGTCGATATGGTTGCGGTACATACGGTTCATCACCTCGCGCACCCAGTACTGTGTCTTCCACGGCTGGGAGGTCCACATATAGAGGTAGGGGATGTGGTGCGAAGGCTCGTTGCCGTGTACGTAGCCGCCTAGCATTCCTTCGCGGGTGACATCCTCGGTCTCGGCAAAGAAGTGGTCGGGGACGTGCATCGTGAAGAGTGTGTCCAGCTTGCTGACAAAAGCCTTTTCTCCGCCCATCATTTGCATCATACCGTTCACATCGTGTGGAACATAGAAGCTGTAGTTCCAGGCGTTGCCCTCAATCAGACCTTCGCCGCTGGTCGAAAGGAGGCTGAAGGCGGTCTTCCAGCTGCCGTTGCTGTAACGGGCGCGGACAAAACCGTCCTTATAAACGTTGCGATAGTTCAATGCCCGCTGGCGGTAGCTTTCAATTACCGAGTCTGAATAGCCTGGCGCGTGGGGCAGCTCGTATTCCAATCCGCACAACATCGCCCAATAGACGCACCAGTCCTCGTAGGCATTCTCGAGGGTGACAGAGGTCCCGTTGCGGCTTTTGTCGAAGGGAACATAGCCTAACTGCTTGTAAAGTCCCGTGAAGTCGTAATAATCTACATTTGAGGTACTGAGGGCGGCATCCATAGTTTCCAGCTCTTTCTCAATGTCAGGGTGGAGCGTGTTGACGGCGGCATCCACCATAACCGAGATGCCGTGATAGCCAATCATACACCAGTTTTCGCCTCCGTGGTGACTCCATACGGGCAGCATACGTTGTGGGCTGTGCTGATAATGGCTGAAGAGCGAAAGGGCGAGGTCGCGGCTGAGGGCGGTGTCGGTGAGGTTGATGAGGGGGTGCAGGGCGCGATAGGTGTCCCACAGCGAAAAGATGGTATATTGGGTGTGACCGTCGAAGTTTTTATCGTCAATATCTTGATAGATAGAGGGATTAATCATAGTGTGGTAGTAAGAGGTGTAGAGCATTGCCAGTGCGTCGTCGGCCCCCTGTGCCTCGATGCGTCCCAGCATACGGTTCCAGTTGATGCGTGCCAGTTCGCGCGCAATGTCGAAATTGTTGCGGTATCGCGGATCGCCCTTGTGGACGATGAGTAGCGTGTCGCCCTCAGGCTTGTCGCGGAAAATTTTCCAATCGGCGGAAGGCGAGTACCGGTGCCCTTCGCGCTGCAAGGCCCTAAAAGCGCCATCCGTGCTGTTGGGCGAGAGGGCAACGATGACCTCGAGAGTGTCGCTGCCGTTGTCCTCGAATTCGAACCAGCACACAGGCTTGTGTCCTGCCATTTCGGGGAAGTTGTGTTCCTGGTCGAAACGGTTCCAAAAGCCATTGTACGTCTGCGGAGCGAAGTCGTGATAGCCATACTGCTTGATGGGTTTGCTGAACTCGATGCAATAGTACAGCTTGCGGCAGCGGTTCCAGCCGCTGGTCATACGCCATCCTGTCAGCCTCCCGTCCTTGTCTACAACGCATTCCGCCCACAGCACCTTACCGTCGTAGTTGTAGAGGCTGTGGTTAAGGTCGAGGATGATTTTCTGCGCTGCCCCTTTGGGGAATATGTAGCGGTGAATGCCACAGTGTGGCGTGGCGGTGAGCTCGCAGCGAATGTTGTCGTCGTCGAGCGTTACGGCATAATAGCCTGGTTCGGCCACCTCGGTTTCGTGGCGGAAACGCTGGCGGTAGCCACCGTCGGGGTTGTCGGCTGTGCCGGGGTTCAGTTTTGTTTCGCCGCTGTAGGGCATAATGAGGAAGTCGCCCAAGTCGCTGTGGCCCGTACCGCTGAAATGAGTGTGGCTGAAGCCCACGATGCTACTGTCGCGGTGCTGGTAGCCAGCGCAGTAGTCATAGACACGTGGCTGATATACCCCTTTGATGTTGTGGGGAATTGTGTCGGTGTCGGGGCTCAGTTGCACAAACCCGTAAGGGAAACAGGCACCGGGGAAGGTGTGGCCCATACCGTTGGTGCCGATAAAAACATTCACGCGTTCCGCCGGGGCTTGCGCCGCGCCGCCCAACGGCAGCAACAGCAGAAGCAATGGTATGATTATTTTTCTATTATTCATTGATTTATAATTGTTTATAATAAAAAAGCACCGCTAAGTAGCGGTGCAAAATTACGAAATTTTTCTATAAATTGAGAATGTTCTTGGAGTCGGCTGTTCACTGCTTGTGAAGGCCGCACTCGCGGTGTTCGGGACTCTCCCACCACCACCGGCCAGCACGAATATCATCGATGTGGCGCACAGCCCGAGTGCAGGGTTCGCACCCTATGCTTGGAAAACCTTTGTCGTGCAGACGGTTGTATGGGACACGATTTGATTTGATATAATCCCAAACCTGTTCTTCGGACCAATGAATCAAAGGATTGATTTTTAGCAGCCCGTGTTGCTCATCCCATTCTATCAACTGCATTGAATTACGGGTGATAGATTGAGAACTGCGCAAGCCACACACCCACGCATTGAGATCGCGGAAAGCCCTCGACAGAGGCTCGAGCTTCCGTACCTGGCAACAAGCGTGCCGCTTTTCAATGCTTTCGTAAAATGAGTTGATGCCTTCTGTGGCAACAAAGCGCTGTAGGTCTTCTGTTTGAGGGCAGAAAACGCGAAGTTTCACGCCATAGTACTCGTTGGTTTGATCGATCAACTGATAGGTTTCAGGGAAGAGACGACCAGTGTCGAGCGTGAAGATATGGGCTTGCTTGTCTATTTTGAGCATCATATCGGTGAGAGTCTGGTCCTCAATACTCAGGCTCGACGAAAGTGCCAGTCGCTCGCCATATTTCTCCATAAAATATTGCAGTACCTGCTGCGGGGTGGAGTTCTTGAACTGCAGGTTCAGAGCTGCTATTTCTTCTTGAGTGTACATTTGGTATAGTTTTTGGATAAAAGGGTTTAAAGGTTGATATTTATATGTTTCCCGATCTTGCATCTCAACAAATCATACCTGCGCAGATGGTTTCGAACGTTGCAGGATCGATGAGAATCAGCGAGCCGGTTGTGCGGTTGTGGTGGTAGCTGTCGAAAACCACGGGATTGGATGTACGGATGGTGACGCAGGCGATGTCGTTCATATTAAGCGTCGATATGTCATTCTCTTTTTGCATAGTATTGATGTTCAGACGGTAGTCGATGTTCTTGACGATAGCCATAGTTTCGGCAGTGGCAGTCTTCAGAATGTAGCGTGTTCCAAGCCTCAGCGGTTCGGGGTTAAGCCAGCAGCACATCAAGGAAAGGGTCTGATTGACCTGCATCTGCCTTCCCAACGGGGAAGCAATAATATCTCCACGGCTAATATCGATATCGTCCTCAAGCAGCAGGGATATCGATTGTGGTGCGTAGGCCTCGTCCAATGATTTTTCGGCTTGCATTATAGCTTTCACTCTCGACTTCAATCTTGAGGGGAAGATTTCTACCGCGTCACCTACGTGTACCGTGCCTTCTGCAAGCCGGCCGGCATAGGCGCGATAGTCGGGAAAACGGTCTGAAATAGGTCGTATTACGTATTGTACAGGGAACCTCATCACTTGCTCGTCGCTACCCGTTTTATGACTGATGGGTGCGGTTTCGAGCAGATGCATCAAAGTGCCTTCTGAATACCAAGGCATATTAGCAGATTCCTTCACCACATTGTCGCCGTGTTTGGCGGAAATGGGTATAAAACGCAGTTGTGAATGTATCGACATACTCTCGGCCATCGAAAGATAGTGGGATTTTATCTCCTCAAAACGGTCTTGTTCAAAGTTCACAAGATCCATTTTGTTGACGCATATAAAAATATAGGGAATACCCAGCAGCGAGGCTATGCAGCTGTGGCGGACCGTTTGCTCAACCACTCCGTTGCGTGCGTCGACAAGAATGAGGGCCAGATCGGCAGTCGATGCTCCTGTTACCATATTGCGTGTATATTGTATATGTCCTGGTGTGTCGGCGATGATGAATTTGCGCTTAGGTGTCGCGAAATAGCGATAAGCCACATCTATAGTGATGCCCTGTTCGCGTTCTGCTCGCAGACCGTCGGTGAGAAGGGCCAGATTCACTTCCTCGTTTCCACGGCTTTCTGAAGCTTGTTTCACGGCTTCCAACTGGTCCTCGAAAATAGACTTGCTGTCATAAAGCAGTCTTCCTATCAAGGTACTCTTGCCGTCGTCCACGCTTCCCGCAGTGGTGAAGCGTAGCAGTTCCATATCCAAATATCCGTTGTTCATTGTTTACGTTCTTTCGTTTTGTTAAAAATAACCCTCTTTTTTGCGGTCTTCCATTGCCGTCTCGCTGCGTTTGTCATCGGCGCGTCCTCCGCGTTCGGTCACCCGCGTTGCGGCAATCTCGTCAATGATATCTTCTATACTGTTTGCCTCGCTTATAGTAAGTCCGGTACAGGTTATGTCACCTATTGTGCGGCAGCGGACCCGTCGGGTAACCACCTCTTCGTCAGGACGCAAGGTTATACACGGTTCGGCGGCGAGCCAAACTCCGTCGCGAAGCACACAGCGACGGGTATGCGTGAAATAGAGTGAAGGCAACTCTATCTTCTCTGCGTATATGTATTGCCACACATCCATTTCGGTCCAGTTACTTATGGGGAACACGCGGAAATGTTCGCCTATGTTCTTCTTGCCGTTGAAGTTGTTCCACAGCTCAGGACGCTGGTTTTTGGGGTTCCACTGCCCGAATTCGTCGCGATGCGAAAAGAAACGTTCTTTCGCTCTGGCCTTTTCTTCATCACGACGGGCGCCACCAATACAAGCATCGAACTTGTACTTCTCTATAGTGTCGAGCAGTGTGGTGGTCTGCAGTCGGTTGCGGCTGGCATTATAGCCTTTTTCCTCCTTCACCCTCCCGCTGTCGATGCTCTCTTGCACCGAACCGACAACCAGGCGTGCTCCTAATTTTTCCACAAGACGGTCGCGGTATTCAAGGGTTTCAATAAAGTTATGCCCCGTGTCGATATGAAGCAACGGAAACGGCAGTTTGGCAGGATAGAAAGCCTTGTAAGCCAAATATGTAACCACTATAGAGTCCTTGCCTCCCGAGAAAAGTATTACGGGACTCTCGAATTGTGCTGCCACCTCGCGCAGCACATATATCGATTCAGACTCCAATTCTTTTAAATGTGTAAGTTTCATTTAGTAAAGTTTAAGGTTTAAAGGGTTTAACTTTAGTTACAAATCATAAACTCTGACAATCAGCTGAACGCACCGGAAAGGTATTTCTGAGTGAGTTCGTTCTTAGGGTTGTTGAAAACCTCGGTCGCAGGGCCTGTTTCAATAATCTCACCAAGATACATAAAGACAACATTGTCGGCAATGCGGAGTGCCTGCCTAAGGGTATGGGTCACCATAATAATCGAGTACTTGTCCTTAAGTGAAACAAAGAGGTCCTCGACTTTCTTGCTTGATATAGGGTCAAGGGCGCTTGTGGCTTCGTCGGCAAGTATGTATTCAGGCTGAACGGCCAACGACCGGGCCAGGCATAGTCGCTGCTGCTGTCCTATCGACAGGCGCGCGGCAGGCGATCGCATACGCCCTTTTATCTCGTCCAAAATGCCTACAGAGCGCAGGCTTTGACGCACGTGATAAACCAACTCCCGGCGCTTTTTGAACATACGGTTTATGCGGCAGCCGTAAGCCACATTGTCGAAGATGGACATCGGAAGCGGACACGGACGTTGGCTAACAAGGCCTATCCTGCGACGCAATTCCGTAACCTCGGCTCCACTGCTGATGATATCCTCTCCGTCCACAAGGACTTGACCTTCCAGGCGCACGCCTTCGGTAGAATCGATTAGGCGATTGAGCGTGCGCAGCAATGTACTCTTGCCGCATCCCGAAGGCCCTATTATACACGTTATCTGCCTCTCTGGAAATTGAAGGTCGATGTCCTTCAGGATGTGGTTTTTACCTATATATACATTCAGTTTCTTTGTTTCTATCATATTTGATGACAATTGTTTTGTTAAGGATAGACGCGTTAAACGCACATAGTCAAAGAATATTCTCGTCAGACCTTGTGTCTTGAAAAACGCGAAGTGATAAACCGTCCTGCTATACTTATCAATAGAACAATTATTGTCAGAACCAATGCCGCGGCGTATGCACGGTCGACAACTTCCGGAATCGGACTGCTGAGCTGAAAGAAGACAGCGAGTGGCAGTGTCGCCGCCGGCTGGGACAGCGATGTGGGGATGCTGTCTGTGTATCCAGCCGTGAACATCACACTGGCGGCGTCGCCTATGGCGCGCCCGATGGAGAGTAGCGTCGCTGTTGCTATGCCGGGTGCAATCTGCCGTACCACAACCTTCAGCGTCTCCCATCGTGTGGCACCCAGCGACAGACAGGCATCAAGTATACCCCTCGGAAAATTGCGCGACGCCTCGTCCATTGTGCGCACAAAAATGGGTATTATGAGCAGTGTAATCACTATTATACCTCCAAGCAACGATGTTCTCAGTCCAAACCAAACCATCAGTGTAAAACCGAAGGCACCATAAACAATGCTGGGCACTCCGAAAAGCACATCGAAAGCCAGCCTCACAACGTATGCCAACCGTGACTCTTTCCGTAAATATACGTTGAGAAACAACACGATAGGTATAGATACAATAAGGCCAAGCACCGTTGACGCCCCAACAATCATAAGTGATCCCACTATAGCATTCAGAAAACCGCCCTCCTTGCCAATATAGAAGCCTCCGCCCGGCAACTTGCTGACCATATCCCAGCTCATTGCTTTGGCTCCCTTCGAAAACACGGTCCACACTACACTCACTACCAACACAACGACAATCGCCATCGACAGCCACATTAAGAGTTTGGCTACGTTTTCTTTGATTTTTTTGTTTAGTGCTACTTTCATTATTGGTAATGTATTGTTACATAAAATATAATCTACTCGTTTTGCTTCTCTATACGGTATAGCACTACGCGCGATACAAGATTGAAAATCAAAACCACAGCAAACAACACCAACGCTGCAAACATCAGTGCCGATTCGTACAGCGGTATCGATAGCATCTCGCCATAGTTGTTTGCTATCAAGGCCGGTATGGGGTAGCAGGCGTCAAGCAGTCCTTTGGGCAATCCCACAACGCAGCCACATACCATCAATACTGCTATCGTCTCGCCCATAGCGCGCGACACAGCCAGCACACTCGAGGCTAAAATTCCTGTCAGCGATTTCCGCATAACCACCCTCAATGCTGTCTGCCACCGTGTAGCCCCCAAAGAGAGCGATGCTTCGCGCAGCTCCACAGGCACCGAGGAAAAGACCTCGATAAAAAGGGACACCAGCAGTGGCACAACCATTACGCTGAGTACAATGCCGGCAGCCAGAACCGTGTAGCCTGTCGAGAAGTCCACAAAGTGCGGCGCCACGCTTCTCGACACCCAAGGCACTATCACCAGCACCCCCCACACTCCGTAGATGACCGATGGCAGCGCGGCAAGAATGTCCAGCACAGGGAACACGAATTTCTTTATCAACGGCCGTGCATACTCCGTAAGGAACACAGCTGTAAGGAGCGAGATGGGCAGCGCTATGGCTATTGAAAGCAGCGTCACCCACACCGTACCCATCAGAAATGGGAAAAAACCGAATTTGCCCTTGAGAGGTTTCCATTCCGAACTGAACAGGAGTGTCCATAGAGACTCGGAATCGAGAACGGGCTTCGACTTAAGATATAGCCCTACAGCGATGGCGGCCACCATAATGATGGATAATACCGTCAATGTCAGCATTATGTCTCTGGCCGCGCGGTCCTTCAGTATTCGGACATTCATTTCCTTATCTTTTCAAGGCCCTGCTGTATTTTCTCTTCGCTCATACCGATGTAGCCTGTCGGGACGTTATGCTTCTGTCCCTCGCCCAATACGTACTCCAGAAAAGCGGTCACAACGGGGTTCTGCGGCACCCCGTGACTGACTAAATACAGGTCTCGGGCTGGCGGGGAAGGGTATTTGTTGTTGGCCACTGCCGAAATGAAGTCGTCTTTTGTATCATAGAAGTACTCTTCGTCCTCTATCACTCCGCTGTTGTTGCCGTCCACAGGCATCACCAGCAACCCAGGGTTGGGCTTGCGGCTCTTCTCGTCGTAGGCATAGCCAATGTTGTTGAAGCCTATGGCGAGTTTGTCGGATTGAACGGCCGAGGCCAATCCGGGGTCGCCGAAAACGGCCGTTCCCAACAGGTCTTCCTGCTTGCGTTCCATCCACAAGGCAAAAGTCTCGGCAGCGCCACAGGCATCGGAACGTGTGTAGAGGTGTATGGGTGTTTTGTCGTTGGTCCCTAACACCTGCCCCCAGGTTGTATACTCTCCGGTAATCCATAATTTGGTGGCAGTCTCTTTCGAAAAGCCTTTCTTCACCAGCTCTTTGGCGTAGGGGTTGTCGGCATTGAAGGTTATAACCACGGCATCTTTGGCTGTGGCGATGGGAAGTGCACCCTTTTGCAGTTCAGCATCATACACTTCGCGCGACACCATACCGAGGTCGACAACATCCGCCAGGACGTCGGTCATACCCTTGCCGGCGCCTCCGGCCGAAAGGTCGATCCGTACCTGAGGGTGTATCTCCTGGAACTCCTCGGCCCATTTAACAGCCAAAGGATAGAGCGCAAAAGCTCCCGAGATTGAAATGCTGCCATTCAGTTCGTCGCCGTCGCTCGAAGTGGATGTGGCGTTGCCTGAACACGATACGCTCATTGCCACTATCGCGGACAGTAGCGTAAAAATCATAAATTTCGTCTTCATTGTAATGTGGTTTTATAATGTTATTCAACTCTTTGCTATTTGTCAAAACTTTACCGTGGTCATTGCCGTCAGGCAATGGTCGATGTCTGACGTGATTTCGTCTCTGTGTAATCTGTATGCCAGCTGAAAGCGCAGACATTTCTGCGGCCAGCATTCCACGCCGGCCCAATAGTATGTCTTCGGTGTGCCATCTGATGCATCTTTAGTATAACAGTCCCAACGCACAATAGGCCTCATCTTTGGAACAAACTGTCCCTCGGCAGGTTTCTGTAAATCAAACCATCGGCTGGCGGTAATGTAACATCCCTGCGATTCTAAATGGTCGAGGCTGTAGGTGCCGGTCAGGTCGTCAAGCAGGTCCATACCAGTCCTGCCCCACAGGTATTCACCCCTCATCACCCAACGTCCGTTGGCGTACTGGGCACCGACGGCGTAGCGCTTTCTCTCGCCCTTTGTATCGCCGGCGGCTGTTGTGTTGGGCAGGATGTAATTGCCCAAATAAAACGAGGCCGAGAGTGTCAGATACCTCACATACGGTGTAATCGACAGTCTTCCAGACACATCCTTGCCCCACCGTGACGGTGAAACGTTGATGCCGCCTCCGCCGAAAACGCCTATGTCATATTTGACGATTGATGTCTCCTCGCCCTTTATCTCGTCCGAAAACAGGGTTCCACTTATCATCAGACCTATGTCGCGCCCATTGGCAAAGCTGGCTATCCCCGTGACATCTTTGTAGCCCGACAAAGCGCTTATAACTTGCGCATTGTCTGCTAATTCGAGGTCGAGGGGCGAAAGAATGTTCTCAAGCGAAAAGGGAATCTTGAACTGTCCTATCTGCAGGGCAAGAGCCTTGTTGAAACGCATCCGCACAAAGGCATCGATCAACTTCGGACTGGAGGACATATCGGCCTGCAGCCTGAAATCGACCGTCTTCGACAGTTTCCCCTTGAGGTCGAGACGGGCCCGGCGTATTTGAAAGGCTGTGCTCATCTCATCGTCGTAAGTCATACGGTATTGTCCGTCAATCCACCCTCCTATGCTTATCTTGTTGTCGGCTGACGACAGCTGCGCTGAAGCATTGAAACAAGCAAGCAAAGCAAACGCTGCTAAAAAAAGTACTTTTCCTGTTTTCATAATTTTTATTATTTGCATTGCAAATTTAGCCATCTGAAAGCTCATAAAATGTCAAAAAATATAAAAAGTTGTAAGAATTAACCACGGTTTTCCAATCCCACCGATGTCGCTTTTATCAATTTCCAGAAGTCGCAGTCGGTTGTTTTGAAAACATTTATAACAGCACAGCTTTTGTAACGTTATATCCTCGCCGGCCTGTGCCGATATGCCGCGAATATAAAGAGCATAAAGGTGTAAAAAAAAGCGTTTTTTTCAAATTCTTACACCGTCTCGGATGTATATTAAAACATTTTGATGTATTTTTGCACTTGGAAAAACACTTGCACTCCTAACTTCATATTCCATAAAACTACGCCAAACAACACCATAATGATTCTGACAATTTCTATTGTATTAAATCTTGTTCTCCTGTTCCTTTATTTTCACAGCCGGAAATCTTATCATCTGCTGATGAAGAAGAATCTGCAGGCCGAAAAGTCCCAAGACGTATTGGTTGAACAGGTGGCTTTCGACTCGGCGACGTGTGAAAACGACAAGGAGCATCAACTGCTCCAAAAGCTCAAAGACCTTATGGAGCAACAGCACCTATATCTTGACGCCGAACTGAATATCCAGAAACTCGCCAAGGCAGCCGGAACAAACAAGAACACGCTGTCGCATATCATCAACAAGTGTCTCAACCAGAACTTTGCCTCATTCCTTAACCGCTATCGCGTCAGGGAGGCCATCTGCCTTCTTGAAGATTCGCACTACAGGAACTACAAAATCGAAGCCATTGGCGAAATGTGCGGCTTCAGCAACCGACAGGCTTTCCATTCTGCTTTCAAGAAAGAGATGGGCATCACGCCGACCCGCTTCCGCAATATCAGCAAAAAAAACGACCCGCCTTTGTCTTGAAAACCGGAGGGAAAGACCGGCGCGGCACAATGGTCTGCTTGCCGCAAATAGCACTCTTCGGATATTGATTTTTGTACCTTTTGGAGTTGAAATAGGATAAACCGCTGATAATCAGCAGTATAATCCCTATTGCAACACCGCACCATAACTGTATCATTTCCAGTGTTTTGCAGGACCATCTTCGTTCGTTGTCCAGTCGTTGTCCAGTTGTTGTCCAGTTGTTGTCCAGTCATTGACTGGACAACAACTACTGGACAACGACTGGACAACGAACGGTGTTGGTCCCTTCCGGAGACGGCGTTGGACAGGGGATGTTCCGTTGCCTAAAGGGACGGGTTATGAGGCATCTGGTTTCCGGCTATGGTTCGTGCAATTGGTGCAGTTTGTGTTTTTCCGGCAAGACAAATGTCTTGATGTCAACAAATTAATTCGTGTAATTCGTGCAATTCGAGGTTAAAATGCGCGCATCTTCCAATAATTCGTGCTTTTGTCGTATCTTTGCAAAAATTTTCGTTATGCGGAAAATCATCGTTTGTCTCCTGCTGCTGGCGTGCACGCTGGCTCTCCGTGCCCAGAACGGCGATAGCCTCGCTCCCTATCGTCCGTGGGTGCGCTGGTGGTGGAACGGCGACAAGGTGGACACCGTGGAGCTGAAACGCGAGCTGCGGCTGCTGCACGACGCTGGCATAGGCGGCGTGGAAATCAACCCGATAGAGTTTCCGTCCAAACGCTGCGACAGCTTGGGCATTGCCTCGCTGGAGTGGCTTGGCGACGAATGGATTGACGCCCTCGGCGTCACGCTTCGCGAGGCGCGACGGCTTGGTATGGAGTGCGACTTGCTGGTGGGCAGCGGCTGGCCTTTCGGCAGCGAGACGCTGCCGATGGAGCACCGCGCGCAGGTGATGCTTGTCTATGCCGCTGAAATAGATTGGTCGGACCCCGAAACGGCTGCTCCGTTCGTTGTCACCAAGCAGCAGATATTCGATGCAGTGGATCCTAAAGTGACTGTGCCTAACCAGGACCGCCAGTTTGAGTTGGTGGACTTTTTTGTTGTCCCCGACACTGTAACCAACTGCGTCCCGCAGTTGGATGGCTACAACGACATCTTGGGGGACGCAGATGGCTACAATGACACTATTGAGATTTCCCCTGCCATTCAAATCAGCAACACCTGGCGGCCTTCTCCCAACAACAAGTATGTCTTTTACGCTTTGGTGCGTTGCACCTCGTTTGCAAGCGTCATCAACGGCGCCCCGGGCGCTTCGGGGCCGATACTCGACCATCTGAACGGTGAGGCGGTAAGGCGGTTCCTTGACCGTATGCAGCTGCGGTTGGAGCAGCGCCTGGGCCCTATGAAGAACTGGCTGCGCGCCTATTTCGTTGACAGTATGGAGCTGGAGGGGGCCAACTGGACATCCGACTTTGCCGACGAGTTCCGCCGTCGCCGCGGCTACGACCTGATGCCGTGGCTGCCGTTCACTATGTTCAAGACTGGTCGGCTGGGCGAAGTGGTCAGCTACGAGTACGGTGTCAAGCAGTCGCCCGACTTCAAGCGGCAGGTGCAGCAGGTGCGCTACGACTTTGAACTGACGAAGGCGGAGCTGCTCTATGAGCGCTTCACAACGGTCTTTGCCGACTGGTGCCGCGAGCAGGGCGTGAAGTCGCGTGGACAGGCCTACGGGCGCGGTTTCTTCCCTTTGGAGAGCAGTATGGTCTATGACATCCCCGAGGGCGAGAGCTGGACCACCAACTACCTGCGCCACCGCGTAGGGGAGGAGATGGGCGACGAGGACTATCGCCGCGGACGCGCCTACACGATGATAAACAAGTATGTGTCATCGGCGGCTCACCAGACGGGCAAGCGCATCGTCAGCGCCGAGGAGATGACCAACACCTACCGTCTGTTCGAGACCACCCTCGAGCTGCTCAAGGTGGGCAGCGATATGAGTGCCTTCAGTGGCACGACCCATAGCGTATGGCACGGCTTCAACTACTCGCCGCCCGAGGCGGGATTCCCTGGCTGGGTGCAGTATGGCAGCTACCTCAGCGAGCAGAACAGCTGGTGGCCTTATTTCCGCCTGCTGAACGACTACCGTGCCCGGATGAGCGCCCTGCTGCAAAACGCCGATATGCAGACCGACATCGCCATCCTGCTCCCCACCGACCGTATGTGGGGCGAGATAGGCGTGCAGACGGAGCCGTTCCCCAACTATCCCAAGGGCAGCGTTTACGAGGCGCCGCAGCTGCTGTGGGAGGCCGTCCACAAGAACGGCGGCAACTGCGACTTCATCTCGCCCTGGCAGCTGCAGCAGGCGGGGTGGCGCGGCAAGTGCCTATGCTATGGCAAGAAGCGCTACAAGGCGTTGCTTGCGATTGACGACAGCACGATGACTATTATCCGCAAACGCGACACCGTGCGTGTGCCGCTGCCTGCCGACGGACGTTACCTTGAGTGGTATGCCTCGGTGCAGCGCCGGCATCGGCTGCCTCACGCCGTCACCGTTGGGCGGCCCGACCGCTTCCTGCTGCAGAACCACTACCGAACCGGCGATGGCAAGGATATGTACCTCTTTGTCAATGCCGATATGCGCGACCACAACCTTGGACACGGCGGATATTTCACCTTCCCCAAGGAGGTGACCCGCAACTGCCAGGCGTGGCGCTACGATTGCAACACGGGTCTTCGACGGCCGTTATTTCCCGAAGCGGACGGCCGCTACCATCTCTCGTTTGGCGTGTCGGAGTCGTACTTCGTCATCTTTGACAAACCTCGCCTGAAGCCTCCCGCAAGGGGTCGCGATGTGGGCGACAGTTATCCCCTTTGCCGGTTGCAGGAATGGACCCTTGCCCTCCATCATTCTGTCGAGAAGTGGGACACCATTCTCACTCTCGATACCCTGCAAGACTTGCGCAACACGGCGTTTGCCGGCTTTGCGGGCGTAATGGAATACAGCACCGTAGTTACCCTCGACTCGTCGCCGACAAGTGGCGGGTACCACGCGCTGCGGTGCGAGACGCACGACATCTGCCAGCTTACGGTCAACGGCATCGACTGCGGCACCATCTGGTTTGGCGAGCGCGACTTCCATATTCCGGCAGGTGTCTTCCACCCAGGCGACAACACAATAGTAATCAAACTCACCACCACCCTCAACAACTATGTCCACACGCTCACAGACGACAAAGTCGTCCAGCATTTTGTCCTCAAACGCAATGTGCCCACCACGCCGTCGGGATTGTTGATGCCGGTGGTGCTGTGGTAATGGACGTGCGTGATATTAATACCATTTTTAATAATGAAACGAGTCCTTTTTATACTGTTCCTCTTCTGCTCCGCTGTCGCTTTCGCTCAGGAGCGAGAACTTGCGGTCACCGATTTTGGTGCTCGCGGCGATGCCGTCACCCTCAACACCACAAGCATACAGGCCGCCATCGACAGTGCCCACAATCTGTATGTCCTTAGCAATCGGACGGTGCGCGTGGTAATACCTCGGGGCACCTTCGTCAGCGGTACGCTATACTTGAAAAGCGGTGTGACGCTCCATCTGGACAACGGTGCCACCCTGCTCGGTTCCACCAATCCATTCGACTATGTCAAAGACCCTTACGTGCGTTGGACGGCCTTCATCTTCGCCATAGGCCAGCACGACATCGCCATCACCGGCGCCGGCACCATCGACGGTCGCGGTTGGGAAGTGGCCAACAATATGGTGAACTATATCCACCTGGGCCTTGTCGAGGATCCGCTGAAATATGACCGCCCCAATGAGACTAACCGTCCGGAGAACATACACTTCCGCGAGTGCGAGCGGATTGTTGTCAGCGGCATAACGCTCCGCAATCCTGCCAGTTGGAACCAGCAGTACGACCAATGCCGGCACTTGCTCATCGAGAACCAGACGGTGGACAGCAAAAGCTACTGGAACAACGACGGCGTCGATATTGTCGACTGCCAGCACGTGGTGATACGCAATTGCACGATGGATGCCGCGGACGACGTGTTCTGCTTCAAGAGCCACAGCGTTGATGGCGTTTCCGAGGATGTGCTGGTGGAGAACTGCATCGGACGCTCGTCGGCCAACGGCATCAAGTTCGGCACTATGACTCGCGGCACGTTCCGCAATTTCCGCTTCCGCAACATCACCATACGCGACACCTACCGCAGCGCCATCACCATCGCCTCGGTCGATGGCGGAGCATTGCAGGATATCGTCATCGACGGCCTCCGCGCCACACATACGGGCAACCCTATCTTCCTGCGCTTCGCCGAGCGGCGGCAGGGAACGGTAACCCCTTGCTTGAAAGATATTGTTATCAAGAATGTTTATGTGGAAGTCCCAGCTGACAAGCCTGATGCCGGCTACAGTTACGAGGGACCTGTGGAAGATATGCCCCGCAACATCTCGCCCTCCTCCATCGTGGGTACCCCTGGACACAGGATAGAGAACATCACTCTCGAGAACATAGAGTTTCACTACCCCGGCGGCAGTGATAGCAGCTACGCCTTCTGCGGCAGCGACCCGCAGTCGTTGGCAGCCATAGCTGAACGCACCGCGCAGTACCCCGAGTTCTCTATGTTCAAGGAACTGCCAGCCTGGGGGCTGTACTTGCGGCACGCCGACAATATCGTGCTGCGGAATGTCAGTATGACCGTGGCCAATCACGACTATCGTCCCTGTATAGTGGCCGACGATGTCAACGGCCTCACCGTTACTGATTCGCGCCCTGCCACGCCGCAGACGCTTGTTGCCAACGGCTGCACTCGCGTCAAAGCTCCAGGCTACCGCATCGTGAAGCAACGTGCGGCAGTTGGTTTGTCGGAAGATGCTCAGCAGATGTCAGCGGATGAGCCTGACGGTTTGGGCAAACGCTACAAGGCCTCCCGTTTTGGCATCAAGAACAACGGTACTACGCTCAACACCAACTCTATCCAGCGCGCTGTGGATTACATTGCCCAGCAGGGTGGGGGATGCCTGGAGTTCTATGTAGGCCGTTATGTAACGGGAAGTGTGCGTGTCCCCGTCGGTGTGCATATCTATTTGCACGAAGGCGCCATCATAGTGCCGTCAACCAATCCTTACGACCATATCTCCGGCCGTCCTTCATCGCCATTGCTGTTCGTAGACCCTGCCGACCATACTTTTGGCCTGGGGTTTATAGAAATGTCATTGTAGCCATCTGCATCCTCGCAGATGATGATCCTATTCCCGTCCAACTGCGGGACGCAGTTGGTTACAGTGCTATTGGCTATTGATAGCCAGAAGACGTTGTCGCTATCTTCGGTAGTGACGATGGGAACGGTGCAGATGTTGCATCTGGCGTCGCGGGCTTCGGCTTCGGTGGTCTTGAGGTGGTCCATCAGAATGCCGGTGCCGGTCCATTTGAAGTAGGCTTCCTTGCGTGTCCACAGCCAGGCAAACTCTTTCTGTGGGTCGCCGCTATTCTTTATTGCAGCCTGTTCTTCGTCGCTGAAGGTGCGTTGCAGGAGGGTGTCGCTGAACTGTCTGCGTCCCTCGACATCAATGCCTATTGTCTGGTTGCTGATGCCTATTGCCACGGCTTCTTTGCAGTGACTTATGTTGAAATGTATGCCTTCGTAGTTGGTGATGTACGGCTTTCCGTGCTCGCCGAAAGCCCAAAGGGGGAGAGCGGGGAGCGGGGAACGGAGAGCTGAAAGCGGGAAGGCTTTGATGGTTGTTAGATTGTCAAAAATCAAATCGTGGTCGTTCTTCAGCGCGTGGCACAGCATTGTGTATGCTATGGCTTGCTCGCATTTCTGGCGGTGCGACTTGTAGCGGGCCACGATGTCCTGCTGCTGAGGCGGCATCGATGCGACAAGGCTGTCCAAATGCTCGGGGCTGAGCCGTTTGGCGTTGCGGAAGTAATAAATGAGCATCTGTTTTGTCAATTAAAAAAGGGATTTCCCTTGAGGGAAATCCCTTCATATCAGGTTCTAAAAAAGAGCTTTACGATTAGGCCTCGGCCGGTTTGTCGGCGGTGATGCGCTCGAGCCATTTCAGCATACCGAGCATTACGCTCATCGAGAGGAGGCAGAAGATGGCGAAAACGCCCCAAGTCATCCACTGGTGCGGGAACTTGTTGAGCATAGTCACACCGAGGAAGATGAAGAGGTTGCCGACGGCGGTGGCGCTGAGCCACAGACCCTGGCAGATACCCACCATATGGCGTGGGGCAATCTTCGACACGAACGACAGTCCGAGGGGTGAGATGAGCAGCTCGGCGACGGTGAGGAAGAAGTATGTGACGATAAGTATGCCGGGGCCGCACTTCATAGCCATTTTAGCCTCTTCGCCCAACAGCTTGAACTCTGCGCCCGAAGGATAGTTGTGGATGGCGGCGATGACGATGAGGAAAATGTAGGCGCAGGCTGCGATGAACATACCAAGAGCAATCTTGCGTGGGGTTGACACCTCGCGGCCTTTGCGTGCCAATGCGGCGAAGACCCACATAACAATCGGCGTGAGGATGATGACAAAGAACGGGTTGATGCATTGCAGGATTTCGGGAGCAATGGCGCTGGTGTCAACGAAATCGCGGGCGAAAATCGAGAGCGACTGAGCGTTCTGGTGGAACGAGAACCAGAAGAAGACGGCGACGCCGAGGACGGCGTAGAGGGCTGCCATACGCTGCTTGATTTCTTTTGCCATCGACTCGCGCTCCTCCTTGGTGTAGTCCTGAACAGCCGATTTCTCCTTGCGGACGGGGTTCGGCAGGCGTTTCTTGACGGCGAGGAAAATGAAGAGCGAGATGAGCATAGCGCAGACCGAAGCGATGAAAGAGATATGCACGCCGGTGTTGTAGACCTGCAGGTAGTTGGCGCTGAAATCGGCGAGGCCGCTTTCCTGCACGTTCGACAGGCTCAGCAGGTTGGCCATATCGTTGCCTTCCATAGTGCCTTGGTTGAACTTGTGGCACAGACGCGGCAGGTCGGCGTTGTAGAACAGGGCCTTGCTTTCGAGGTACCATTTGCGAATAAGGGGAGCAACGAAGGGAGCGATAACGCCGCCTATGTTGATGAAGACGTAGAAAATCTGGAAGCCGCTGTCGCGCTTGGTCTTGGCCTCGGCCAGTGCCTCGGGGCCTTTCTTGGCTGCCTCGGCCTCGAAGTCGTCATAGAGCTGACCCACGATGGCCTGCAGGTTGCCCTTGAACAAGCCGTTGCCGCAGGCGATAAGGATCAGGGCAAGCATCGTGATGACAAGAGCAAAGGTCATACTGCCGCTGGCACCGATGCCGAAGACCGGAATCGACAGGATGGCGTAGCCTAAAGCCATAACAATGAGACCGCAGATGATGGTCTTCTTGTAGTTCTGGCTGCGGTCGGCGATGATGCCGCCAGGCAGGCTCAGCACATAGATGAGGAAGTAGAAGACGGCAAACATCACGCCCGACACCGAGTCGGAGATGCCGAATTTGGAGCAGATGAAAAGCACCAGCACGGCGTTCATAATGTAGTAGCCGAAACGTTCGCCCATATTGCTCAAAGCTGCGGCAATAAGGCCTCTCGGATGTTCCTTTTTCGCCTTGTTAAGGTAGAAAATAAGGAACGGTGTCACAATGATGAGAACCACGATCAGAAAGAAAAGCGAACGGTTGTTCTCCCAAAGGTTTGTGATAAAGTTCATAATTTTAAATTTTTGGTTACTAATATTTTAATTTGACATTTTGTTGTTTTTTACTGTGGAATTAATGTGCAAATTTACGAAAAATATTGGAATACGAGCGCAGTTATGTGAATATTTTGTATTTTTGCAGTTAAATAATAACTGTAATGTCGTCACAATCATCTGTGATTCTTGAAACTGTGAGCGTCCTTGTCAAGAGTGGGACTATACTTTACCCGACCGACACGATTTGGGGCGTCGGTTGTGACGCCACCGATGCCGCGGCAGTCGAGAAGCTATACGCCCTTAAACATCGCGACCATAGCAAGAGTATGCTCATTCTATGCTCAGATATAAATATGGTGGAACGCTATGTCGCGCCGGTAGGCGATAAGGTGCGTGAATTGCTGCTGGGCCGTGACCGCCCTACGACGGTGATAATGCCCCTGCGCAGGCCATTGTTGGCCACCAATCTGGTTGCCGCCGACGGGACAATAGGCGTCCGCATACCGCAGATGGACTTCTGCCAACTGCTATTGCGCACATTCGGGCGCCCAATTGTCAGTACTTCGGCCAACCTGTCCGGTTGCCCGTCGCCGGCCTCGTTTGCCGAGATAGACAACGCTTTGATGCGTGCGGTCGACTACTGTGTTCCCCAGTCGATGGAGGCGCACTCGGGCGGCAGTTCGTCGCGAATAGTAAAGCTTCAGCCTGACGGAAGCATCTTGGTCCTGCGCCAATAAACAATCCGGGCGGCAC
>CAJOMZ010000017.1 GCA_905236645.1 uncultured Bacteroidales bacterium
CGGGTTGCGTGCAGGGCGTCGTCGAAGCGGTCCTTCTTCTCTTTCATCTCAACCTCGCTGGCTGCGCCTACATAGATGACTGCCACGCCGCCGGCCAGCTTAGCCAGGCGCTCCTGCAGCTTCTCGCGGTCGTAGTCGCTGGTGGTCTTCTCGATCTGGGCCTTGATTTGCTGTTTGCGGGCTGCGATCAATTCGCGGTCGCCCTTGCCGTTGACGATGGTGGTGTTGTCCTTGTCGATGGTAACCTTCTCGCTCTGGCCGAGCATCGAAAGGTCGGCGTCCTCGAGCTTGTAGCCCTTCTCCTCGCTGATGACGGTGCCGCCCGTGAGGATGGCTATGTCCTCGAGCATCTCTTTTCTTCTGTCGCCAAAGCCGGGGGCCTTGACAGCGGCAATCTTCAGGCTGCCGCGCAGACGGTTGACAACCAGCGTTGCCAGAGCCTCGCTCTCCACGTCCTCGGCAATGATAATCAGCGGACGGCCGGTGTTGACAACCTTCTCAAGCACAGGCAGAAGGTCCTTCATCGTGCTGATCTTCTTGTCGAAGATAAGGATGAAGGGATTGTCGTAGGTGCATTCCATCTTCTCGGTGTCGGTGACGAAGTAGGGGCTGATGTAGCCGCGGTCGAACTGCATACCCTCGACAACCTTCACGTTGGTGTCGATGCCCTTGGCGTCCTCGATGGTGATGACGCCGTCCTTGCCCACTTTCTCCATAGCCTCGGCGATGATGTCGCCAATGGTGCTGTCGTTGTTGGCGCTGATGGTGGCCACCTGGCGGATCTTGGCGATGTCGCCGCCCACAGCCTTCGACTGGGCCTTGATGTCCTTCACTATGGCTGCCACGGCCTTGTCGATGCCGCGTTTCAGGTCCATCGGGTTGGCGCCGGCGGTGACGTTCTTCAGGCCTGTGTTGACTATTGCCTGGGCCAGAACGGTGGCTGTGGTGGTACCGTCGCCGGCCTGGTCGTTGGTCTTCGAGGCGACCTCTTTCACCATCTGGGCACCCATATTCTCAATGCCGTTCTCAAGCTCTATTTCCTTAGCCACGGTGACACCGTCCTTCGTTACCTGAGGAGCACCGAACTTCTTGTCGATAACCACATTGCGACCCTTGGGTCCAAGTGTAACTTTAACTGCATTTGCCAGAGCGTCCACACCTTTGCGCAGCTGCTCGCGGGCATCGTTATTGAAAACTATCTCTTTTGCCATTTTTCTTTTTTGTTTTGATGTTGATAAGTTAGATGTTGATACGATGCGCTGACAGGACAGACCTGTCGACGTATCGACAAGTCAACAGTTTCAAATGATTGCGTAGATATCGCTTTCTTTCATAATCATATAGACGGTGCCGTCGATGTTGATCTCGGTGCCGCTGTATTTGCCATAAAGCACGTTGTCGCCAACCTTGACGGTCATCTCGTAGTCCTTGGTGCCTTTGCCCACGGCCACCACTTTGCCGCGCTGCGGTTTTTCCTTGGCGGTGTCGGGAATGATGATGCCCGACGCTGTTTTCTGCTCTGCTTCTGCGGGTTCAATCAGAACCCTGTCTGCTAAAGGTTTAATCTTCATAATTGTTATGTTTTTAGTTTAACTTGTTTTTCGAATGACACTTCTATGCCATCCAAAAGTGTGCCAAAAACCTGCCACGTCACAAAAACTGACATTTTGTCAGATTTTTGCCACCCACTCTGACGCATTCTGCGCCGCCCCAGGGCCGGAACGGGACCGTACCAACACTGGTCGTTGTACAATATATGTACAATAGTTGTACAATACTTGTACAATTGGTAAACGTACAAATATTGTACAAGTATTGTACATATATACAACGGACGGAGTTGGTCCCTTGAAGGGCTGAGGATGAGGCAGTTATGAAACAGTGCTGAAATCGGGATGTTTTCGGTGTAAACAACTGATAATTATATGTTTGTACGCAGAATGCCCATAATGGAGCCGAAAACGAGCCCTGACGGGGCTGTGATGTCTTCATTCTCCAAGTCCCGAAAGGACGGCAGATTACAGGCAGGGGTGGAGCGTAGCGCAACCCCTGCTGAAAACGAGGTGTAATAAGGAAGTCCCGAAGGGACGACGGACAGTGCCGGTCTTTCCGTCGCACAGTCGGGGCCTGGATATGTCAGGGCTTGGCTTTGATGCACGCCGAATCAATGAAATATAGGTTTCCGTGCCTTCGCATAACCGAAAAAAATTCGTCCTTTTCGCGTATGTTGTTTTTTTTTGCTATCTTTGCAGTTTGTTTCCCGACAGGGAAGCATACCTATTTTATTCATTCGACGCAAGATAAGGCAATGAAAAAATTCGTTTCATATATAATATCGCACCTGCGTATATTGTATCTCATATCGATTATGGCGCTGACGGTGGTGCTTATATTGATAATGTTTCCCAACGACTATTCGCGTGTGCAGTACGACCATACGGTGGGTTCGATCTGGCACGGCGAGGACCTTTACGCGCCCTACGACCTGACGATTCTGAAGCCAGAGTCGGAGAGCGAGCAGGAGGTGCAGCGCATCAAGGAGGAGTCGACGCGCTACTTCTATGTCGACAGCGGCGCCGAGCAGACGGCGCGCCGCCGCCTGGCCGCGTCGGGCCTGACGCGGAGGCAGGCGGCGCTGGCGGCCCAGATAGTGTCGGTTGTCTACAACTCGCCGGGCTATTGCAACACGGAAGAGGAGCTTGACGGGCATCCGGTGGTGGTGCTTACGGGCAATGTGGGCCGCGAGGTCGACCCCAGCGTGTTGACAACGCCTGTCGATGTGGAACGCTTTGTGCTGCAGGCCGTTGCCGACAGCGGCGAGGCTATGAGGCTTACCCGTCTGCTGACCGATTCGATACTGGCGCCGTCGATAGTGTTCGACGCCAACCGCACGCATCTGGAGCTCGACACGCGCCTGTCGCAGGTGGCCTATTCGTCGCGTATGATCCAGCAGAACGAGCTGATAGTGTCGAAGGGGCAGCGCATCGACGAGGAGACGGCCCTGGCGCTGTCGTCGCTCGAGCAGGAGGAGTCGCACCGCAAGATGGCCGACTACAACAGCCTGGTACACTACGTCGGCCAGGCGCTGCTGTGCATCATCGCCTTCGTAGCGCTCTATATCTTCTTGAAAAACATACGTCATCCGATGCTCGACGACATCAAGAAGGTGACTTTCGCCTTCTTCATCGTCGTCTTCATATCGGCCATCGTCGCCCTGCTGGTGCGCACAAACCCCGACTATGTGCTGCTGGCGCCGGTGTGCATAGTGCCCATCCTGATGCGCATATTCTTCGATATGCGCGTGGCGCTCTACATCCACATCGTGGCGGTGATTATCATAGGCAATATGGTCCCGAACAGCTATGAGTTCATCTTCTACCAGCTTGTGTCGGGTATGATGAGCATCATCACCGTGCGCAACTTCGAGAAGCGTAGCAGCTTCTTCGCCGTGGCATTGGTGATATTCAGCACCTACTCGCTCATCTATATCGCAGGCGTGCTGAGCACCGACACCGGCTTTGCCACGCTGCAGCCCCAGCGCTTCCTCATCTTCTTCATCAACGCCATCCTCACCCTCCTCGCCTACCCGCTCATATTCCTCTTCGAGCGTATGTTCGGTATGACTACCAATCTGACACTGTTGGAGATATCGAGCACCAACACGCCCGCGTTGCGCGAGCTGTCGCAGAAGGCGCCGGGCACTTTCCAGCACTCTATGCAGGTGGCCAACATCGCCGAGGACCTTATCAACGAGATTGGCGGCAACGCCCTCCTTGCCAAAGTGGGCGCCCTCTATCACGATATCGGCAAGATTATGGCCCCCATCTATTTCACTGAGAACCAGAACAACGGCTTCAACCCGCACGACAACATCGACTACGAGGAGAGTGCGCACATCATTACGCAGCACGTCCGCGACGGCGTGACGCTGGCCAAGAAGTACCGTCTGCCGGCAGAGGTGACCGACTTCATACGCACCCACCACGGCACCACGGTGACAGGCTACTTCTATGCGCAGGCCAAGCTGCACAGACCCGAGGACGAGATCAAGATTGCCGACTATCGCTACCCGGGGCCCACGCCCTTCAGCCGCGAGACGGCCGTGGTGATGCTTGTCGACTCGGTGGAGGCAGCCTGCAAGAGCCTCAAGAATCACGACAAAGAGAGCATCGACCGTATGGTCGACAACATTATCAACGACAAGATGAATATGAACCAGCTCAACAACTGTCCGTTGACGCTGCAGGACATAACCCGCATACGCACCCACCTCAAAGAGAGGATGATGAGCGTCTACCACGTAAGGATAGAATACCCGGTGAAATGAGCGGAAAGCGGAGGGAGCGGAAAGCGGAAAGCGGAAAGCGGAGGGAGCGGAAAGCGGAAAACGGAAAGCGGAAAGCGGAAAGCGGAAAGCGGAAAGCGGAAAGCGGAGATAGCAATTCTGTTTGGGCGTACCCCCGTGTACGCCCAAACACCTCAAACCCTTCAACCCTTAAACATTAAACCTTAAACCTTAAACAAAAAACCTTAAAACCCTTATAATGAAACCGAATCTGAAGAAAACGTTTGTCCACGTTGCGGCGATAGCGATAATGCTTATAGCAGCGTGCGTCTATTTCTCGCCTGCGTTGAGCGGCGATGTTGTGTATCAGGGCGATATAGTCAAAGCCGAGTCTATGTCGCATCAGCAGATGGTGGCTGCCGACTCGACGGGCACCGTCCCCAACTGGAACCCCTCGATGTTCAGCGGTATGCCCGGCTACCAGACCGCCGTCGAGCCGCAGAGCTCGGTGTTCACCCCCTTGAAGTCGCTGCTCATTATGCGTCCGTTCGGCGTGGAGCGCAACATAGGTGTCTTGTGGCTCTACCTGATAGGTTTTTATGTGGCCCTCATCGCTTTCGGCTGCGGACCGTGGATTTCGCTGCTCGGAGCACTGGCCTTCGGCCTGGGTTCGTACAACATTATCATCATAGAGGCAGGCCACATCACCAAATGCTGGGCTATATCGATGATGGCTCCTATGCTTGGTGGTATGGTGCTGGCACTGCGGGCAGGAAACGGAAGGCGGAAAGCGGAAGGCGGAGAGCAGAAGGCGGCCATCAACTGGCGACAGCTGGTGTGGGGCGCAATACTGTTCACCCTGGCCGCCGGCTTGCAGATAACGTTCAATCATCTGCAAATCACGTTCTACACCGTCATCGGCGGTGTCATTATGGGTCTTACCTATATGGTTTACGCCATTAAGGACAAGTGGTTTCCGCAGTTCCTTGCCGTTGTCGGCATACTGCTTGTGGGATGCCTCTTCGCCGCTGGCGGCAACTATCGCCATTTGACAGTGAACGAGGAATATGCCGAGGTTACGATGCGCGGCGGCAGCGAGATAAGCGTGACGCCCAACGACCTGGGCCTTGAGAGCACAGGCAAGAGCGAGGACAACAAGAAAGGCGGCCTCGACATCAACTATGCCTTCAGCTGGAGCTATGGCGTCGGCGAGACCTATACGCTGCTTGTGCCAGGCGCAATGGGCGGCGGCTCGGGCGAGCGTGTGGCAGAGGACAGCGAGTGGACACGCCGCACAGGGCAAAAGCAGGCACCCCTCTACTGGGGCGACCAGCCCTTCACGTCGGGTCCTGTCTATTTCGGTGCCATCGTGGTGTTCCTGTTCCTGCTTGGATGCTTTGTCGTCAAAGGGCCTGAACGTTGGTGGCTCATCATTGCAACCGTGGTGGCCATCGTGATGTCGTGGGGACGCCACTTCCTGCCCCTCAACGGCTTCCTGTTCGACCACCTGCCGCTCTACAACAAGTTCCGCACCCCCTCGATGAGCCTTGTGCTGGCCAACGTGACAATGGCTATTATGGCAGTGCTGGCGCTCAAGCAGATAATCTGTTCCAAGGAAGGCGATTCCAAAAGCGACACCAATAAAAGTGAAGCCAAGAAAGCACTCTACTGGGCCGGTGGCATTGTGGTCGGCATACTGTTGATTGGTCTTGTCGTTGCAAAGACCAAGCTCAGTTTCGAGGGTGTCGGCGACGAGCAGTACAAGGCACAGCTCGGCGACCAATGGCCTGTGTTCCAGAACCTGCTGATCGAGGAGCGACGTTCGCTGTTTGTGCGCGACACGTGGCGTTCGCTGATTTTTGTGGCACTTGCCTTCGGCACGCTTTGGCTCTATGTTTCAGGCAAGATGAAGAAAGGCGGCATCGCGGTAGGACTGCTGGCAATTCTTATTGTTATCGACCTGTGGGGCGTGGATCGTCGCTACCTCAACGAGGAAAACTTTGTGGCTCCCGAGCGCATAGCCCTGCACCGCACGCCATCGGAACAGATGCTCGACCAGACCGCTGCCGCCAACGGCGACCGTGACTACAGGGTGTTCGACCTTACTGTCAACACCTTCAACGACTCGCGTCCCAGTGCGTTCCACAACCAGATTGGCGGCTACAGCGCCGCCAAGATGCGCCGCTATCAGGACCTTATAGACTTCTACCTTGGCAGCCGCAAGCTATATGACTATGTAAACAGCTGTCAGATTGGCTATAACGGCGCCGGATTGCTTGCCGTAGCCGAGCCATACCCTGTGCTTGATATGCTTAACGCCCGCTATCTGATGCTCAACCTGCAGCAGAACCAGCCGACGCCGGTGCGCCGCAACTCGGCCTTGGGCAACTGCTGGTTTGTGGAAGAGGTGAAGTTTGTAGAAGACGCCAACGCCGAGATACTGGCGCTCAACGACTTCGAACCAAGCAAGACAGCTGTCGTTGACCAGACGCAGTGGCCGGATGTAAGGAAGAAGACAGAAGGGCAGAATATCGGTGCCGACAGCAGCGAGAGCATCGTCGTTGTCCACACCTATCCGCAGAGCCCCGACCACCTCACCTATAAGAGCCACACCAACGGAGAGCGCATAGCGGTCTTCTCGGAAGTGTACTATGCCCCCGACTGGCGCGTTTATATCGACGGCAAGCCGGCAGATTACTTCAGAGCCGACTATATTCTGCGTGCAATGATTGTTCCCGCCGGCGACCACACAATCGAGTTCGTCAACGAGGCTCCTACCCTGCACCGCCACGACAACATAACGCTTGTCGTGTCGATACTAATGCTGGTGGCAATGGGCGCAGGGTTGTTCTTCGTCTATAGAAGGAAGAGGGGCTAAACCCATAGTGAACATAATACGAGAGAGTGTGTCCAACAGGGCGCACTCTCTTCTTTTATACCCGGTTCTGCATCCGTTCCTGCAAGGCAAAAGCGAAAGTTTATTTATAAAATATACTAAAATTTTATAATAATGGATTTTTTTCGTATCTTTGCAGTTTGAACAATACCGTCCCAATATGAAGAAAATTGCATTATTCATCTTTGTATTCAGCGCGTTAATGGCTACCGCACAAAACAAGAGCAGCATAGAAACACGTGCACTTGTCAATAATCTGAACCAGGCCAAAAGCGTCGACAAGATGTCGAAGACGCTTCTGGACCGCTATCCCATACGTTATGAGAAAGGTGTGGCCTACATCGGCGTAATAGCCAAGGTGGACGACACCTTCACGGCAGCGAGCGTTGAGGCAAAAGGCGCAAAGGTCACATCGCGTGTCGGCAACATTGTCACAATGCGCGCACCTGTAGAGGCACTTCCAATGCTGGAAGGCGTGTCGAGCATTAAGTATATGACTGTGGCTCACCGCGTGGCGCCGATGATGGACAACACTCGAGTCGACACTCGCACCGACAGCGTGCAAGCCGGATTGGGCCTGCCAATGCCTTTCAACGGCGAGGGCGTGCTGATTGGCATTACCGACTGGGGATTCGACTATACGCACCCCAACATCAACAAGGCGAACAATCTGCGTGTGCTGCGTGCCTGGGACCAATTCAAGCTGTCGGGTCCTGCGCCGGATGGCTTCAATTACGGCACTGAATACAAGACTCCCGAAGAGGTCTATGCAGCCCAATGCGACACCTTCGGCTTGTACGGCTACGGCACGCACGGCACACACGTGGCCGGTATCTGTGGCGGTAACGGAACGGCGACAGGACACGTCATCGGACAGGCTCCAAAGGCCAAGTTTATCTTTGGCTCGTGGTATCTGGACGATGAGTCGTGGCTTGACCAGGTGGCCTGGATGAAGCGCGTTGCCGACGAGGAAGGCAAAAGACTCGTCATCAACAGCAGCTGGGGTATGTACACCTTCAGCACCCTTGACGGCACTTCATTGCTCAGCGAGGCAATCAACAGCTATAGCGACTCCGGCATTGTATTCGTCACCAGCGGCGGCAACAACGGCGATGTCAACTTCCATCTGCAGCACACTTTCGGCCAGGAGGACACTCTGATTTCCATAGCAAATTACTACGGTTCCGGCATTGGCCAGGGGCTTATTTATTGGGGCGAGGAGAACGGTGCTCCATTCGAGGCCGGTTTCGCCCTGGTTGAGAACGGCGGTGACCACAACATCCACTATTCGCCTATGTTCAGCACCAACAGCGGTGTCGATTATCTTGAATCATACCTTGTGGCAGGCAACGATACCATACACTATGACATTATGATAGAGGCAAGGAATCCTCTTGACAATCGCCCCCATATATTGCTGAATGTTCAGAAAAACTTTGGCTACAAGCTGATGATGAGATGTACATCAAGCGAAGGGGCTACAGTACACGTATGGAATATGGCCAACCTTGCGAACAACGCCGGCAATATGGGATGTGACTTTGCAAACTATGGTATTTTTGGCTGTCAGAACGGGGACAAGTTTTACGGTATCGGCGAACCCGCCTGTGCCGAGAAAACAATAACTGTGGCAGCGCACATCGCCGACAGGTACACCAACAACGACGAATATGCAACCGGCGAATTGACATACTTTTCAAGCATCGGTCCCACCCTTGACGGCAGGAAAAAACCTGAGATTTCGGCCCCTGGCTCAAACGTTGTGTCTTCAATATCGTCATTCACCGACCTTACGAACTACTCGGCTGTATACCAAGGTCAAATCAACGGTCGCCGCTATATATGGAGCACAATGAGCGGCACATCGATGTCGTCACCTGCCGTGACAGGCATTGTGGCACTGATGCTGCAGGCCAATCCCAATCTGACAGTAGACCAGATACGTGAAATTCTTTTCACCACAGTCCGCAACGATGACAAGACCGGTCCGCTGCGTGCCAACGACAGCATAAGCGACAGCTGGGGATATGGCAAAGCCGATGCCCTGCGCGCCGTCAGCGCTGCATACGACAAACTGTCGATTGAACAGGCTGCCGACATACGTCCAGAGCTGGTGGTGTTCCCGAATCCTACAACTGACAGGGTGACTGTAGTCACGGGTAGCAACGAGCCTGAACTGATGGAGGTTTTCACCATTGACGGTCGCCGCATTATGAGCCGTAACATTATATCAAACACTGAGATAGACCTTGGCGGAATGTCGCAAGGTGTCTATTTTGTGCGAGTGTACGACCGTGCCGGCGTACGAACTGCAAAGCTTATCAAGAACTAAGGACCCACAACACCTCCTCTTCATACATCAACCGTTCACACTAACTGACAACATTAAATGATACGCCTTTTCAAACAGAGCACACTGGGACAGATTCTTGTCATCTTCCTGACGGCTATGCTGCTTTGGGCAAAGGCATTCATCACGCCTGTCGACACGGCTGTATGCAACTACTTCTCACCCTTATACGGACTTGTTTTCGGGTGGCTGTCGGACCTGCCACGACTGGCCACAGCCATAGCACTGATGCTGACATTGGTTGAAGGTGCTTGGTTCAACCTGATACTTACCAACCACAAGATGACCAAGGCTAATAGTCTGATGCCTATGCTTCTATATGTGGTTGCAATGAGCTGGAATTATGAACTGTTGACGATGACACCGATGCTGCTGGTCAACGCATTTGTTCTTGCATCTTGCAGCCAACTGCTGTCGGACGGCACAACGTCGTTGACAGTGGGGAATAACTTCAATGCCTCCTTTTTCATTGGACTTATGGTTTTGTGTTATCTGCCTTCGATCTGCTACATTGTGCCGTTTTTGTTCGTCTTTGTTATTTATAAACTGTATCGTTGGCGCGATATTGTAGTAAGTGTATTGGGCCTGATTGCCCCGTCAATCATTTTCTTCACTTACGCATTTATGTGCGACAAACTGGATTATTACCTAATATTGATCCAATATGACCTTCTAAACTTCAGATTCCACTTTGAAATCGTTTCATTCTTGAGGCTGCTGCCCACATTGGTGTTCTTGCTGATACTTGTTGCCGCTTTGTTCAGGCAACTTGTTTCTATCGGCGAAAATATCGTCCACCAGCGAATCAATACAGGCATTGTAACCCTGCCTTTGATGGCCTCTATCCTGCTGACATCATACTCGCAGTTCCAACCACTCGACACTCAAAGCTTTGTCATTCCATTCAGTTTTCTTGTTACACGGTTCCTGATGGCCGAACGCAAAAGACACTGGGTTAACGAAACGCTGATCTGGATTGTTCTTGCCTGTGCTTTAATAAATGTTTTAACCAATTGACAAAGAGAGTAACAGATGCTTGCACAATACTACAATAAAGGATTGATAGAAGCCGGCTGCGACGAAGCCGGACGCGGATGTCTTGCGGGACCGGTATATGCAGCGGCAGTCATATTACCCTCAGACTACCATAACGAACTGCTTAACGATTCAAAGCAACTCACCGAACGGCAACGCAACACATTGCGCACGCAGATTGAGAAAGACGCTGTGGCTTGGGCCGTTGCGTCGGTAGGCAATGAAGAAATTGACAACATAAATATACTTCGTGCCTCTTTTCACGCAATGAATCTGGCAGTGAAACAGCTGAATAAAACGCCTCAATTTCTACTTATCGACGGCAACCGATTCTATAACGAGACACAACTACCCTTCCAATGCATCGTCAAAGGCGATGCAAAATACCTTTCAATTGCTGCAGCCTCCATACTCGCAAAGACATACCGCGATGACTATATGCAACTTCAGCACTCAAAATATCCCGTTTACGGATGGAATACCAACAAAGGATACCCTACTTCCAAGCACTATGATGCAATAGAACGCTACGGAATAACGCCTCTTCACAGAAAAACATACGCCCTTTACAGGCAAAAAGAACTGGAATTCAATTAATACACAATAATATGCTTCTCGACTTTATAATTAATAAATATCAACAGCGCCAGCTACGTAATCTTCTACAAAGGCCTCGATGCAAACGTATCGACAACTGGGAAAAGGTCAAGACTATAGGCCTGATCTTCACTGTGGGCGACGCTGAACGTTGGAACCTTATACACCGTTTCATTACAGCCCAGGAAAGTCACGGCAAGGAGATATACCTTATTGGATGGCAAGCAAAGGACTATCAGATAGACTATATTTTTTCTCACACCAAGACAACCATTTGCCACGAGAAAGATGACTTCACACATTTAGGTCTACCGAAAGAAGGTGTTATAGACAGCTTCATCGATCGCCACTATGACATTATTATAGACACGACGGAACAACCTGACTTCTTTGGCAAATACATAACGGCAGCAAGTGATGCCAATATTAAAGTCGGCTACACAAACACCGAGTCGGACGAGGACGAAGGGCTGATGGATATGTACGACCTCGCCATTCAGGGCAAAGAGACTATGGACTTTAAAGACTATATAGAACAAATAGTCAAGTACTTAATGATGATTCAAAAGAAAGAGACGAGCGTCTCGTAAGTCAAAACATAAAGCGCAGTTTTATTATGGCAAAAAACACTTTATTCACAGGAACAGGCGTTGCATTGATAACTCCATTCCGCAAACAGGAAACCATCGACTTCAGCAAACTCGAGGAACTGATAGACTATGTCATCACATCTGGAGTAGACTATATTGTAGCATTGGGTACTACAAGCGAGGCCGCCACAATGTCGGAAAGCGAGCGCACTGCTCTCCTGCAGTTCATTGTAGAGACTGTCAACGGTCGCTTACCCATTATGCTCGGAATGGGAGGCAACAACACCCGCGCTGTCACCGACGCCATCAACCAGACCAACTTTGACGGCATCAGCGGCATCCTGTCAGTTACACCATACTACAACAAGCCGCAACAACGTGGTCTAATCCAACACTACAAAAACATTGCCGACGTATCACCGGTGCCTATTGTCCTTTACAATGTTCCTGGGCGCACATCTTGCAATATGCTTGCCGAAACCACCTTGCAGTTGGCAGAAGAATGCCCAAACATTATTGCCATCAAAGAAGCATCTGGCAATATGGCACAAGTGATGGAAATATTGCGCTGCAAACCGGCTGGGTTTAACGTCATTTCCGGTGATGATGCACTGACATTCCCTATGTTGACACTTGGAGCAACGGGCGTAATATCTGTAATGGCAAATGCCTGTCCCAAAGAGATGTCCGATATGGTCCGTTTCGCTATGAAGGGCGATTTAAAGAAAGCCCTCCCGCTCCACTACCGTATGCTGCCGCTAATGAACGCCATCTTTGAAGAAGGAAACCCTGGCGGTATAAAGGCTCTTCTTGAAATAGAAGGTCGTATTACCAATCAGTTGCGTACCCCTCTGACTAAAGTGTCAAAGACATTGTACAACAAACTAAAAGACCTCCTCACAAACTTCTCCGCCAACTAAAAAATTATGGACCTTACACCCATCGCACAGAAGATATTCGCCAACGACTTCTATGCTACCCAAGCAACAGGCATCCATATTGAATATGTGGATGAAGATACAACTGTCTGCACCTTGCAAATCGACAACAGACATCTCAATGCAAAAGGGTCCGTGATGGGTGGCGTTATCTTTACTCTTGCCGACTTTTCCTTCGCCATTGCTGCCAACAGCCACATATTGGCAGAGCAACAGGAATCCTTGCAATGGGTGTCGTCTTCGTCAACGATAAACTTTCTGTCCTCACCCAAGGGCCATTCACTCAAGGCTACCACTATCCGAATAAAACAAGGACGCACACAGTCTCTCTACCAAATATCCATTACAGACTCATCAAACCGACAAATAGCATTGGTAACCACCACCGGAACTAAAATCACCGCCTGACTATGGACCTGCACGAAATACAACAACACGTCTCAAAACTCCTATCATACTATCAGGCTACACGCGAAGAACTGACGCATAGCGACGTACCTATCATCAACGACATCAACAGGCACGTTATGTCGCAAAACGGCAAGCAACTGCGCCCAATACTAACATTCCTCAGTGCCTGCTGCTGTGGGCTCCCGGAAGAAACAACTCCACCCCACCCAATCTTCAATGCAGTAGCCGCCATTGAAACTTTACACACAAGCACACTGATTCACGACGATGTAGTAGACGAATCGGATGTCAGGCGCGGCAATCCCACCATCAACCATCTCTGGTGCAACAAGACCGCCGTCCTTATTGGCGACTACTACCTGGCTCTTGTTATGAAGACCGTCAATGCTATCAATAACAAAACGATAACCCAAATCATAAACCATACGGTAATCCAGATGAGCGAAGGCGAACTGTTGCAACAGCAGTACAGCGGCAACTACAACACCGACAAGTCCGTCTATTACCAGATAATCCGCAAGAAAACAGCTCTGTTTATGGCCGCCTGTTGCAAGATAGGCGCAGTACTTGCAACCGACAGAACCGACTTCCACGAAGAAGCCTACCTCTTTGGCGAAAACATCGGAATGGCCTTTCAGATACGCGACGACCTGCTTGACTTCAAACCGACGCAACTCTCCGGCAAACCACAAGGCAACGACATCAAAGAACACAAATGCACACTGCCACTTATCTTTGCACTCGAGAACAACAGCATTAGAGACAAACTTTTGCCCCTGTTGACCAAAAACGATATCTCCGACAACGAAATATCGCTTATCACACAAATCTTAGAGCAGAGCAACAGCATAAAAAAAGCCGAAGCCGTAATGCACGACTATCTGGGAAAAGCACAGCAACACCTTCAGCATCTGCCAGACAACAAATACCGTGATGCAATATACAAATTGACAAATATGCTACAAGAAATATAAAATCCAAAATACTAAAGATTAAAACATAAAATTATAGAAATGAAAAAACTGATTCTTTCAATCGCCATTATGCTCCTTTGCGGCACAGCTATGGCTCAGAATGCAAAACTGCCCTCAAACGTCACCATCAAAACCCTTGACGGCAAAACAGTTGAAACATCCGTAATCCAAAATGAAGGCAAGCCCATCATCATCAGTTTCTGGGCCACCTGGTGCAAGCCTTGCAACCGCGAGCTCAACGCCATTGCCGAAGTCTACGAAGAATGGCAGAACGAGACAGGAGTCAAACTCGTAGCCATTTCAATTGACGATGTGAAATCGGCATCGAAAGTAAAGCCTCACGTCGAAGGTAACGGCTGGGAATATGAAGTTTACCTCGACCAGAACCAGGATTTCAAACGCGCTATGAACGTTGTCAACGTTCCCCACACTTTCCTCGTCAACGGCAAAGGTGAAATAGTATGGCAGCATACCTCCTACGTTGACGGCAGCGAGGAAGAACTCTTCGAGCTCGTCAAGAAAGTCGCCAATGGAGAAGAACTCTAAGTCCAATCACCCTTTCAACCCCACTGCAAAATGGACAAAACAACAAGAAAACTGCTTGCCGTAGCGACACTGTTACTTTTCCAGTTCCCCGTTTTCAACGGCATTAACGCACAAGGTATACTTGGTGGACACGTCACCGGCAATGTGCAGATTGACGGACAGTTCTCACGACGCGACACCACCATCGGCTCAAGCGATGTGCCCGAAAAACTGCTCAGCAATGCCCGTGCCGACATCCTTTACACCAACGGTAACTTCAGTGCCGGCCTGCGCTACGAAGCCTACCTAAACCCGATGCTGGGCTTCAACAGCCAATACACAGGACAGGGTTTAGCCAATTATTTCGTCAGCTACAAGACCCAGACCTTCGCTGTCACTGCCGGCCATTTCTACGAGCAGTTCGGCAACGGAATGACCCTCAGGGCTTACGAAGATCGCTACCTTGGACTCGACAATGCCATCAGGGGCATCAGCGTCTCCTACCGCCCTTGGAACGGCATCACCCTCAAAGGGCTTGTCGGACAGCAGCGCTACTACTGGGACACTCGTGGACTTGTCCGTGGCCTCGACGCTGAAGTTTCGCTCAATGACGTCGTCACAAGTTGGGCCGAATCCAAAACACGCCTCACCCTTGGTGGCTCGTTTGTAAGCAAATACGAGGGCGACGAGACCATCCTTTCCGACGTCAGCGGCTACAAGCTCAACCTGCCACACAATGTCGGAGCCGCATCGGTTCGTATGGACCTCTCGCACGGCGGCTTCGGACTACAAGCCGAATACGCACGCAAAGGACAGGACCCCAACATAATGAACAACTATATCTACAAGAACGGCGATGCCCTCTGGCTCAGCGCCAGCTACTCACAGAAAGGACTTAGCGCCAACCTGCAAGCCAAACGTGTCGACAATATGGGCTACAAGTCCGTACGCTCGGTCAGCGGCGAGATGCTATACATCAACTACACGCCGGCCATCACCAAACAGCACACCTACGCTTTCCTCTCTATGTACCCCTACGCCACACAGAGCACCGGCGAGATGGGTCTGCAGGCCGATTTTATGTACAAATTCAAGAAAGAAACCGCACTCGGTGGAAAATACGGTACCGACATCCACCTCAACGCCTCGCTCATTACCGGACTTGACACCACCGTCATTGGCGGCAAAGGCACCGACGGCTACACATCGACCTTCTTCGGCACCGGCGACACTTACTATGGCGACATAAGCCTTGAAGTGGCCAAAAAGCTCAGCAGCAAGCTGAAACTCACAGCCACCTACGGCTATATGCTCTTCAACCCTGTCATCGAAGGTCACGAAGGCGACATCCATCACAACCATATCCTCGTTGCCGACCTCACTTGGAAAATCAACCGCAAAAACGTGCTCCGCTTCGAAGCCGAATGGATGGGCAGCGACAGCAAATATGACGCCGCCATCGACGACAAACGTGCCGGCGACTGGATTATGGGCCTTGTCGAATACAATTTCACCAGCTCCTGGTTTGTCTCCGTCAGCGACCAATATGCCTACAACGACGGCATCGGCAACTACTACAACATCTCAGTGGGCTACACCAAAAACGCCACACGCCTGCAGCTCGGCTACGGCAAACAGCGAGAAGGTATCATCTGCATCGGCGGTGTCTGCCGACAGGTACCCGCCAGCAACGGCCTAACTTTCAGCCTAACAACATCTTTTTAAATATAATTAAACAATGAAAAAAATATATAAAATACTTGCTTTCGCCTTCGTTTTGGCAAATATTACCGTTTCCTGCGACAAGATAGAACAGGACAACTACCTCGTCTTCTCGGGCGCCGTAGGCGAATGGTTCGACGGCTACTACGGTGTCGGCGACCACAGCCAGCGTGCCATCATTGAGAAATACACCGGCGTGCGATGCATCAACTGCCCCAACGCCGACATAGCCATCAACGACGCTGTGGCCGGATATGGCGACAAACTCATAGCCGTTGCCATCCACGACTCCTCGGTCTTCACCCGTCCCATCGGCGAGACCCCCTGCCTCAGCACACCTGACGGCGATGCCTGGAGCCACTTCTTCGGTGTCTACGCAGCCCACCAATACCCCACCGCCATCATCAACCGAACCCTCAACGGCAACGCCTGGGACCTCTTCACTCCCACCAGCGGCATCAACAGCCGCGTAGACGACATCGTTGGCCAGACAGCACAAGTGGCACTCGACGTCGATGCACAAAACAACAACTCCACCGTCGACATCATCGTCAACCTTGAGTTCCTGCAGACCGTTGGCAGCGACCTCACGCTCACCCTCTTGCTCATCGAGGACGGCCTCGTTGTCACCCAGCGCCAGCCTGACGGCAGCGACGACGAAAACTATGTCCACAACCACGTCCTCCGCGACGTCATCACCGACATCTGGGGCGCCGATATTGAATGCACCGGCAACAGCGGCGAAAAACGTATCGCCCGGTTCCAGTACGCTCCCTCTTCTGCCGAATGGAACCTCGGCAACTGCCACATTGTAGCCTTCGTAGCCGACAAAGCCACCAAACAAATACTCAATGCCGCCCAATGCCACATCCAATAGCTTGAGCCGCCAACAAGACAACCCCTCAATCAGCGATCCTTGAACCGCAAGATACTACAACTCGCTCTACCTAACATCATTACCAACATCACCGTACCGCTGCTCGGTATGGTCGACACTGCCATTGTGGGCCATCTCAGCCAGTCGCACATAGGCGCCATAGCCATCGGCACACAAATCTTCAACCTCATCTACTGGAACTTCGGCTTTCTGCGAATGGGCACCAGCGGCTTCACAGCACAAGCCTATGGCGCACGGCGCCTCGACGAAGCCATACGTGTATTCATCCGCGCCATAGCCATTGCCCTGGCCGTAGCACTGCTGCTCATAGCGCTCCAATACCCCATAGCCCTCCTTTCAAAGGCCATCTTCAACGGCAGCGACACCGTCATCCAGCTGGCCCTCTCCTACTTCTTCATCCGCATCTGGGCAGCACCGGCAACGCTCGGCCTCTACGCCATCAAAGGATGGTTCATCGGTATGCAGAACTCCAAGCTCCCTATGTGGATAGCCATCTTCATCAACGTGGTCAACATCGTCTGCAGCCTGCTCTTCGTACTCCTATTCCACTGGGACATACAGGGCGTAGCACTTGGCACAGTCATTGCACAATACAGCGGTCTCCTTGTCGGGCTCTTCTTCGTGGCCTCACGCTACGGCAAACTGTTCCGCCGCCATCTCAGCCCCCAGTTCATACGCAACACATTGCATTGGAACGAGATGCGCCGCTTCTTCCGCGTCAACGGCGACATCTTCCTGCGCACCGTCTGCCTTGCCGCCGTCTTCACCTTCATCACCTCCGAGTCGGGACGCATCAGCGACCAGATACTTGCAGTCGATGCGCTGCTGCTGCAGTTCTTCACACTCTTCAGCTACATAATGGACGGCTTTGCCTACGCAGGCGAATCTCTCGTCGGGCGCTATATCGGTGCCCGCGATCGCCGCTCACTCGTCAGCACCGTACGTCACCTCCTTGCCTGGGGACTTGCACTGACACTCCTTTTCACAATCCTCTACGCTCTCTTCGGCGAACAGTTCCTGCGTATCTTCAGCAACAAAGAAGATGTCATCTTGGCTGCCAAGGACTACCTCTTCTGGATACTCATCATACCCGTCTGCGGCTTCTCGGCGTTCCTCTTCGACGGAATCTTTATCGGTGCAACAGCTTCACGCACAATGCGCAACACGATGTTCATCGCCACTGCCGCCTTCTTCGCCATCTACTACGGCCTGCGCTGCAACATAGCCGCAAATGCCGTGGAAGAATACACAATGAACAACATCCTCTGGCTCGCCTTTATGGTATACCTCTCCGCCCGCGGCATAGGCCAAGCCGCAATGCTACGCAAGTCAGTATACAACAAAGCTTAAACGAAAACCAATACTTAAAAAAATGAAAAAACACATCAGAATTGCAACCATCGCTCTGGCAGTCATAGCACTGGCCAGCTGCGGAAACAGAAATGCGGCCTCCACGGAGCCCGAAACAACCAACGACACCGCTATCGTCTATATGACACGCACCGTCAGCCCCGAGGCCCTCGTCAAGGTCTACGAAGCCCTCGGCGTTGAAGCCACAGGCAACGTTGCCGTCAAAATCTCGACCGGCGAAGGTGGCAACACCAACTACCTGCAGCCTGCGCTCATCTCGCAGCTCGTAGGCAAAGTGAACGGCACCATCGTAGAGTGCAACACCGCCTATCCGGGCACCCGTCTGCTCAGCGCCGACCACTGGAAGACCATCAAGGAACACGGATTTCTCGACATCGCCAAAGTCGACATTATGGACGAGGAGGGCGATATGCAGATACCCGTTGCCGACACAACCCACATCAAATACGACATCGTGGGCAAGCACCTCGCCAACTATGACTTCCTCATCAGCCTCGCCCACTTCAAGGGGCACGCTATGGGCGGCTTTGGCGGCGTGCTGAAGAACCAGTCAATCGGCGTGGCCTCGACCGCCGGCAAACTCTACATCCACAGCGCAGGCGCCTATCAGGATGCCGCCCAGATGGGCGAAGCCTGGCAATATGTCGACAGCATACTGCCGCAGGACCACTTCTGCGAAAGTATGGCAGCTGCCGCTCAAGGCGTGCACAACTACTTCAAACAGCCAGGCCGCAACATCGTATACATCAACGTGATGAACAATATGTCGATTGACTGCGACTGCGACGGCAACCCCAACAAGCCCGAGATAGCCGATATGGGAATCCTTGCCAGCACCGACCCCGTGGCACTCGACCAGGCCTGCGTCGACCTGATCCTGAACATCACACCCGACCAGAACAACAACACCGAGCCCCTCATCGAGCGCATCAACAAGCAGTACGGACTGCACACCATTGACCACGCCGCACAGATTGGCCTCGGCACAAAGACCTACAAAATAGTCTACATAGACTAATCAAGCTTGAGAGCGGAAAGCGGAAAGCTTGAGAGCGGAAAGCGGAAAGCGGAAAACGGAAAGCGGAAAGTTTGAAAGCGGAAAGCGGAAAGCGGAAAGCGGAGAGCGGAAAGCGGAAAACGGAAAGCGGAAAGCGGAAAGCGGAAAACGGAAAACGGAAAGCGGAAAACGGAAAACGGAAAGTTTGAAAGCGGGAAGCGTAAAGCGGAAAGCGGAAAGCGGAAAGCGG
>CAJOMZ010000018.1 GCA_905236645.1 uncultured Bacteroidales bacterium
AAACAGGTCAATCCGTGGTCGCGCAGCGTCGCGACGGGGAAGGGTCTTTGTCGGGCAAAGCCCTGCAAAAACGCCGCCTCCGCCCCGTACCAACTCCGTCCGTTGTCCAGTTGTTGTCCGCTCGTTGTCCAGTTGTTGTCCCGTCATTGACTGGACAACAACTGGACAACAACTGGACAACGACTGGACAACGGACGGAGTTGGTCTTGTAACTTGCTGGTAATGAATGCTCGTTTTTCGGGCCCAAAACGGGTGCCGATACTGCGCCGTGTTGGATTCATATTCCGTCGAAATAATGGGAAAGTAAATATTATTTTGTTTCAGACACAATAAATGTTGCAAGTGTGAGTTATTAGAAAATGAATTTATAATAAGTGACTGTAAACAACTGAATAAGCAACTGAAAGAGATATGTCTTTACAATGCGGTATAGTGGGTTTGCCGAATGTGGGCAAATCAACGCTTTTCAACTGCCTGAGCAATGCGAAGGCGCAGGCTGCCAATTTTCCTTTCTGCACGATAGAGCCCAACGTGGGCGTTATAACCGTTCCCGACGAGCGTTTGGCCAAACTGGTTGAGATTGAGCATCCTGCCAGTGTGGTGCCGGCCACGGTCGAGATAGTTGATATAGCCGGTCTGGTCAAAGGCGCCTCGAAGGGCGAGGGGCTAGGCAACAAGTTTTTGGGCGACATACGCACCACGGATGCCATCATCCACGTGCTGCGCTGCTTCGACGACGACAATGTGACGCACGTGGACGGTTCGGTCGACCCGGTGCGCGACAAGCTTACAATCGATTTGGAGCTGCAGTTCAAGGATTTGGAGACGATAGAGAATCGTCTGGCGAAGGAGGAGAAGAAGGCCAAGACCGGCGGCGACGCGAAGGCCAAGCGACTGGTCGAGGTGATGAACCTTTACAAGGAGGCGCTGCTGGCAGGGCGCAGCGCGCGCACAGTGAAGCTTGACGAGAACCAGCAGGAGGCGGCCAAGGAACTGATGCTGCTGACTGCCAAGCCGATACTGTATGTGTGCAATGTCGACGAGGCGTCGGTGGTAAGCGGCAACAAATATGTCGATATGGTACGCGAAGCCGTGAAGGACGAAGAGGCCGAGGTGCTGGTGATCGGTGCCGGCATCGAGGCCGACATTGCCGAACTGGAGTCGTATGAGGAGAAACAGATGTTCCTTGAAGACCTGGGACTCAAGGAGTCGGGTGTCAACAGGCTTATCAAGGCGGCCTACAAGCTGCTGAATCTGCAGACCTTCCTGACGGCAGGCCCCAAGGAGTGCCGCGCCTGGACCTTCAAGAAGGGTATGAAGGCCCCGCAGACGGCAGGCATCATCCACAGCGATTTCGAACGAGGCTTTATCCGTGCCGAGGTGATAAAGTACGACGACTATGTGGCGCTGGGCAGCGAGGCCAAATGCCGCGAGGCCGGCAAGATTGCCGTTGAGGGCAAGGACTATGTGGTGCAGGACGGCGACATTATGCATTTCAGGTTTAATGTTTAATGTTTTTTGTTTATTGTTTAAGGTTCAAAGGTTTAAGGTTTAACGATTAAAGTGTTCCGATGGGTTTGAAGGGCTTTAAATATCTGAATGTCGGAAAGGGTCGGGGCGATTGGTCCCGGGCCTTTGTGACCGTTTTGGCCTTTTCAACCTTTATAATCCTTTCGGGCTGCTCGACGCAGAAGGCGAAGTGGGCCAACATCACATACCACAACACTACGTGCCACTACAATGTGTGGTGGAACGGCAACGAGAGCTACAAAGAGGGTCTCAAGAAGCTGGGCAAGACCTTTGCCGACGACTACACGCAGATACTGCCTGTCTATCAGATTGGCAGCAAGGAGAAGGCTATGGGCATCTATCCGCAGATGGACAAAGCCATCGAGAAGGGCATCAAGGGCATCAAGAAGCACAGCATCTACCAGCAGGGGCGCGAATATGTGAAATACGTGAAGAACTGCTACCTGCTGACGGCCTATGCCACATTCTACAAGCAGGACTACTCGGCGACAGCCAATACGTGCCGCCTGATAATGACTCAATACAACGGCAGCGCCGAGGCCGACGAAGCACGCATACTGCTGGCCCGCTGCCTGACACAGGAGGGGCAGTATGGCGACGCCGAATCGGCACTGGAGCTGCTCGTCAACGACCAGCAGAAAGGCAACTTTCCGGCCAAGCTGAACGACAAGCTGTATATGGCTATGATTGAGTCGGTTCTGCCGCAGGAGAAGTACAAGAAATCGGTGCAGTATATCCGCCTGGCGCTCGACGAGACGCGAGACCGCCGCACCAAGGCAAGGCTTTATTTCATTATGGCCCAGATATACCAGAAGCTGGAGAAACGGCCCACGGCGACAAAATACTACGAGAAGGTGCTGAAGTGCAAGCCCGACTATGTGATGGAGTTCAACGCCCGCATCAACATTGCATCGTGTGCCAACGAGGAGCACACCAACCTTGCCGATGTGGAGAAGAGCCTCGACAAGATGCTGAAGGACAAGAAGAACGAGGAGTTCAAGGACCAGATATACTATGCCAAGGCAGAGATGTATCTGGGTATGAAGGATGCAAAGAAGGCCTGCGACAACTACCGGCTGTCGGTGGCGGCGGCGGCCAACAACCCGTCGCAGAAAGCCAAGTCGGCACTCAGAATGGCCGATGTGCTGTACGAGATGTATGAGAACTACGACGAGGCGCAGTACTACTACGACACGGCAATGCACATCATAAAGGCCGGCTACCCGCACTATGACGAGATACGTTCGCGCTACAACACACTTACGGCATTGGTTGAAAACACAAGGGCTATTTATCGCAACGACAGCCTGTTGCTGTGGGCCGATATGGACCCGCAGAAGAGGACGGCCCTGATCAACAAGAAGATTGCCGACCTCAAGCAAAGGGAGAAAGAAGAGGCCGAGCGGCAGATGATAGCCGAGCTGAACCAGGAGGCTATGGCGCAGCAGAACACCCTGCAGGGCGACTGGTATTTCTATAACCACAACACGGTGAGCAAAGGCAAGCAGACCTTCCGCCAGCGATGGGGGGTGCGTGTGCTGGACGACTACTGGTTTCTGTCGAACAGAAGTTCGTTTGCTATGTCTTCTATGATTCCCGGTATGGAGACGCAGGAGGACTATGACGCCGATGCCGACTCGACCAACAGCGACAGCACCAATGTCGCTTCGCCGCGCGACAATCCCAACGACCCCCACTATGCGGCCTACTACCTGAAAGACCTGCCCAAGACCCAAGGGCAGCGCGACACGATGCATCTGGAGATAGCACGCTGCCTGCTGAATGCCGGCTACATCTACTATGACGGCATAGAGAACACCGACAGGGCGTTGGAATGCTATCTGCGACTGACGAAGGACTATCCCGAGTCGGACGAGATTGTGCAGGCTTTCTACCAGCTATGGCGCATCTACAGCAAGCAGGGCAACACGCCGCAGGCAAACTACTATAAGGATATGGTTTTGATGGGCTTTCCCGACTGCGACTATGCCAATATGATACGCGACGACGAGTACTATTTGGAGATAGTGAAGCGCAGCGAGGTAGCTCAGAATGAGTATGCCACGGTGTATAACCTTTATCGCCGCAAGAAATACCGCGATGTGGTGTCGCACGTAGACGAGGCGCTCGGACGCTACAACGAGCAGCCCCTGATGGGGAAATTCAGGTATTGGAAAGGCCTGGCGTCGGCACAGATGGGCGACACAAGCACTGCGACGATGGCGTTTGAGACCATCATAGCCGACTATGCCGACACGTCGCGCTTGGTGGAACTTGCCCGGGAGCAGCTGTCATATCTCCGCACCGGCTATTTCACGTCGGCGGGCGATATGATTTCGAGCGACGACGAGGAGGCCGCCAAGAAGCGTTATCGCGAGAATGTGAAGGATGTGGCCAGCGTAAAGGCAGGCGGCGACGGGTCGGGCACAGAAGACGAACTGCCCGTGGAGAGCCGTATGTACCGCTATAAAGAGAATATGCAGCATTATGTGGCGGTGCTGATTGACGACAGGAAGATTGTCGCCACGCAGCTGCAGTATGCCATTGCCGACTTCAATATGCAGAACTATTCGAACAGCGGCTATCGCGCCAGTCCGCTGCTTTTTACAGACACGGTGCAGATGCTGACGATTCACCGTTTCAAGAACGCCCAGGAAGCAGAGGACTACAGGACCCACCTGCTGCTCGACGGCGGGCCGTTGACCAAGTACAACCCGAAAGACTACATTGTTTTCAGCATATCCACCCAGAACTACAATACCTTCTACAACCAGAAGAACATAGAGGCCTACAGGCGCTTCTATGAGTACTACTACAAGAAGAAATAGTTAAAGTTAAATATAATAATATGGCTAAATTTGCAGAAATGGAAAGTTCAATCAACACCATTGCCAAGGGCACAACCATCAAGGGCGGCATTACAGCCGTAGGCGATTTCCGTCTCGACGGCACACTCGAGGGAAACATTACACTGAACGGCAAACTCGTCGTGGGCGAGTCGGGCTTTATAAAAGGCAACGTTGTGTGTCAGAATGCCAATATCATAGGCGGCGTTGACGGCAACATATCCGTCAAGGAATTGCTTTCGCTCAACAGCACGGCCAACGTGAAAGGCGACATACTCATCAACAGGCTGAGCATAGAGCCCGGCGCCACCTTCACCGGTTCGTGCCGTATGCTTGACGAAGTGCGCAGGGAAAACGAGCAGCGCGCCAACGAGCAGCAGACGGACGAGGCTGTGGAGCAGTAACAAAGATATGCTGCTTTGAAGAACGACGATTGGAGCAACTGGATCAGATACTCCACGCTGGGTATCGAAATGGCTGTCATAATAGGCTTCGCCGTTTGGGGCGGTGTGTCGATAGACAAGGGTAGGGAAGGGCGGTTCCCGTTGTTCACGCTGCTGCTGACGGCGGCAGGGCTGATTGTGGCAATGATAAGACTTGTTAAAGGTATAAAAGACTGACAATGGAGGAATTGTTTGAAAAGTGGGCCGGTGAACCCTGCCTCAACAAATTACAGATAACGGCTAACGGCTCGAACAGGTTGTATTACAGACTTGAAGGCGAGACGAAGAGTTGCATTGCCGCACTAAACAAAGATGTACGCGAGAACGAGGCCTTCTTCTTCTTCGCAAAGGAGATGGCAAAGCGAGGCATCAAAGTGCCTGAGGTGTATGCCATCAGCGAAGACCGGACCACATATATCCAAGAGGATCTTGGAAATGTGACAATCTATACCTTCCTGTCGTCGCGCAAGACAAACGGCGTCGACGTTACAGAGTATTTGCGCGATCTGTACAGGCGTGCGATAGACAATCTGATTGAAATACAGACCGTGTGCCGCGACATCGACTTCAGCAATGCCTATCCGCGTCCCTGTTTCGACCGGCAGGCAATACAATGGGATCTGGATTATTTCAAATACTACTTCCTCAAGCTGTTCCACGTGCCTTTCGACGAGCAGCTGCTGGAGCGTGACTTCCAGACGTTTATGGACTATCTGCTGGATGAGGACTGCGATTATTTTATGTATCGCGACTTCCAGTCGCGCAACATAATGCTGTATAACGACGAGCTGTATTTCATTGACTTCCAGGGAGCCCGCAAAGGCGCAGCGCAATACGACCTTGCGTCGCTATTGTACAGCTCAAAGTCGGACGTGCCCGACGAGATGCGCAAAGAACTGCTTGAGTATTATATGGACAGGCGAGAAGCCGCCAATGACAAAAAACAGAAGTTCGACAGGGAATCTTTCAAAAACAAGTTTTATGGATATGTGCTGGCGCGGATGATGCAGGCGATGGGAGCCTACGGCTTCAGGGGTGTCATTGAGAAGAAAGAGTATTTTGTCAAGAGCATTCCTTATGCTGTAAGGAATCTGCGCAAGGTTCTGGAAACCGTGGATTTCCCGATAGAAATACCGCACCTTATGTCGGTATGGCAGTCGATAGCCGAGATGAAAGAGTATTCGGATGCCAATGAAAGACTGACTGTCAGTATATTCAGCTTCTCATACCGCAAAGGTGTACCCTTTGACAAAAGCGGTAACGGCGGCGGATATGTGTTCGACTGCCGTGCATTGCCGAACCCCGGCTTGTTTGACGAATACAAGACGCTGAACGGACGCGACCAGGCGGTGATAGACTTCTTTGAGCAGCACCCTGAAACAGAGCGCTATTTGGAATATGTGCGCGGCATAGTCGGAGAATCGGTGGCAAGTTATATCAGCCGTGGCTACACCAGGCTGATGATTAATTTCGGCTGTACTGGAGGCAGGCACCGTTCGGTGTATTGCGCAGAACGGATTGCAAGGTATATTCACGAGAACTTTGACTGCAATGTGTCGTTGCATCATCTGGAGCAAAGCAAGCTGTGAAAAATTGAAAGTTGTGAGTTGACACTGCCAAAAAGAGCGTCAAAGTTGAGCGACAAGAAGCGAAATGAGGTTGTCGGGTATATTTGTAAAAAATTGTCAATTATATCGTTGCTAAATTAACACTTTTTTTTTGAACATTGTAATTTGCCAATTGAATAATTATTCGTATATTTGCAAATTCAAATAATGCAAAAATAAACATAAAAATACTAATAAAATGAGCAAAACTGGATCTATTATCCTTAAAAGTGTACTGGGGCTTTTGATTGTGTTCCTGGTCATTATGATTTACCTCTGTATCAACCGTCCGCAGCAGCGTGAAACCGAGTTCTTCACACGTCGCGATGCCTGTGGTGAGAAACTGAAAGTGATCCGCACTCTGGAAGAGGCACACAAGCAGGCCTTCGGTACCTATTGCGGTGATTACGACACTCTTCTCCTCAATCTCCACAAACAGGAACAGCGAGTTATGAAGAAGGAAAAAGCCGAAAACGCTCCCGATTCAGTTTACGATATGCCCGAATTAGAGGCTATACGTAAAGGCTGGATTGTCCAGAAGGAAGCCAAGGTTGTTCCTCTCGACAAACTGCGTGAGGATGGCAAGCTTACTCTTACCGACGAGCAGTTGGCAGATGTCATCTATGTGCCTTACACACACAAACAGACCAAGTTCACACTCAAAGCCGACTCTGTAGCCGCTTCTCTTTCGGGTGCAGGCGACAAGCTGCCCACCTTTGAGGCATACGTTACTCTGGACGACCTCTATGCTGACTATACAAACAAGAGCAACAACGGAGGCTTCAGCAAATTTGTCGAAATCTTCACCGGCAGCGATGCTCAATGGTTAATCAACAAGAAAGCCGAACTGAAAGAGAAAGGCAAATTCAACGGCTGGAAGGTCGGTGACATCACCGCTCCTGTTGTAGAAGGAAACTTTGAATAAAAACATATTATATGTCATACAAAATCAACTCTCTTATCGCGTCAGACAAAGAAGTTGCATCGTATGAAAAAAGATTATCCATTTGCCTTGCGTCAAATGGATTTTCTTTTTCGATAAGCACTATCCACGACGAGCTGCTCGCTTTCGGCGAAGTGGAATGCAACACAGCCGCCCCTATGTCGGAATTGATTGCCGACATAAAAGGGATTATGGCAGAAGCCCACATACAGCCGTTTGGCTTGAAGGAAAAAGAACTGGTAATATACAGCCAGCAGTTTGTATGGGTGCCGCAACATCTTTACGACGAAAAGAAACAGCGTGAGTATTTGGAGGCTCTTTGCACTATCGCTACCGGATGCAGCGTCAATGTCGACTACAACGATGCAATCAAGGCATATATGGTCTTCAGTGCCGACAACAATATTGTATCTGCATTCAAGATAGCCGTACCAGGACTGAAGGTTCGCTGCCAGCACAGCAAGATGGCCAATCCGACCCTCTTGGAAAGCAGCGATATGAAATCCGTTCTTTTTATGAACATTCGCTTTGGAATGACCGACTTTGCTGTGTTCTGCAACAAAAAGCTCCAGATCTCCAACACATTCAGCTGTGCAAACTGGGATGAAACGCTGTATCACGCTCTAAACCTTACAAAGCAGTTCCATCTTGAAGATGCAACGATGTTGACTGCTGTCTGCGGTGATGTTGACCGTGAGCGATTTGCAAGCCTCAGAAACTATTTCCCCAATGTGGCGCTCTATACAGGTCGCCAGCTGGCACTCACAGTGCCTGAAATGCAGCACATCCCAACTTATCGTCACGCCTTAATATTGTCGTAATTTATGCGCATCATTGCCGGTAACCTCAGAGGGCGTCGTCTAAACCCACCCGCCAACCTGCCTGTCCGTCCAACAACCGATATGGCACGCGAAAGTCTGTTTAATATCCTGAACAACTATGTCGATTACGAAGAGTTGACGGTGATGGACCTTTTCGCTGGAACGGGAGCGGTGAGTTTTGAATTCGTCTCGCGAGGGGCCAAGGATGTTACAAGCATAGACATCAACAACGCCTGTACCGAATATATTAAATCGGCAGCGCAGCAAATGAATATCAGCAATATACACGTCGTGCGCGCCGATGTCTTCGACCTGCTGAAACGTGCATACAAGAAGTTTGATATGATATTTGCCGATCCGCCTTATGCGCTTCAGGATTTGCCAAACCTGCCCGACATTGTTTTTCAAAGCGATGTGCTTACAGAAGACGGTATTTTCGTTCTTGAGCACCCTAAGGAGTATTCGTTTGACGACCATCCACACTTCTGGCAACACCGTGCCTACGGCAAAGTAAACTTCACTTTCTTTGCCAGCAAACTTGATGAATAGTATTAACATTTAAATATAAAACAATAGACTATGCAAGCAATAGTAAAAACCGATTTTCATTTTCCGAAACAGAAAAGCCTCTATGTGGGCAAAGTACGCGATGTATACAATATCGACGACAAATATATGGCAATGGTTGTCAGCGACCGTATCTCGGCTTTCGATGTCGTTCTGCCTAAGGGCATCCCGTTCAAAGGCCAGGTGCTCAACCAAATCGCTGCCAAATTCCTTGATGCCACTGCCGACATCGTACCCAACTGGAAACTTGCCACTCCCGACCCGATGGTGACCGTAGGTCTTAAATGCGAGGGCTTCCGCGTAGAAATGATTGTCCGTGGCTATCTTGCTGGCTCGGCTTGGCGCGAATATAAAGCCGGCAACCGCACCCTCTGTGGCATCAAGCTGCCGGAAGGTATGGTTGAGAACCAGAAATTCCCCACACCTATCGTCACTCCTACAACCAAGGCTGATGAAGGACACGACGAGAATATCTCACGTGAAGAAATCATCAGTACAGGCCTTGTTTCGAAAGAGGACTATGACCAACTTGAGAAGTATTCACTGCAGCTTTTCCAGCGTGGAACCGAAATCGCAGCACAGAAAGGGCTTATCCTTGTCGACACAAAATACGAGTTCGGCAAACGCGACGGAAAAATCTATCTCATTGACGAAATCCATACGCCCGACTCGTCACGCTATTTCTATGCCGATGGCTACGAAGAGCGTCAAGCTAAAGGCGAACGCCAGCGTCAGCTCAGCAAAGAGTTCGTGCGCGAATGGTTGATGGAAAACGGCTTCCAGGGCAAAGAGGGGCAGAAGGTCCCTGAAATGACCGATGCAATCGTCAACTCAATAACTGACCGATACATCGAATTATATGAGCATATCACAGGCGAGAAATTCATAAAAGCCGACGACTGCACCGATGTCGAGGCTCGTATCGAGAAAAACGTCACCGACTGTTTGGCAAAAATATGAAGCGGATTCCGCACACATTTACAATAGTTTTTTTTCTAATACTATTCGCCGCCCTGCTAACTTGGTTAATCCCGGGCGGCGAATTTGTTAGAGAGAGCATTGCTGTCACTAATGCCGACGGCACAGTTTCCACACGCGAAGTCGTACAAAGCGACTCCTTCCATTACGTCGACAGACAGCCCCAAACGTGGCAGGTCTTTTCCTCACTTTTTTCGGGGTTCTGTGACAAAGCCGACATAATCATATTTATCCTAATGGTTGGAGGCGCCTTTTGGATTCTGAACAACAGTCACGCTATCGACATTGGCGTAATGGCCTTTCTCAAACGTGTGCAACGCCTCAACAAATACAAAATATTCAACAAAATAGGCGTAGAGAACATAATCATATCATTGATAATGATACTCTTCAGCCTCTTCGGTGCCGTTTTCGGTATGAGCGAAGAGACAATAGCCTTCGTCGTAATCTTTGTTCCGCTCGCCATTTCAATGGGCTACGACTCAATTGTTGGCGTATGTATGTGCTATATGGCGGCGCACATCGGCTTTGCCGGTGCTATGCTCAATCCATTCACCATAGGCATCGCACAAGGAATCGCCGGTCTGCCGCTCTTTTCAGGACTTGAATACCGCTTCTTCTGCTGGATAATACTCACAATCATCGGCATAACGTTTGTCTTGCTCTATGCCAACAGCATCAAAAAGCATCCCGAAAAATCTCCGGTATATAAACTTGACGCCTACTGGCGCGAACGTTCCCGGCAGCAGGCCGAAACGCAGGTCGTCTATCATACCCCACGCATCGCCTGGATAGTATATATCCTTCTTGCCGCGGTAATGGTATGGTGCGCTGTCCGTTACCCCACTACGGCTATTGCCATCGGCAGTGGAAGATCCAATATCTGTCTGTTCCCTATCTTCGCGGCCCTGTTCCTGTTGACTGGCTTCATCGCTCTCCGCAAGTCGGTCCACTTCTTCATTCTCGACATATTGGTTTTCACCATACTCTACCTTGTCGTTGGTGTGCTTGGCTACGACTGGTACATAATGGAGATTTCCGCCCTATTTCTTGCGATGGGACTGTTGTCGGGCATCGCCGACAGTCAGAGTGCCGACAATATTGCCAAACTCTTTCTCGCAGGCTGCAAAGACATCCTCTCTGCAGCACTTGTCGTAGGACTTGCCAGCGGAATAATCTTCATCCTACGCGACGGAAAAGTCATCGACACAATCCTTTACGGCCTTACACGCTCACTCGCCAAGGCCGGCGACATCACCTCTATGGGCGCAATGTATGCATTCCAGACGCTGCTCAACATTATAATGCCGTCAGGCTCGGCAAAAGCAGCACTCACAATGCCGATTATGTCGCAATTTGCCGACCTGACAAACATATCGCGCCAGGCCGTGGTTCTGGCCTTCCAGTTTGGCGACGGCTTCACCAATATGCTCACCCCGACATCGGGCGTACTCATTGGTTGCCTTGGCATCGCTAAAATACCATACGCCACTTGGCTCAAATGGGTATGGAAATTCATCCTGTTCCTTATCGTCGTTGGATTCCTGCTCATTCTGCCGACATTATTTATCAGTCTTCCTGGATTTTGACAAAACAATTGAAAATGAAAACAAAAGCCTTATTCTTATCATTGCTCCTTGCCTCAACAGTAGCGGTCAATGCACAAGACACCAACTATATGCGGCAGGTTCTGCGACAGCTCTCATCCGATGCTTTCCACGGACGCGGCTACTCTTTCCGAGGCGACAGCATCGCTGCCGGATTCATCCGTAGCGAATTGCAACGCCATAAAATCAAGCCTCTTGTCGACGACTATTTCCAGCCCTATACATTCAGTGTCTATTCGATGGAAGGCCCGTTGTCCCTCACTGTCAACGGACAGAAACTCAAACCATTCACGCAATTCCGCGTCCCTTCCTGGTCGCGTTCCAGCTGGGGCGACTACAAAGTCCTGACTGTTCCAGCCGAAGTGCTCATCGACAGCAATGCAATATGTAAATTCCTGAAAAAGAACAATGACCTGCTTCAGAATGTCTTTGTCTATATCGACCTAAGCCCCTGGTACTATTCCTGCCTGGGTACAGCAAAGGATATTCTGAATGCCGCAAAAGCGCTGCAAAAGCGCAACCCTTTCAACTCGCGCGGTCTCATCGTGGCCTGGCCCGAGCTCAACACCTGCTCACCGGCCTATTCCGACTATGAGCACGGCTATGCCTATATCGAGGTTCTGCCTTCTGCAATGCCAAAGAAGGTCAAAAAGATTAACTGCGAGATATTCACACAGTTCCACCCTGCCTACCACACACAGAATATCTATGGCTACATCCCCGGCGAAGTGGATACAATGATTGTATATACAGCCCATTACGACCATCTTGGCACGATGGGCGACAGCATTGTCTTCTATGGTGCCCACGACAACGCCAGCGGTGTCGCCACCGTACTCGACATCGCCCGTGTCACTGCAGCCGGCGTTGCCATAGGCGACAAGCCTCACTATACACACGTCTTCTGCTTCTTCAGCGGCGAGGAAGCCGGTCTGCGCGGTTCGAAATACGCCTACGAGCACCCCGTGTTCGACTTCTCAAAGGTACGACTCCTCGTCAATATCGATATGTTTTGCGGCGGCAACGAAGGCATAATGGTCTTTAACGGCAAGGCACCTGAAACCCAGCCCTTCGTCGAGCGTCTTGAAAAACTGAACGATGCCTTGCAGATAGCGCCCGAAATACGCCGTCGCGAAAACCGCCCCAACAGCGACCACTACTTCTTCTCGCAGCGTATGCCGGCCCTCTTCCTGCTCTCTATGGGCCAACGCTTCGGCGGCTATCACGACCCGCTCGACACCTGCGAACGCTGTGGCCTCGAGAACTATATCAACTACGTAACACTGATTATGTCCTTAAGCTTGTAGCCTGCGACGCACGCAGCCGCCTTACAATGTCTATCGTGAATATTGTCAGCCCTATCCAGATGCAGGTAAAGCATACGATATGGGCTGTGGTGAAACTCTCTTTATAGACAAAGATTCCAATCAGAAACTGACCGGTAGGGGAGACGTATTGCAGAAAACCCAGTGCTGTCAGCGTAATCCTCTCTGCAGCTTTGCCATACAGCAACAAAGGGATGGCCGTAACAGCGCCGGCAAGAAGCAGCAACAGCCACGTCAACCAGTCAAAACTGTTCAGTGCCGAATGCCCGTTGGCACACAGCAACGCAATGTAAACCAGTGCTGCCGGCATCATCCAGATTGTCTCAACGGTCAGTGCCGGCGTCGCGTTCAGCCCCATTTTCTTCTTCAGCAAACCATATATGCCGAAACTAAAGGCCAGTCCAAGCGATATTATTGGAAACTGCCCGTAGTCTATTGTAAAATAGAGCACTCCGGCCAAAGCCATCAACAACGCCACGGTCTGCGCGCGGTTCAGCCGCTCGTGCAGGAACAGATAGCCCAACAGCACATTGACCAGCGGGTTGATGTAGTACCCCAGACTGCTTTGCAGTATATACCCGTGGTTTATAGCCCAAATGTAAAGCCCCCAGTTGAACGAAATCAGAGCACCTGTCAACAGCAGCATCAGATACTGGCGCGGGCGTTTAATATGGTCCCTGAGGCGCATCCTTCGGATGCCGCAGAACAGCGTCACCATAAACACTCCCGACCACAGCATACGGTGTGCCAGTATCTCAAAGCTGTCGACACTCTCCAACAGGCGCCAGTAGAGCGGGAACAGACCCCAGATGCAATAGCACAGCAGACCGTACAAAAGTCCCTTCCTATCCATTGTTCTGCCAATACTTGTCGCGGTCGCGCTTACGCCACAGCAAAAAAAGTATCAGACCGACAAGCATTCCGCCAAGGTGCGCGAAGTGCGCTATGCCGTCGTTCGTGCCCAGCACACCGGTCACAAGCTCTATCACGGCATACCCGACGACAAACCATTTGGCTTTAATCGGCACAAGGAAGTATAGATAGATGCGCTCCTCTGGAAACATCATTCCGAAGGCAAGCAGGATGCCGTAAACGGCACCCGAGGCACCCACCGTGGGCACACCGATAATGCGTTCGTTATACACCTGCATCAGGGCATTGGTGGTCTCATAGCCCCAATCGCCCGACAAACCGTTGCGCCACGCATTCGTCACCTGTGTCACCCATTGCGGATTGATAATATTATGGAAATGTTCGTTATACAGCTGCAGCAAGGCATCGGGCGACGGGTTGGCGGCATAGTCGTTGATGGCGCCAAGCACCGGCGCCGAGGTCAGACCTATCACCGCCGAGTGCACCAAGCCGGCGCCTATGCCGCACAGCAGGTAGAATGTCACAAAACGCTTAGTGCCCCATAAGTTCTCCAATATGTAGCCGAACATCCACAACGCGAACATATTGAAGAATATATGCTCAAAGCTGCCGTGCATAAACATATAAGTGACATACTGCCACGGGCGGAACATATCGCTGCCTATGTAGAACAGCGCAAGGTATTCGTCGAGGTCCACCTTCAGCGAACTGCGAAAGACAAGTGCCGCCAGATAAAACAGCACGTTGATAATCAGCAGATGCTTCACGCCCGAAGGCAGCATCCTGAAACCTTGTGGTGAATATTGTTGAGACATTAGTTGTTAATTTGTTGAGTCGTTTAATTGTTTTTTTGTTGGGTTGTTGAGTTGTTTGTTTGTTGAGTCGTTGCAGCCCTATCCTCTCATTTTCTCTGCCAGCTCCTGCTCACCGAGAATGAACATCGTCCGTTTGCCCGAAGGCGAGACATTGGGCGCCTGGCAGCTGAACAGGTCGGCTATCAGCTGCTGCATCTCCTCGGGCTTCAGCGGCACTCCCGACGGCAACGCCATCTGACGGGCCACGCTGAGGCATATCGACGCGTCGCGGTCGCTGAATTTCTGCATCATATTGCCCTTGTAGTCGCTCAGCGTCTGTTCCAAGAGGCTCTGCAGTTCCGACTCCTTCACGTCGGCCGGCGTAGCCGTTACCACGTATGTATTCTGACCCAACGGGGCAATCAGGAATCCCAACTGCTCAAAGTCGGGCAGCAACTCGGACAGAAGCTCGCTGTCTGACGCATTGAAGCGGCAGTTCACCGGAAACAGCAGTTGCTGCGCCGTCGCCCGTCCGCTTGCACGCGCCGCCATCAGGCGCTCATAGAGTATGCGCTCGTGAGCACGCTGCTGGTCAATCACCACCACGCCCGACTTCATCGTTGTGATGATGTAGCGGTTCAGGTAATTGATTGGCGTGGCTGACGGTGCAGTACTGCTCACTTCCGAAACTGGCTCTGCCTCGAGCGGAAGCCGCTCGACGACGGGCTCTTTGCTGTCCGAGTCGAAGAAATGCTCATATTCGTCACGGCTTCGCGCCGTGCCGCCTCCGCCGCTGCGCTCTGTGCTGAACGGGTTGTAGTTGGGATTATACCTCACCGTGGGCTCTGGCGGCACATAGTCCTTGGCTGCCGGGGTAAAGTCAATCTCGGTCGAGGGATTGAATTCCAACTCGTTGGCAAGCGAGAACTGCCCCAAACCCTTCTTTGTGGCGGCGCGAAGTATGGCGAAAATGATATTCTCGTCAATAAACCTCACCTCGGTCTTGGTAGGATGAATGTTGACGTCAAGCCGCTGAGGGTCAACCTCAAGCAACACAAAATAGGCGGGATAGGTGCGCTCGGGGATAAGCTCGCTATAGGCCTTCTCGATGGCCGCCGAAAGGCCAAGGTGTTTTATAAAACGCCCATTGACAAACAGATACTGCTCGCCGCGTGTGCGTTTGGCATACTCGGCCTTGCCCACGTAGCCAAAAATCTTGACAGGCTCGGTCTGCTCCTCTATGTGATATAGCCGCTCCTTGCTGGTGCTCCCGAACACGCCGGCAATACGCTGCGCGAAATTGCCCGCCTTCAGGTCGTAAAGCAGACGGCCGTTGTGGTGGAAACTGAACGCCACACCGTAGTTTGGCAGCGCTATGCGCTTGAAAATCTCCTCTATATGGTTAAGCTCGATGCTGTCTTTCTTCAGGAAATTGCGACGGGCCGGAATGTTGAAAAACAGGTTCTTGACCGCAATCGAAGTGCCTTTAGTGCAGGCACAGGGCGACTGCGACTTGACATCCGAGCCCTCTATCACTATCGCCGTGCCCAGCTCGCTGTCGCACTGGCGCGTCTTCATCTCCACCTGCGCCACTGCCGCTATCGAGGCTAATGCCTCGCCGCGGAAGCCCATCGTGTGGATGGCGAAGAGGTCGTCGGCCTTGTGTATCTTCGACGTCGCGTGACGCTCAAAACAAAGCCTTGCATCGCTGTCCGACATTCCGCATCCATTGTCGATAACCTGTATCAAAGTGCGACCCGCATCCTTCACAATCAGCTGTATCTCAGTGGCACCAGCGTCGAGGGCATTCTCCAAAAGCTCCTTCACCGCCGATGCCGGACGGTCCACCACCTCACCGGCCGCAATCTGGTTGGCAACACTGTCGGGCAATATATTTATTATATCTGACATCAGTTTCGTTTTGCCTCTAAACGCAGAATGACGCTTTTTATTATTATCTAAAAAAATATTTTGCCGCACCCTGCAAATACCTGCAAAAGTGCCGACGGCACTTGATATCGATAGCCCCACACGGAACAAAGTGCCGTGTGGGGCTTTTGTTTCTGCGTGTCGAAGACACGCTACATCTCGTGTATACAGAAACAGGGTGTGACTTCTACACGAAAACTCCAAAAAAAACTCGTTTCAGCTCCACCCCAACTCTCTGATTTCTATATACCAAACTCCTATCAAAGTTTACTCAAAGTTTTACCAAAGTTTTATGAAATTTTGATTCAGTAAACAATAAAAGGGCTTTGGTAGCGTTATGATAGGAAGAAGATACAGTTACAACACCTGGAAGTTAGTATTATGGCAAGGACAAATGATTTGTTTTCAATTGGTTTCAGCGGTCGGATAGGCAATGTCATCGGCTACGAGTGGCGCGGCAGGAGGTGTGTGCGCTCCAAGCCGGCGCACTATCGCGACGCAAAGACCGGGCAGCAGCTGGCTCAAAGGGCCCTTTTCAAGGCTACGGTGCGTTTTGCGGCACGCGCCCGCAGCATCGTGCAGATTGGGCTGCGTCAGGCAAGCCTCGATGCCCAAATGCTTGAAACCAACTATTTTATGCGCATCAACAAGCGTTGCTTCGCTGTCGAAGACGGCGTTCTGTCAGTCGATTACGAGTCGCTCTTGTTGGCCGACGGACCTGTGGCTCCGGTGGCTTTCTCGGCGCCTGCATTGCTCGACGACACAACGATACGCGTTGATTTTGAGAAGAATCCGCTGCATCGGGCGACGAAACTGCAGGATATTGTCTATCTTGTGGCCTATTGTCCCGAAGTCAACACCTTCTACCGCTCGGCGGGCAACTACCGCTACAAGGGCGTCGCCGAGATGCAACTGTCTGATATTTGGGCCGGTAAAGAGGTGTATCTGTGGGGATTTGTTGCCGATGGTGCAGGGCGTGCATCGACAAGCCAGTATCTGGGGCACGTGGTGCTCGACTTCGATGAGTTTGAAGCGGCTATGAATGAACACGCAGAGGAAGAGGTTGATTTGCAGGAAGATGCCGCATATTGTCAGACTAAAACAGATTATACGCCGCTCGGAACCGACGCCGAAGCAAAGGCGACACGCCGGCACACTCCGCCTCTGCGCGGCGCGCCTCTATGACAGGGTAGGGGCGCACGCCGCTTCGTCAAAGCAGTTTTTTATGATGTAGAATCGCAGCCAGCCGTCAGCCGTTTTTCTTCTCCAGCATCTCGGCTATGGCTTTGGCTGCCTGGCGGCCTGCGCCCATAGCGAGGATCACTGTGGCTGCGCCGCTCACGGCGTCGCCTCCGGCATAGACGTTGGGACGCGACGTGAGGCCTTCGGGGGTGGCTATGATGCCGCCCCAGCTTTCGGTGTCGAGGCCAGGTGTGGTGCTCTTAATCAATGGGTTGGGGCTGGTGCCGAGGGCTATAATCAGGTTGTCGAGGGGCATATCGAACTGGCTGCCTTCGATCTCGGCAAAGCGGCGACGGCCACTGGCGTCGGGCTCGCCCATCGCCATCCTTACCAGCCGCACGCCGGCCACGTTGCCCTTGCCGTCGTCGATGACGGCCACGGGGTTGGTCTGGAAGCTGAACCGGATGCCCTCTTCCTT
>CAJOMZ010000019.1 GCA_905236645.1 uncultured Bacteroidales bacterium
CTGTGCTCGGCCCTGCAGTCGGCGGGCGAGGAGCGGCTGCTGATAGGCATCGACCAGGAGGGCGGCGCGGTGAACCGCCTGAAGGAGAAATACGGTTTTCCGGCGTTCGGCTCGGCCAAGGCTACGGCGGCGGCAGGGATGGACAGCGTGAGGGCGTGCGCACGGCTGACAGCCAGCGTGTTGCACGAACTGGGCGTGAACCTCGACTTCGCGCCCTGCGTGGATGTCGACGTCAACCCTCAATGCCCCGTCATCGGCAAGCTGGAGCGCAGCTTCAGCGGCAATGCGGACCGCGTGGCGCAGTGCGGCGCCGTGTGGGTCGAGGAGCTTCAGCGCCAGGGCGTTACGGCGTGCCTGAAGCACTTTCCGGGCCACGGCAGCTCGCTGACCGACACCCATCTGGGCGTGGCCGACGTGAGCGACACGTGGCGCGACGACGAGCTGGAGCCTTATCGCAAACTGCTCGGCGGCAGCGATATACGTATGGTGATGACCACCCACGTCTTCAACGCGAAGATCGACAGCCTGTGGCCGGCGACGCTGTCGAGGGCGACCCTGACGGGCCTGCTGCGCGACAGCCTGCACTTCGACGGCGTCATCATCACCGACGACCTGGCGATGGGGGCAATGGCCAAGCACTACGGCTACGACGAGATGCTGCGTATGACCATCAACGCGGGGGCCGATATGCTGTGCCTGTCGAACAACGGCAGCGAGTATGACGCTGATATTGTGCCCAAGACCATCGAGCTGATATACAATATGGTGGAGCGTGGCGAGATTCCCGCCAGGCGCATACGCGAAAGTGCGGCGCGCATACGCCGGATGAAGGGGATGTAGCGAAGGCCGCAGAGGTCATATCGCCCCGAAGGGGACGCGGTTGACGATGGAGCGGCCCAGGGTGATCTCGTCGGCATACTCGAGGTTGTCGCCGATGGCGATGCCGCGGGCAATGGTGGTGACCTTGAGGCCGGGGAACTGCTTGAGCTGACGGTCGATATAAATATTTGTCGTGTCGCCCTCCATCGTGGTGGGCAACGCCAGGATGACCTCCTCGGTCTGCTCGTCGGCCACACGGCTGACAAGCTGGCCAATGGTGAGGTCGCCGATGCCTATGCCGTCGAGGGGCGAGATGACGCCGCCGAGGACGTGATAGAGGCCGTTGTAGCGGCCGGTGTTTTCGATGGCCATCACCTCCTGGATGTTCTCTACCACGCAGATTATCTTCTGGTTACGCTTGGGATTGGAGCATACGGGGCACAGGGGCGTGTCGCTGATGCAGTGGCAGCGGCTGCAATAGTGCGTGTCGCTCTTGAGGCGCGCAAGGGCGCCGATGAAGGCCGCGAAGTCGCTGTCGCTGCAGTCAAGGAGATGGAGCGCGTAGCGCAACGCGGAACGCTTGCCGACGCCAGGCAGGGTGGCGATTTCGTCGACGGCTGTTTCGAGTATTTTTGACGGGATGTCCATAATGGGGTGTAACGACGGACCGGCGGAAATATTGTGCCAAGGGGAGTTGTTGAACACGAATTGCTTTTTTACCACGAATTACTCTTTTTAACCACGAATTACTCGAATTGCACGAATGCTTGATGGAACGCGGATTACCATAAATTAACGACGCTGAAGGCGTCGTCGCTCAATAACCGTAGGTCGGAACGACCTGCGGTGGCTGTGCTGCACCAACGGCACTCTGGAGGAGTGCCCCCAACCTGCACATCGGGCATCCTTTGGGCGACCCCTTTAGGGTCGCGTCGCATCGCCCGGCACGGCATCCCGCGGGTACTACGCACCCACGGTTATTGAGCGGCAACCCTTTCAGGGTTTTGCGTGCTTTGGCAGGCAGGAGGCCGATGCCTCGGAGAGGTTGCGCGCCGCTCCTTCCTCTACCCTTTCCACCTTTCCAACCCCTTTAACATTAGTATTTACCACGAATTACTCGAATTGCTCGAATGCTCGATTGAACACGGATTGCTTTTCACCTCGAATTACTCGAATTACACGAATGCTCGATTGAACGCAGATTGCTTTTTTTACCTCGAATTACTCGAATTGCTCGATGAATCTCGCAGGAAACCTCTTAAACCTTCGCAACATATCATCATATACCCCCTTTAACCCTCCACCCTTTCAACACATCAACATATCAACGCATCAACATATCAACACATCAACGCATCAACATATCAACACATCAACGCATCAACAAATCAACGCATCAACAAATCAACAAATCAACAAATCAACACAACCCCCCTTTCAACCAGCAAGTTAAGCGATGTTTTTGCTGTTTTTGGCGATAAGTGGTGTGTTTTGTGGTGAAAATGGGTGTTTTCGGGGGGCGGGAAGTGGTTTTTGGGGTGCTGAAGCAGAGAAATAGTAACAGAAAATTGAAATTTATTACATCTGTAAATCAGCGGTTTCGGATGTGGCAATGAAAAAAAGTTGAAAAAAAGTTTTTCAGTTTGTGAAAAAGTAGTATCTTTGCAACCTCAAAACAGAGAAAAAGAGTTGTTTGAAACGTTGACAAAAGCCGATGTAACTCAGTTGGTAGAGTAGCTGATTTGTAATCAGCCTGTCGGGGGTTCGAGTCCCTTCATCGGCTCGACCTTCGGATGCCAACCGGCATCGGAGGTAATGGGGAAGTCGCATAGTGGCAATTGCAACAGACTGTAAATCTGTCCTCTTCGGAGTTCAGTGGTTCGAGTCCACTCTTCCCCACAAACCTATTAGAGAAGCGGAAGTAGCTCATTTGGTAGAGCGATAGCCTTCCAAGCTATAGGTGGCGGGTTCGAGCCCCGTCTTCCGCTCTAAAAGAGTAGGACGGCGAAAGGAAATCCCGCCCTCGCTTCGAAAAGAGGCAAAAAGCTGCAGTAGCTCAGCTGGTAGAGCGCATCCTTGGTAAGGATGAGGTCACCGGTTCAAATCCGGTCTGTAGCTCTTTAAGTGTGCAATGTAGAGGGTGAATATAAGTTGGTGAGACGCAATGTTTTGCGCCTCTATGCTTGTGAAAGGGAGGCACATAGAAGAAAGAAAAATAACTTTATTAATAAACATTTTAATACGTATTAAAAAATGGCAAAAGAAAAATTCGATCGTTCCAAACCGCACGTAAACATCGGTACTATTGGCCACGTGGACCACGGTAAGACTACCCTGACCGCAGCCATCACCCAAGTGCTTGCAGCCAAAGGTCTGTCGGAAGTGAAGTCCTTTGACGCTATCGACTCCGCTCCTGAAGAGAAAGAGCGTGGTATTACCATCAACACCGCTCACGTTGAGTATCAGACTGAGTCCCGTCACTATGCTCACGTCGACTGCCCTGGTCACGCTGACTATGTGAAGAATATGGTTACTGGTGCTGCCCAGATGGACGGTGCCATCCTCGTTGTCGCTGCAACCGACGGTCCTATGCCGCAGACCCGTGAGCACATCCTGCTCGCCCGTCAGGTTGGTGTTCCCCAGCTGGTTGTTTTCCTGAACAAGTGCGACCTTGTTGACGACCCTGAGCTTCTCGACCTCGTTGAGATGGAGGTTCGCGAACTTCTGAGCAGCTATGAATATGATGGCGACAATATCCCCATCATCCGTGGCTCGGCTCTGGCCGCTCTGAATGGCGAGGCCTCTGGCGTTGCCCAGGTGGAAGAGCTTATGAAGGCTGTTGACGAGTGGATTCCTCTGCCCGTCCGCGCCGTTGACAAGGACTTCCTGATGCCCGTTGAGGACGTGTTCTCAATCACCGGCCGTGGTACTGTGGGCACTGGTCGTATCGAGACTGGTGTTATCCACACCGGCGACCCCGTCGACATCATCGGTATGGGTGCTGAGAAACTGAAATCGGTTGTTACCGGTGTCGAGATGTTCCGCAAGATCCTCGATGAGGGTGAAGCTGGCGACAACGTAGGTCTGCTGCTCCGCGGTATTGACAAGAACGAAATCCGTCGCGGTATGGTTATCGCAAAGCCGGGTTCGATCAAGCCTCACCACAAATTCGAAGCTACCGTTTACATCCTGAAGAAGGAAGAGGGTGGCCGTCACACTCCGTTCCACAACAACTATCGTCCTCAGTTCTACTTCCGTACGACTGACGTTACCGGTACCATCATCCTGCCCGAGGGCCGCGAGATGGTTATGCCTGGCGACAACCTGACGATCACCGTGGAGCTGATTGCCGACATCGCTCTGAACGAGAACCTGCGCTTCGCTATCCGCGAGGGTGGCCGTACCGTTGGTTCGGGTCAGGTAACCAAGATTATTGAATAATAATCGATAAAACCTTAAGGGGCGTACCCTGGTGTACGTCCCTGTTACAGGGGCATAGTTAAATGGTATAATGACGGTCTCCAAAACCGTAGTTGGGAGTTCGATTCTCTCTGCCCCTGCCAATAAAACAGAAAGAAAGATGTCTAAAATCGGTAATTATGTGAAATCGAGCTACGACGAACTTGTGCACAAAGTGTCGTGGCCAACGTTCAAAGAGCTGCAGAACAGCGCCGTCGTTGTTGCTGTGGCCGCTCTGATTCTGGCCGTAATCATATTCCTGATGGACTATGTGTTCGGCGTCCAGGCTGGAGCGTGGAAAGGTATATTAGGAATCTATTATTCTATCATTGGATAGGTGCTCGGGGAGTTGTCTCCCTTGCACCACAGCTGTGTCTTGCTTCCCAATCATCATTGAGACAGGGCTGTTTTCCGAAGGTAGGAATCATATTCTATTTCAATAGTTTAAAGCAATGGATCAACAGACGAAGAAATGGTATGTCGTTAGGGCGATAAGCGGTAAGGAGAAGAAAGCCAAGGAGTACATCGAAAGCGAGATGGCAAAACGCGGCTGGTCGGAACTGGTTCCGCAGGTGCTCATTCCCACAGAGAAGGTTTACAGCATACGCAACGGCAAGAAAGTTGTGAAGGATCGCAACTATTTCCCCGGTTATGTGTTGCTGGAGGCCGAGCTGAGGGACGAGATTGTGCCTGTTATTCAGAATGTGCCCAATGTTTTGGACTTTTTGCGTGAGAAGGACGGCGACCCCATCCCGATGCGTCCCGCCGAGGTGAACCGTATTCTTGGCAATATGGACGAGCAGATGGATTCGGACGGCGGCTTGATCGACAAGTTTATTGTCGGCGAGCCTGTCAAGGTTATTGACGGACCGTTCAATTCATTCTCGGGTGTTGTCGAGGAGGTCAACGAGGAGAAGATGAAGCTGAAGGTGACGGTCAAGATCTTCGGTCGCAAGACTCCGCTGGAGCTGAACTACAACCAGGTGGAGAAGGAATAGGGTGTGGTTTTGAGATGATAGAGAAAAGCAAATAACGAATTTTTTAAATTTACATTCAATGGCAAAAGAAATTGCAGGATTGATTAAGCTTCAGATCAAGGGCGGTGCTGCCAACCCGGCTCCTCCTGTAGGTCCCGCGCTGGGTGCCAAGGGTGTAAACATTATGGAGTTCTGCAAGCAGTTCAATGCCCGTACGCAGGACCAGGCCGGCAAGATTCTGCCCGTCATCATCAATGTTTATACCGACAAGTCCTTTGATTTTGTAGTCAAGACTCCGCCTGTCGCCGTACAGTTGAAAGAGGCCGCCAAAGCCGCCAAGGGTTCGTCAGAGCCTAACCGCGTGAAGGTTGCTTCAGTGACTTGGGAGCAGGTGCGTCAGATTGCCGAAGCCAAGATGCCCGACCTGAACTGCTTTACAGTCGAGTCGGCAATGAGTATGGTGGCCGGCACTGCCCGCAGTATGGGTATCACTGTTACGGGTGAGAACCCTCTGGCAAAGTAAAAAAGATTGATTAACAGTGGTAGCGTTAGTAATGCCGACCGGATGAAAGCGCGTTGACCACAAAAACAAGCAAAAATGGCAAAACTATCTAAAAAACAAAAAGAGGCTTTTGCAAAATTCGACAAGAACAAGGTCTACACTCTTGAGGAGGCCATTTCTGTTGTAAAACAGATTACCTACACCAAATTTGATTCGAGCTTTGACATCGATGTCCGCCTGGGCGTCGATCCTCGTAAGGCCAACCAGATGGTCCGCGGCAGTGTCACGCTGCCTCACGGCACTGGCAAGACCGTGCGTGTGTTGGTGTTGTGCACCCCCGACAAGGAGGAAGAGGCAAAAGCCGCCGGAGCCGATTATTATGGTCTTGACGAGTACATCACCAAAATAAAAGGCGGTTGGACGGATGTAGATGTTATCATTACTATGCCGAGCGTAATGCCGAAGGTGGGTGCTCTGGGCCGTATTCTGGGTCCCCGTGGCCTTATGCCCAACCCCAAGACCGGCACTGTTACAATGGAAGTCGGCAAGGCTGTCCAGGAGGCAAAAGCAGGCAAGATTGACTTCAAGGTCGACAAGTTCGGTATCATCCATACCGCTGTCGGAAAGTGCAGCTTCGACGAGAACAAGCTTCTCGAGAACACGCGCGAGGTCCTTCAGGCAATCATCAAGCTGAAACCATCTGCAGCAAAGGGTACTTACGTGAAGAGCATCACTGTCTCTTCGACGATGAGCCCCGGAGTGAAGGTAGACACCAAAGCCGCAACATTGCAATAATCAGCGATCAGTGAACGGATGATAGGTAAATCGACTATCAAAGTCCACAAAATCAAAAACAGTTATTAAATTTATGAGAAAAGAACAGAAAGACCAACTGATTGATTCTTTGTGCGAAGACATCAAGGCCTATCCGCATCTCTACATTGCCGACATCGGAGGATTGGACTCTGTGCAGACAAGCAAGTTGCGCCGTGCCGCTTTCCGCAAGGAAGTGAAGTTGGAAGTTGTCAAGAACACCCTTCTCATCAAGGCTATGGAAAAGAGCGGCGTAGACTACTCTGAGCTGAAGCCTGCGATTAAGGGTGAGACCTGCATTATGCTGTCCAACATCAACAACGCCCCTGCAAAGCTTATAAAGGAATTCCTGGCAAACAACAAGGATGCCAAGAAGCCCTTGCTGAAAGGCGCTTATGTTGAGGAGAGCTTCTATTTGGGTGCAGAAAATCTCGATGCGCTTGTCAACATCAAGTCCAAGAACGAACTTATTGCCGACGTCATTGCTTTGCTGCAGTCGCCTATCAAGAACGTCGTTTCCGGACTTCAGTCGGCAGGCAACACCCTCTGCGGTGTCCTCGAGACGCTTTCGGAGAAAGCCGAATAAAACAAAAATGGAGGCCGGCAGGCGCCGGTTTCCGCAAATCAAAAACAAAATTAGTAAAAACATTTAAAATTAAATAATTATGGCAGACATTAAAGCCTTAGCAGAAGAACTGGTTAACTTAACCGTTAAAGAAGTAAAAGAATTAGCTGACGTCCTGAAAGAGGAATACGGCATTGAACCCGCAGCTGCCGCTGTAGCAGTTGCCGCTGCTCCCGCCGCTGGTGGCGCCGCCGCCGCTGAGGAGAAGACCTCGTTTGACGTTATCCTGAAGGGTGTTCCCGATATGACCAAGAAACTGGCCGTTGTGAAGGCTGTGAAGGACCTTGCAAGCCTCGGTCTGAAAGAGTCGAAGGAACTCGTTGACGGTGCTCCCAAGACCGTTAAGGAAGGCGTCTCGAAGGACGAAGCCGAAGCACTGAAGAAAGCCCTTGAAGAGGCTGGTGCAGAGGTTGAAGTTAAGTAAGTTATACACTACTTGGCTCAACTAAGGAATAGGGTCTCCGACCGTGGTGTCGGAGTACCTATTCCTTATTGCTATACGACTGATTTCCGCGTGCGTATAGAATATGTTTTCGTGAGTATGTGATTTTTGAGTTTTGTAATTTTAAATTTTTCATCCCTTGGCAAAAAATCAACCCACAGTAGTTAATTTCGCATCCGTCCGCAAGTTCGACTATCCGGATTTTCTGGACATTCAGCTGAAGTCGTTTCAGGATTTCTTCCAGATTGAGACCAACCCGGACAATCGCTTGGATGAGGGTCTTTTCAAGGTTTTCAAGGAAAACTTCCCCATTTCGGATGCCCGCAACAATTTCACACTTGAGTTTTTGGACTACTACATCGACCCACCGCGCTACACAATCGAGGAGTGCATCGAGCGTGGTCTGACCTATAGTGTCCCCCTGAAGGCTAAGTTGAAGCTTTCGTGCAATGACCCAGAGAACGAGGAGTTCCAGGCTATAGAGCAGCCGGTCTATCTGGGTATGATCCCATATATGACCCCCAAAGGCACCTTCGTCATAAACGGTGCCGAGCGCGTTGTAGTATCGCAGCTGCACCGCTCGCCTGGCGTATTCTTTGGCACTCAGTTCCACTCGAACGGTACACAGCTTTACAGCGCCCGTATCATTCCGTTCAAAGGCAGCTGGATGGAGTTCACCACCGACATCAACAACGTGATGTATGCTTACATCGACCGTAAGAAGAAACTCCCCATCACTACACTGCTGCGTGCAATCGGATTTGAGACCGACAAGGAGATTCTTGACATTTTCGAGCTGGCAGAGGAAGTTAAGGCTACCCGTGCCAACCTGAAGAAGAATATCGGCAGGAAGCTTGCCGCCCGCGTCGTGGACAGCTGGATTGAGGACTTTGTGGACGAGGACACCGGCGAGGTTGTCTCGATGGAACGTACCGAGGTTGTCATTGAACGTGACGTTGAACTGACCGAGGAGAATATCGAGAAGATTCTCGAGCTGAACATCAAGACCATTCTGGTGACTACAGAGGACAAGGATGGTGTTGACTATTCGGTTATCTACAACACATTGAAGAAAGACACAGCCAATAACGCCAAGGAGGCTGTGGAATATATCTATAGGCAGTTGCGCAATGCGGAACCGCCAGACGAGGAGACGGCGCGCGGTATCATCGAGAAGCTGTTTTTCTCGGACAAGAGGTATGATTTGGGCGATGTGGGTCGCTACAGAATCAATACTAAACTGAACCTTGATGTTCCCGATGAGGTACGTGTCCTCACAAAAGAGGATATTACCTCTATTATTAAATATTTGATACTTCTAATTAACCAGAAAGCTGACGTCGACGATATCGACCACTTGTCGAACCGTCGTGTCCGTACCGTAGGCGAGCAGCTTTCTGCACAGTTCGGTGTCGGTCTGGCACGTATGAGCCGCACCATCCGCGAGCGTATGAACGTTCGCGACAACGAGGTGTTCACCCCCACCGAGCTTATCAATGCCAAAACTCTTTCATCGGTAATCAATTCCTTCTTCGGCACCAACCAGCTGTCGCAGTTTATGGACCAGACCAACCCACTGGCCGAGATCACGCACAAGCGTCGTATCTCTGCATTAGGTCCTGGCGGTCTGTCACGCGACCGTGCCGGATTCGAGGTCCGCGACGTGCACTACACACACTATGGCCGTCTGTGTACCATCGAGACTCCAGAAGGTCCGAATATCGGTCTGATCTCGTCGTTGAGCGTATACGCAAAAATCAACAGCCTCGGCTTCATCGAGACACCCTATATGCGTGTCGAGAACGGCCAGGTCCAGCTCAACGAGGCTCCTGTGTACTATACCGCCGAGGCCGAGGAGAACAAGACTGTAGCTCAAGCCACTACCGAACAGGATGCAGAGGGTCGCATAACCAGCAGCCGTGTCAAAGCCCGCCGTCAGGCAGACTTCCCCATCGTCAGCCCCGAAGAGGTTGACCTTATCGACATTGCATCCAACCAGATTGCATCGATTGCCGCATCGTTGATTCCCTTCTTGGAGCACGACGACGCCAACCGTGCACTTATGGGTTCGAATATGATGCGCCAGGCTGTACCTCTGCTTAACCCCGAGATTCCTATCGTCGGTACCGGCATCGAGCAGTCAGTTGCCGAAGACAGCCGCGTGCTGCTCAATGCTATCGGCGACGGCGTAGTGGAATATGTCGATTCTACCAGAATCGTTATAAAACACAACCGCACCGAGAAGGAGCGTCTTGTAAGCTTTGACGACGACCTGCACGAGTATCGTCTCACCAAATACCAGCGTACCAACCACAGTACCGCCATCAACCTGCGTCCTATTGTACGCAAGGGCGACAAGGTTAAGAAGGGCCAAGTCCTCTGCGAGGGTTACGCCACACAGGGCGGCGAACTCGCTCTGGGTCGCAATATGATGGTTGCCTTTATGCCTTGGAAGGGTTACAATTTCGAGGATGCCGTGGTTATCAGCGAGCGCGTGGTGCGCGAGGATATCTACACGTCGGTCCACGTTGAGGAATACACCCTTGAAGTCCGCGAGACAAAGCGTGGCGACGAAGAGCTGACTCGCGACATCCCCAACGTCAGCAACGATGCCACCAAAGACCTTGACGAGAACGGTATCATCCGCATCGGCGCGGAGGTCAAGGAAGGCGACATCCTTATTGGTAAGATTACGCCTAAGGGCGAAAGTGACCCCACTCCCGAGGAGAAACTGCTCCGCGCCATCTTCGGCGACAAGGCCGGCGATGTAAAGGACGCATCCCTCAAAGTACCACCTTCGGTACGCGGTGTCGTCATCGACAAGAAACTGTTTACCCGCGTGGTGCGTGACCGCAAGGCCCGTGCACGCGAGAAAGAGCTCCTTGCCAAGCCCGAAGAGGAATACAACAACGAACTTGTCGACCTCAAGGACAAGCTGATTGACAAGCTGCTTGTCATCCTTGCCGGCAAAACCTCAAACGGGGTATACAATTCACACAAAGAAGAACTTATCCACAAGAAAGAGAAGTTCAGTATGAAGGCGTTGCGCGCCATCGACTTCACCGACGTCAACCCCAACCGCTGGACACAGGACAAGGATACCAACAACCTCATCAAAGAGTTGTTGAACAACTATAATATCAAAGTCCGCGAGATCAACGGCCGCTTCACCCGCAACAAGTTCGCCCTTACCGTTGGCGACGACCTGCCGAGCGGCATCGTTCAGATGGCCAAAGTCTACATCGCTATGAAGCGTAAACTTCGCATCGGTGACAAGATGGCTGGCCGCCACGGTAACAAAGGTATTGTGTCCAAGATAGTCCGCGCCGAGGATATGCCATTCCTCGCCGACGGTACCCCTGTCGACATCGTGCTTAACCCTCTGGGTGTGCCTTCGCGTATGAACCTGGGACAGATTTACGAAACCGTCCTCGGATGGGCCGGCAAGAAACTCAACAAGCGTTTCAAGACCCCCATCTTTGACGGTGCCACCCTCGAGCAAATCAACGGATATATGGAAGAGGCAGGCCTGCCCGCCAACGGCCGCACCTACCTCTACGACGGCGAGACCGGCGAGCGTTTCGACCAACCGGCAACGGTAGGTTACATCTATTATCTCAAACTGCACCATATGATTGATGACAAGATGCACGCCCGTAGCATTGGCCCCTACTCTCTCATCACCCAGCAACCCCTTGGCGGTAAGGCCAATTTCGGTGGTCAGCGTTTCGGAGAAATGGAGGTCTGGGCACTCGAAGCCTTCGGTGCATCACACGTCCTTCAGGAGGTTCTCACCGTCAAGTCGGACGACGTTATGGGCCGTGCCAAGACCTACGAGGCCATCGTCAAGGGCGACAACCAGCCCACGCCGGGCATCCCCGAGTCGTTCAACGTACTTGTCCACGAACTCCGCGGTCTCGGACTTGAGGTAACTTTTGATTAAATTACGGATTAAGAATTAATGATTAAGAATTAAGTCATTACAAGGCAAATTTCATTAATTATTAATTTTCAATTAGAAATAGAACAATGGCATTTAAACAAGAATCACAGTTAAAGAACGATTTTAAATCGATAACCATCAGCTTGGCATCGCCTGAGTCAATCAAGAGACGCTCCTACGGCGAAGTCACCAAGCCCGAGACTGTCAACTACCGCACCTACAAGCCGGAGCGCGACGGTCTGTTCTGCGAGCGCATTTTCGGTCCCACACGCGACTGGGAATGCCACTGTGGCAAATATAAACGCATACGTTATAAGGGCATTGTCTGCGACCGTTGCGGTGTCGAGGTTACAGAAAAGAAAGTGCGCCGCGAGCGTATGGGACACATCGAACTCACTGTTCCTGTGGCTCATATATGGTTCTTCCGCACCCTGCCCAACAAGATAGGCACCCTGCTCGACATACCGAGCAAAAAACTCAACCAGGTCATTTACTATGAGAAATACATCGTCATCCAGCCTGGCAAGGCCGTGTTGAACGACGTGCCAGTACAGAAGTTAGACCTGCTCACTGAAGAGGAGCATTACGCCATCCTCGAAAACCTGCCTCAGGGCAACGACCAACTGCCCGACAGCGATCCCGACAAATTCATCGCCAGTATGGGTGCCGAGGCTCTTTATGTCCTGCTCAAGGACCTCGACCTCGACCGCCTCAGCTATGAGTTGCGTGACCGTGCCAGCAAGGAAAGCTCGAACCAGCGCAAGCAGGATGCTCTGAAACGCCTGAATGTCATTGAGTCATTCCGCGATTCACGTCGCCGTATGCAAGAGCGCGGTATGGACAACCGTCCCGAGTGGATGATAATGAACATCATCCCTGTCATACCGCCCGACCTGCGTCCTCTCGTGCCGCTCGATGGCGGCCGTTTCGCCACCAGCGACATCAACGAGCTTTACCGCCGAGTGATTATCAGGAACAACCGTCTCAAACGCCTTCTCGAAATCAAGGCCCCCGAGGTCATTATGCGTAACGAGAAGCGTATGCTTCAGGAATCGGTTGATTCGCTGTTCGACAACAGCCGCAAGGTCAGCTCCGTCAAGAGTGACAGCAACCGCTCGCTCAAGTCCCTCAGCGACTCGCTGAAGGGCAAGCAGGGCCGCTTCCGTCAGAACCTCCTCGGTAAGCGTGTCGACTACTCGGGCCGTTCGGTCATCGTCGTCGGTCCCGAGTTGAAGATGCACGAGTGCGGTCTGCCCAAAGATATGGCAAGCGAGCTGTTCAAGCCGTTCATCATCCGCAAGATGCTTGAGCGTGGTCTCGTCAAGACCGTCAAGAGCGCCAAGAAGATTGTCGACCGCAAGGACCCTGTGGTATGGGAAATCCTTGAGAATATATTGAAGGGCCATCCGATACTGCTGAACCGAGCCCCGACGCTTCACCGTCTTGGTATACAGGCATTCCAGCCCAAACTCGTTGAAGGCAAGGCAATCCGCCTCCACCCGCTCGTATGTACCGGCTTCAACGCCGACTTCGACGGTGACCAGATGGCCGTCCACGTGCCCCTTGGCAACGCTGCCATCCTCGAGGCCCAGCTGCTGATGCTCTCCACCCACAATATCCTCAACCCAGCTAACGGTGCTCCTATTACCGTGCCGTCGCAGGATATGGTGCTTGGTCTGTACTATATGACCAAGCCCCGCCGCACCACAGAGACAGAGATTGTCAAGGGCGAAGGTCAGCGTTTCTATTCACCGGAAGAGGTTATCATCGCCTACAATGAGAAACGTGTGTCGCTCAACGCCTGCATCTCGGTGCGTCTCAACAAGTTCAAAGGCCGTGACGAATATGAGTTCGTCCACACCGACCGCTCGTTCTCCGAAGTCATCAAAGACCGCGAAGGCAAAGTCCTGACCGATCGCGACTGCGAGAACGAAGAGGAGCGCGCCATCCGTTGCCGTACCGAATTCGAAATTCTGCGCGACAATGATGGCTACCCTGTTGTTGACAAAGATGGCCACTACATCAAGACAGACCGTCTCCGCACAACCGTAGGCCGTGTCATTTATAACCAAGTGGTTCCCGAGGCATATGGCTTCATCAATCAAGTGATGGGCAAGAAGCCGTTGCGAGACATTATCGGCGACCTGTTTACCGTATGCGGCAACGCTGTGACAGCCAACTTCCTCGACGACATCAAGGCTATGGGTTACCGTATGGCATTCAAGGGTGGCTTGTCGTTCAACCTCGGCGATGTTATCATCCCTGAAGAGAAAGAGCAGATGATTGCCCACGCCAACGAAGAGGTCGAAGAGGTTATGGCACAGTACTCTATGGGTCTTATCACCAACAACGAGCGTTACAACCACGTCATCGATATCTGGACCAACACCAACAACCAGCTCACCGAGACGCTTATGAAGCGCCTCAAAGCCGACAACCAGGGCTTCAACCCCATCTATATGATGTACGACTCGGGAGCACGTGGTAGCAAGGAGCAGATCCGTCAGCTCTCCGGTATGCGTGGCCTTATGGCCAAGCCGCAGAAGGCAGGCGCCGCCGGCAACGAGATTATCGAGAACCCCATCATCTCCAACTTCAAGGAAGGTCTGTCGGTGCTCGAGTACTTCATCTCCACCCACGGTGCCCGTAAGGGTTTGGCCGATACCGCTCTTAAGACGGCCGATGCCGGTTACCTCACCCGTCGTCTTGTCGACGTGGCCCACGACGTCATCATCACCGAAGAGGACTGCGGCACCCTGCGCGGCCTGCCCACGACAGCCCTCAAGAAAGGCGAAGACATCGTCCAGAGCCTCAGCGAGAAGATTCTTGGCCGTACCTCGGTCCACGACATCTACGACCCGCAGACCGACGAGCTTATAGTCAAGGCCGGCGAAGAGCTGACCGAAGAGATCTGCAAGCGCATCGAAGAGGCCCACATCGAAGAAGTCGAAATCCGCTCGGTGCTCACCTGCGAGGCCAAGCACGGCGTCTGCGCCAAGTGCTACGGCCGCAACCTTGCCACGGGCCAGATGGTCCAGAAGGGCGAGGCCGTCGGCGTCATCGCAGCACAGGCCATCGGCGAGCCCGGTACACAGCTTACACTGCGTACATTCCACGTCGGCGGTGTGGCCGGTGGCAACATCGGTACCACCTCCAGCATCGAGTCGCACCACGAAGGTATACTCAAGATCGACGAGCTCCGCTCCATCCCCTATACCGATGCCACCGGCGAAAGCTACCACATCGTTATGGGCCGTTCGGCCGAGATGCGCATTGTCGACCCCAAGACCGACGTCACCCTCTTCTCTGCCCTGCTGCCCTACGGCTCCAAGCTCTTCAAACTGGCAGGCGAAGAAGTGCACCGCGGCGACCTTATTGCCGAGTGGGATCCCTACAACGTCGTCATTATGTCTGACGTCGACGGTAAGGTCAGCTTCGAGAACGTCATCGAGAACGTCACCTACCGCGTCGAGAGCGACTCACAGACAGGCCTTCAGGACAAGGTCATCGTCGAATCGCGCCAGCGTACCAAGAACCCCACCCTCAACATCATCGACGACGAGGGCAACATATTGAAAGTATACGACTTGCCCGTTGGCGCCCACATCGGCGTCGACAACGGCCAGATGCTGCGTGCCGGTGACATTATGGTCAAGATACCGCGCAGCTTCGGCAAGGCAGGCGATATCACGGGCGGTCTGCCGCGCGTCACCGAGCTCTTCGAGGCCCGCAACCCGTCCGACCCCGCAATAGTGGCCGAAATCGACGGTATTGTCTCCATCGCCAAGAAGCTCAAGCGCAACAACCGTGAAATCACCATCACCTCCAAGACCGGCGAGAAACGCAGCTACCTCATCAGCACCAGCAAGCAAATCCTGGCGCAGGATCAGGACTACGTCAAGGCTGGCACCCCCCTCAGCGAGGGAGCCATCACCCCGGCCGACATCCTCGCCGTCAAGGGCCCGATGAAGGTACAGGAATACATCGTCAACGAGGTGCAGGAGGTCTACCGTCTGCAGGGCGTGAAGATCAACGACAAACACTTCGAAGTCATCGTGCGCCAGATGATGCGCAAGGTCGAAATCGAAGACCCGGGCGACACCCGCTTCCTCGAAGGCGAGCTTGTCAACAAGATAGACTTCCACGAAATCAACGACGAAATCTTCGGTATGAAGGTCGTTGAGGACAAGGGCGACAGCGAGAACCTCGAAAACGGACAGATAATCACCGCCCGCAAACTGCGCGACGAGAACTCCTACCTGCGCCGTCAAGACAAGCAGCTCGTCACCGCACGCGAAGCCAAGCCCGCCACGGCCAAGCAGATACTGCAAGGTATCACCCGCGCCTCGCTGCAGACCAAGAGCTTCATCAGCGCCGCATCGTTCCAGGAGACCACCAAAGTCCTCACCGAGGCAGCCATCAACGCTAAGCAGGACTTCCTCGAGGGTATGAAGGAAAACGTCATCGTTGGCCACCTTATCCCCGCAGGAACAGGTCTGCGCGAATACCAGGACCTCATAGTCGGCGACAAGAAGAATATGAACAAATAATAGGAGAGACATAAAATGGCACAAGAGAACAAAACCGACCTGAAAATCAACATCAGCGACGAAGTTGCGCAAGGCACCTACAGCAACCTTGCAGTCATAACCCACTCCCCTGCCGAGTTCATCATCGACTTTGCGCAGGCTATGCCTGGCCGCGAAGGGGCAACGGTGCGTCAGCGCATCATAATGTCGCCCACCCACGCCAAAAGGCTTCTGATGGCCCTCAGCGGCAACATACAGAACTATGAGAAGACCTTTGGCACCATCGACGAGCCGCACGGCCCCAACGATGCCATACCGTACAATATGGTGCCGCAAGGCAAAGCATAAGCCACTTATGGCTTGAAAGCACTGAGAGGGACGCCGCAAGCGTCCCTCTCTTTTTTATGTCCCGACTGCTATTTGACTGTCAATCAAGGATTAACCCCAATGCCCGATTGGGATAAAAGTCCGTCGCTACTTCGGAGCAGAAGCAACTGCCTCAACCTCAACACTTCACGATACCAACACCGTTCGTTGTCCAGTTGTTGTCCAGTTGTTGTCCAGTTGTTGTCCAGTCATTGACTGGACAACAACTGGACAACAACTGGACAACCAACAACTGGACAACGAACGGTGTTGGTACCACCCCGAGACAGAGGGAAACGGGCTTTGCCATACAGGATCCTCTTTCCCTGCATCAGCCGACAATCGGCAATGGCAAGCACGGGGACGGCCGTTGCCGATGGCGGCGCGTTGTCGCTGAGCTGTCAATGCCATAGCGACCGGCACCGGCAACCACACGGTCGCCCTGGACGGCCCCGGACTGTTACCATTCAAGGCAATAATATTCGTCCGTTTGCGTTCTGCATAAAAAAGAAAACAGATGAATAGTGACAAGTTAACGACACAAATACTGAAAGTCTTTGCCAATTCCCCGTTCACGGCGTTCAACTACAAGCAGATAGCATCGAAGGTGGGGGGGTACGACAAGGCTCAGCGCCAACTGGTGCAGGCCACCATACTGGAGATGGCCGAGAGCAAGATACTGGTCGAGGAAGGCCGCGGCAAGTACAAAATCAACCCCAAGCACATCAACGACGACCTGCTGCCGAAGAACTATCTGGTAGGCACCATAGATATGAAGCAGACCGGCAAGGCCTACGTCATACCGCAGGAGGAGGGCCGCGAGGACGTGATGATAGCGCCCAACTATACGCGCCACGCCCTGCACGGCGACACGGTGAAGGTGCTGATGTTCCCTCAGCGCAAGATGCACAAGCCCGAAGGCCAGGTGGTGGAGATTCTGCACCGCGCCAAGACACGCTTTGTGGGCCGCATACAGAAGATGGAGCGCTTTGCGTTCTTGGTGTGCGACAACCGCAATATGGTGGTTGACATCTTTGTCCCGCTCAACGACCTTGCAGGGGCCGAGGACGGCGAGAAGGCAGTGGTGGAGATGACCGACTGGCCCGAGCAGATGAACAACCCCGTGGGCCGCGTGGTGAAGCGGCTCGGCAAGCCCGGCGACAACAATGTGGAGATGCAGTCGATACTGGCCGAGTATGACTTTCCGCTTGACTTTCCGGCAGAGGCCGAGAAAGAGGCGGCGGCAATCAAGGCTCCAACCAAGAAGGACATCGAGGGCCGGCGCGACTTCCGCAAGACGACAACCTTCACCATCGACCCCGCCGACGCCAAGGACTTTGACGACGCCGTGTCGTTCAAACGCCTGAAGAACGGCAACTGCGAAGTGGGCGTCCATATTGCCGACGTGTCTTATTATGTCAAGCCCGGCAGCGCCATCGACCGCGAAGCATACGAGCGCGGCACAAGCGTATATCTTGTGGACCGCACCATACCTATGCTGCCCGAAAAGCTCTGCAACGGCGTTTGCTCGCTGCGCCCCAACGAGGACAAGCTGTGCTACAGTGCCGTATTCGAGATGAACGACAAGGCTGAGGTCCTCGGACGCTGGATCGGCAAGACGGTGATCAACAGCGACCGCCGCTACAACTACGAAGAGGCGCAGGAGATTATCGAAGCGGGAAGCGAGGCGAGGAAAGCGGAGAACGAGGCCGACAATGCAGTGCTGGAGCTGCACAAGCTGGCAACGATACTTCGCGAGGGGCGCTACAAAGACGGCGCCATCAACTTCGAGACACAAGAGGTGAAGTTCAAGCTCGACGAGAACGCCAAGCCTATAGGCGTTTACATCAAGGAGCAAAAGGAGGCCAACTGGCTGATAGAGGAGTTTATGCTGCTGGCCAACCGCAACGTGGCAGAGTGCATCGGCAAGACCGCGCACGAGAAAGGCAAGAAACCGCCGAAGGCCAAGACCTTCGTGTATCGCGTGCACGACGAGCCCAACCCCGAGAAGCTCAATACATTCGTAGAGTTTGTCACCAAGCTTGGATTCAAGATGAAAGTGGGCAGCCGCAAGGCTCTGGCCGACTCGTACAACCGCCTGTTTGACCAGATAGCGGGCCGCGGCGAGGAGTATATGATCGACACCATCGCCATCCGCACAATGTCGAAGGCCTACTATTCGACCGAGAACATCGGGCACTACGGACTGGCATTCCCCTTCTACACACACTTCACGTCGCCCATACGCCGCTATCCCGACCTGATGGTGCACCGGTTGCTGGAACGCTACCAAGGCGGCGGCGACAGCGTCAGCGCCGACGAATACGAGGACTACTGCAAGCACTGCTCGGTGATGGAGAAGAAAGCCGCCGACGCAGAGCGCACCAGCGTCAAATACAAGCAGGCCGAGTATCTGAGCGACAAGCTGGGACAGGTATTCCCAGCCAACATTTCGGGTGTCAGCAAGTGGGGCATCTATGCCGAGATTGAAGGCAACAAATGCGAGGGTATGATACCCATCGGCTCGCTGAAGGGCGACTACTATATGCTCGACGAGGACAACTACCAAGTGATAGGGCGACGCTACGGCAAGTGCTACAAGCTGGGCGACCCGGTGCTGGTGCGCGTCAGGGCAGTGGATATGTTCAAGAAGCAGATAGACTTCGACCTGGTGGAAGAAGAGCCCGATATGAACGGCAAGAGCAGCAAGACAAAAGGCGGCAAGACAAACAAGACCAATAGAACTGCAGGCAAAACCAGAAAAAGCAAGAGCAATAACAAGAGCAAGAAAAAAACTTAACAAAAACGTAACCGGATTTCTGCGCTCTGAATAGCTGAAGATACGTATTTTTGCACCGTCCAATCGAGAATAATAAATACAATACTGAAAAGTAAACCAAACAATTAGAAGATGAATTTCTGGGAAATCGCTACTGTTATTCTAAAATTGGCCGGTGCATTGGCAGTCTTCCTGTTTGCTATGAAACTGATGAGCGAAGGCCTTCAGAAGATTGCGGGAAGCAAAATGCGATCCGTGCTTAAACACATAACCGGCAACCCCATAAGCGGCATTCTGACCGGTACCGCTGTGACCGCCGCAATCCAGAGTTCGTCGGCTACAACGGTAATGGTAGTAGGCTTTGTCAACGCCGGTTTGCTGTCGCTGGCAGGCGCCGTGGCAGTCATTATGGGAGCCAACATAGGCACCACCATAACGGCGTGGATAATAACCCTTTTCGGACTTGGCGACAATGCCGGCGGATTCAGTTTGCCTATGCTACTGGCTACCATAAGTCTTTTCTTTATCTTCTCTGGCCGCGACAAGATGAAGTCTATCGGCCAATCTGTCATTGGACTTGCTCTACTGCTTGTGGGTATGGAACTGCTGCAAGAGCCTCTTGCCAATCTTGACCAATACCCCGCATTTCTTCATACCATTTCTACTCTTAGCGACTACGGGTTCTGGTCCATACTGATCTTCATTGTCATCGGTGCACTCCTTACCTGCCTTGTTCAGGCGTCGGCGGCTATGATGGCTATCACCCTTGTTATGTGCTACAACGGATGGATTGGTTTCGATGTAGCAGTGGCGCTGGTAATGGGACAGAACATCGGCACCACAATCACCGCAAACCTCGCTGCACTTGTAGCTAATGCCGCTGGCAAAAAAGCCGCCCGTGCGCACTTGGTTTTCAATGTTGTGGGTGTAATCCTGACACTCATTGTCTTCTCGCCTCTAATGCATTTTATCGCCTACCTCACCGAGAACATTACAGGTTGCAACCCCTATACCCCCGTCGATAATCCGCTCTACAACCGCGAGTCGGTTCCACTGGCAATATCGCTGTTCCACACCATCTTCAATGTTTGCAATACCATCATCCTCGCATTCTTTATACCACAAATACTTAAAGTAGTGGATTGGATGGTGAAAAGCCCCGTTGAGGAGACTGAAGACGAGTTCCGGCTCACTTATATCGAAGGCAACTGGCTCTCTACCGCAGAGCTTAACCTGCAGTCGGCCAAGAGCGAAATCGAGGAATTCAGCAAACGCGTACTACGTATGTATACTTTCCTCCCCGGCCTTCGCACTGCCAAAGACGACGAGGAATTCGATGCAATTATAGCCCGCATAGTAAAATATGAGGACATTACCGACCGTATGGAGCAGGAGATCACCAAGTTCCTCACCCGCGTCGGTAGCGGCGACGTCAGCCAGCACGCATCAGAACGTATCAGCACAATGCTGCGCATCATCGACAACCTGGAAAGCATTGGCGACGCCATCTTCCAGATAGCTATGACCCGCAAAAGCAAACGAGAGGATGCGGTCCATTTCGACTCAAGCCTCAACGCCAACCTTGCGCATATGAGCGAACTGGTGCAGAAAGCACTGGACGTGATGGACAGCAACCTGCACGACTACGACAATATCGACCTTGACGCCGCCTATGCTGCCGAACACGACATCAATGCCTATCGCGACCTGTTGCGTGCACAGCACCTTGACGCTCTTAAACTTGGTATCTACGACTATGCCATAGGCAACGCATACAGCGGTCTGTATGCTCTATATGAGAAACTTGGCGACTACATTATCAACGTGTCAGAAGCCATTGGAGGCAAGAAGGAGGATTGATCGGCGTGGTTAAGATTAACTATATCTATCACAGTTGCTTTGCAGTAGAGACCGATAACTCCCTGCTGGTTTATGACTATTGGAAGGACAGTCAGGATATGAAACTCCACACGCTGATTGAAAGCCGTGGGGACAAACAACTATATTTCATAGAATCACACTTTCACGAGGACCATTTCAATCCTGAGATACAGGCTTATGCCGATGCACGTCTGCTGATATCCTACGATACATCGAAGCGACGCAGGATAAAGCCACCCGTAGCCACCGCCGTACTTCGTCCGGCAGACATATACGAAGACGAGTATCTGAAGCTTTATGCCTTGCGTTCGACGGATGTAGGCATTGCATCGCTTGTATCGTTAAGTGACGGCACTACAATATATCACGCCGGCGACAACAACAACTGGTACTTCCCCGAGAATGAAGAAGAGCATATACGCTGCTCGCTTGACGAAATGGAAGGAATGTTCTTGTCCAACCTTAAAGAGGTGAGAACCATAACAAAAGCTGTCGACTATGTAATGTTTCCCGTAGACCCGCGTTTGGGCAACGAAATGTTGCGTGGCGTATGCCAATGGCTGCAACAGATACAAACCGGCCACTTCTACCCTATGCACTGCTGGGGCCGATGGGACGAGGTGGTCAGTGAATTAGAGCCCGTAAAGGACCTGTTCCCCGAGACAGAGTTTGACTATAGCGGCGCACAATGCAAAGAAGAGCCTGTCTTCTTAGAATGAGCCGACAAGCTTTTTGTAGCTCTCGTTCAAAATCTTCATCTTTTTGCATCTTACAATCCTGAGCCACCAGTAGCGCAGATTGCGGCCAATGGCTTTGAGAGCATTGACAGTGGGTCCGGCAAGGATAGCCTCGATATGAAGCAGAGCCACGGCAACAAAGCCCCACCAGGCACCTATGTCGGCCAAAGCACTCATCCAAGCGCCACCCGTGCAAGCCATAACTATACCTATAACAAAAGCATATAAGATTGAAAGGATGAACCGTATACCGAAGTTAACGGAGCTGCGGAACTGGCTGTCGCCGATAAGCTTTTTAGTCAATAGATGCGTCGGCAGGAAAGGAATCGGGTAGCATATCAGCCAAAAGAAAAAAATCCATCGCACTGGCGGCAGAGCTATAATTCCAATCAATAAGGCCGCAATTGGTATCAAAGAAAGTATGGTGGAGGCAGCATTCCAATGGTCGGCAGCCATCCTTTCGCGAAGATGAAGGCGACTGCATTGCTGCCGGTAATCGCGTGTATCAGACATAAGAGTATCAAAGTCAGGCTTGTGCTCCACCGCACGTCTGTCGAGTTCAAGCGATATCTTTTGACGTACCAAAAACCGATTCCAGGCGCTGTTCTTCAGCCCTTCACGATGACGCACCTCACGGTTAAGGACATTGCAAAGCGTGAATATCTCCTCATAATACTCCTCGCTGCGGATATCGTGCATCAAAGGGCTGAGGGCAGTCGACAACGCATTGCGCATCTCGTTGAGCGCCACAGGCTCGTTTTCGCGGAAATCCTTTATAAACGGCTGGATCGGTATAGGTTTGCCTATATTGACCACAAGATTGCTGTATGGCCGCTCATATTCATCGAAATCAATGCCTGTCGGGACAATATAAAGCGGACGGTCGCCGAGTTTGAGTTGCGTCTCGCCTGCAATTCGGAACATTCCCTTGCCCATTGGCAGCAAGTGATGACGATTGTTGTGGCGACCCTCGGCCATAAGGCACAGCGGAAAGCCGTCGAGCAGCACATCACGTGAGCGGTCGAAGATATCGCTGTTTTTTGACAAATTGCTTTGTCCGTCACGAATACGGTAGACCGGCAGAATCTTCAGGAATGTAAGGATTGCACGTATTGTCGGATTCTCGAAGATGTCGGCTCGCGCCAGAAAGACAGGCGGCTTGGGGGCAAAATTGAGGACTGCCAGCGGTTCCATCAATGCCTGCTGATGACAAGGAGCTATAATATAGGCGCCATCCTGAGGCAAATTTTCAAGTCCGTGCACATCAAAACACTGGTAGTGGCATCTTGTGCCAAACTGTACCAACGGACTAATAATATTATATAAAACGTTATTGTCTTGTATAGATTTTGCCATAAAAGAACCGTTTATGCAACGAAGACTAATCGTTTGTGTTTAAATTATCTATAGATATTTTAACAATTGTTTGCTTTTGCAAAGATACGAAAAAATTATATTTTGAGTTATATCTGCGTAAAATAGAAGCCAATGCAGAAAATCAAAATGGTAGTACTGTTGCTCCTGTTCCTGTTCGTAGGGATTGGCAGCAATTGCCACATCGAAGCCCAGAACACCCTGGAGCCATCGGCCAACGGTATCGGTTCGGGCTCCAACAGGATATTGAGCTATGCCATAGTACGCGACGGCGACACTATCCCATTGATTCACCTCAAGACCGTAGTGGTCGCGAGGAAATGGGCTTTGCTTACCGACAAAGAGATACGTAAAAACCAGAAGTTGATTCGCAACGTGAAGAAAGTCCTCCCCTATGCAAAGGAGGCTCGCAAACGGCTGCAGGAACTCGAAAAAGAAATGGCCGGAATGAATGCGAAAAAGCGTAAAGAATATGTAAAACAGGTTGAGCAGGAAGTCCTCGACGATTTCTATGACGACCTTGAGCACCTTACGTTCTCGCAAGGGAAAGTCCTGTTGAAACTGATAGACCGCGAGACGGGCAATACGTCATACACATTGGTTGCAGACATCAGGGGCAAGTTCCGCGCATCGTTCTACAACACCTTTGCAAAGATGTTCGGGTTCAATATGAAAGAACGGTTTGATCCTAAACACAACAAAGAGGACGACTTGCTGGAGCGTGTGGCCCGCTCGGTGGAATTAGGTAAGATTTAATGCTTCTTTCTATGGATTTTGCTTATTGTTTCTTATCGGCAGTACCAATGCGCTCAGAGCCCTCCCACAGATCAGAGATGGTGAACCAACTGCTCTTCGGAGACAAGGTTGAAGTATTGGACGCCGTACCCGAATGGCTGCAGGTGCGTTCTATGTACGACGGATACGAAGGCTGGGTGAGCGACAAGCAGTTAAAAGACGCTGACAGATTGGGACAGCTTGACTATGTGAGCCCAAGCAACAGCATTGCAGACATTGACGGCAGGCCGACTACAATTCCTGCCGGTGCCTACTGCCGGAAGGAATGGCTTGCAAACCATAGCAATACCGAGCCCGCAAATCCAGTATCGGCAGCGCTTCAGTTCCTCGGCTCGCCCTATCTGTGGGGTGGCCGCACAACTATGGGCATCGACTGTTCGGGGCTGGTGCAGGTGGCCTATAAAATATGCGGCATCCAATTGCCACGCGATGCATCGCAGCAGGTGCTATGCGGACACTCGATACCTTTCGACAAATCCCGTTCCGGCGACCTGGCATTCTTTGCCAATGCCGAAGGACGGATAGTGCACGTAGGCATCGTTGTCGGCGACGGCACTATAATCCACGCCTCAGGGCAAGTGCGACGCGACCGCCTCAACGAGAACGGAATCCACAACGTCGACAGCAGCTCTTACACCCACAGGCTGGAAGAGATACGCAGAATCTCTCAATGACCCTCCTCTACATCCAAAAGTTTTGCGTATCTTTGCAAAACAAAAACAATTATACCTCCTGACCCAATACCCTAATTATGAGAAAGTACATTACCGATTTCACGATTGTCGGCAAGCAAGTTTACAATGAATCGTATTTCTCGCTCACACTTCAGCATCCCGACCGTCTGCCCGAGATTGCAGCCGGACAGTTTGTCGAAGTCGAAGTGCCTGGCAACAAGCAGGTGATGCTGCGACGTCCCATATCCATCCACGACGTAGACACTGACAACAACACACTTACAATCCTGGTCCAAGTAGTAGGCAAAGGCACACGCACCCTCTCGAAGCTCACGGAAGGCCAGACACTCAACCTCGTATACCCGCTGGGACACGGCTTCAGTCTTGAAGGCACCAAGGCGCTGCTCGTCGGTGGCGGAGCAGGCATAGCCCCACTCCTTCACCTCGGCAAATGCCTTTATGCCAAAGGCATACGCCCCACCATCCTGCTCGGCGGACGCACCGCGGCCCTTATCCCCGTCCAAAAGGAATTCGAGCCTTACGGCACCCTCGGCTATGCAACCGAGGACGGAACGCTGGGCGAGAAGGGGTTGGTCACCCAACACAGCTTGTTCACAGCCGATTACGACCATATCTACACCTGTGGACCAACGCCAATGATGAAAGCCGTGGCTCGATATGCCCTCGAAAAAGACATAGAATGCGAGGTGTCGCTCGAGAATATGATGGCCTGCGGCATAGGTGCCTGCCTTTGCTGCGTGGTGGACAGCGACGAAGGCCACAAATGCGTTTGCAAGGAAGGCCCCGTTTTCAATGCCAAAAGACTGACCAACTGGATAAAACAGTAGCAGCATACTTTCCGCACAACATATCAACATTCAACCTATCAACCTGACAACAACAACAGAAATGCTTGAAACCAAGATACATAACCTGAAACTTAAGAATCCGGTAATGACCGCCAGCGGCACCTTCGGCTATGGCGAGGAATTCGCCGACTTCATCGACCTCAACCGGCTTGGAGGCATTATCGTCAAAGGAACCACAGGCGAACGCCGCCAGGGTAACCCCTACCCCCGTATGGCCGAAACCCCGGCGGGGATGCTCAACGCCGTGGGGCTGCAGAACGTAGGAGTAGAGACCTTCTGCAAGGAAGTATATCATAGAATCAAAGACTTGCACACCAATATCATTGTCAACGTCAGCGGCTCTTCGATAGAGGAATACTGCAAGACGGCGGCAATGATTGACGAACTTGACAACATCCCCGCCATCGAACTGAACATCAGCTGCCCCAATGTCAAGAAAGGCGGTATGGGATTCGGCACCAACCCCGATATGGCGGCACAGGTGGTCGGAGAAGTGCGCAAGGTCTACCATAAGACGCTGATAGTGAAGCTTACACCCAACGTAACAAGCGTTGTGGAAATAGCCAAAGCCGTAGAAGGAGCCGGCGCCGACAGCGTAAGCCTAATCAACACCCTGCTGGGTATGGCCATCGATGTCGAAAAGCAACGCCCATACCTCAGCACCGTCACCGGCGGCCTCTCGGGTCCCGCCGTCAAGCCTGTGGCTGTCAGAATGGTATGGCAAGTGGCGCACGCCGTCAGCATCCCCGTCATCGGCTTGGGCGGCATCACGTCGGCTGCCGACGCGCTCGAGTTCCTGATGGCCGGCGCAAAGGCCGTGCAAGTAGGTACAGCCAACTTCATCGACCCCGCGGTCACGATGAAGATAATCGACGGCCTTGAAGACTACTGCAAACGTCATAGAATCAACGACATCAACGACATTATCGGCATAATATGACACTTGTCGCCGACAGCGGAAGCACCAAGACCACCTGGGCCGTCGTAGAGACTGGTTCCAAGACAGTTACCGAAGGATTGAACCCCCATTTCAGCACCGACAAGCAGGTGCTTCAAGCTTGCCGGAAAGTGCGCGACAAACTCTTGACTCAAAATTCAGAATCCCAAATCCACTTCTACGGCGCCGGCTGTGGCGACAAACAGCAGGCAAAGCGGATGAGCGCCCTGCTGCGACAAGGCTTTGGCACCGACGGCGTTACCGTCGAGACCGATATGCTTGGAGCCTGCCGTGCCGTAGGTGCAGGCCGGCCCTGCGTGGTGGCCATTCTGGGCACCGGCAGCAATGCCTGCCTTTTCGACGGAGAAGCCATTGTGCGGCAGCCCGCCAGCACCGGCTACATCCTCGGCGACCACGGCTCGGCCAACCACGTCGGCCGCAAACTCCTTGACGACTACCTGTCACATTGTATGCCAGCAAGCATAAGACGCTTGTTCCATAGCAGTTACCACCTTTCGGACACCGAATTTGTCAATGCCGTATACCACCGGCCCAACCCAAACCGATTCCTTGCGTCGCTGGCCCCGTTCGCCACTGAAAACATAGAGGACGACTATTGCCGCGGCGTCGTGACCGAGACGCTTAAAGAGTGGTATTTCCTTTGCCTGGGATGGCTGCTGAAAGGACGCAAAGCCCACACTTTCTCGTACAACTGGGATGGAGAAGTCGATTTCGTGGGAGGCTTTGCAAAAGCCGTGGAGCCACTGCTTAGAGAGGACCTGTTGGGCGGCGGCCCCTTCCACGTGGGCACCGTCCTCGCCGACCCCGTCGGCGGACTGGTGCAATTCCACAGAGCACACTAATTTTTCATAAATTTCGACACAGAATATACTTTAAACAAATAAACAGCGTTACACGCATTAAAAATCTACAAAACATAAACAATGGACTTAAGCAAAATCTTAGTAGTTGCCGGCAAACCGGACATTTATGAACTCGTATCGCAAACCAAGAACGGCGCCATCGTCGAGTCGCTGGCCGACAAAAAGCGCTGTCCCGTATTCAAATCGGACAGAATCAGCTCATTGAACGAGATAAGCATCTTCACCACCGCGGAAGAGAAACCCCTTGGCGAGGTGCTGCAGGACATCTTCCGCAAGGAAGAGGGCAAACCGATCACCTTTGAGATCAAGAAAGCCACCGGCACCGACCTGTTCGCCTACTTCAAGGAAGTGCTGCCCAGCTATGACACCGAACACGTACACGCCAGCGATGTCAAGAAAGTGCTGCTGTGGTACAACCTGCTTGTCAACGCCGGCAAGATAGACCTGGAAGAGCCTGAGGCAGAGCAGAAAGAAGAGGAAAAAGCCTGAGGCAGCCTTTAGCTCGATAATTAAAGGCAATAATCATAGTCCTTTGGAACAGAGAGTTCCGAAGGACTTTTTTCATTCAAAACCATCGGCCTCGGTCGCCATTGCGCCGGCCTCGCGAACGCCTGATGCCATCGTCGGGCACAGGTTGATTGGCGACTACTTTTTCGCCCGAAAAACACCCATTCATAATCAGCACGTTACAAGACCAACACCGTCCGTTGTCCAGTCGTTGTCCAGTTGTTGTCCAGTTGTTGTCCAGTCAATGACTGGACAACAACTGGACAACAACTGGACAACGGACGGTGTTGGTAGCTCGGAAAACGGGCGTGGACACAGGCGTGTCGCGGTGCCGGTACAGGGTCGTCGGAGGGCCTGCAATCGGGCGAACTGCCCCGGCCCGGAACGGTCGTCAGAGCGTCAGAATGGAGTCTATAAGGCCGCGACGGCAAAAATAAATTTTGTAGTTCCGCTTTTGTTTTGTAATTTTGTATTTTTATTGGAGCAATTCAAGATGCGTTATATATCACTCATAATCAGCCTTGTTGTATTTGCATTCGGTTACTCCGAGTGCTCGGCGCAGCAGCAATTACGGCGTATTACGTATTACAGCTACGACTATGACAGCGACCATACCGACACCACCAAGACCTTTGTCGACCAGATTGGAACTCAAATAAAAGTGTACACTGACGCTCCCGCCAACGGCAATCTGATACCAGGCTACGCCGAGGAACTGACATACGCCGACTATCAGAACGACAGCATCTATTTCCAATACCGTTACCTTGACAATAACGACCTGTACTGTGTCGCTTCCACGATGAACCGCAGCGACATCAAGTGGGACACGCAAACGGTTGATTCCAAGACTACACGCTACATCGCCAGCATCAACAGCAACCGCATCGAGCTGCTGTTTTCGACCAAGGAAGGCTTCAACGCCAACCCCCTGCCCTACTACGGCAAGTTCAGCGGCGTGCTGCGGCAGATGGTGCGCAACGGGCTGGTGCAGATAGAGCTGGCCAAAACGGAGAAGCTCAAAGAGAAACCTAAAAGTCTGATTCCAAGCGATAGAGGCATCCGCAAGACTTCGCGCGAGATGAGCAGCCTGCGAAGGGACAGAATGGTGCTGACCACGCACGTGTTTGAGAACGAGCAGATTTGCTGGGGCAAGGAGAAGCCCGCCATAACCGACATACCTTTCGACACAACGCTGCACTTTGCCGGCGGCACGCTGATACTGAAGCGGATAAAGCTGCCCGAACTGCCGTCGCACTACCAGACCTTCGTCGAGCTGCGCCAGCGCTCGAACGGCGACGCCTACGACCGCACAGGCAGCGTCTTCGTCATTCCGAGTGCCGGGACCGCCCATCCAAGCTTCTTGGATGGAATCCTCTACCACCCCGACTCGCTGCCCGTCGTCACCGGCAAGGATGGTCAACGCTATCAGGGTATCGCCGAGGCACCCTCCACGATGCAGAAATACAAGCGCGACCGATATTCATCATTCATTCCCGGCAATTACGCCCCTCCCGTGGAACTGATGCGCTTCTTCACCCCGTTCGGCGTGGGCCACTTCAACGACCGCGTGAAACTCGACGGGCTGGAATGGGAAGACGAGACTTTCTATAAACAGGAGGTCACGGACCTCAAGCCGCTGCTTGAAGGCGAAGTGTGGATAGGCTGCTTCATAGGCAACTACGACGGCGGAGGCCATAAGGTGAGCCTTGACATCAAGAGCTATCCCAACGACCACGAATGGGCAATGGACGAAAAGGGGAAGAGCGTTGTGGAACCGCTCGTCAACACCTGCAATGTGCTCGAAATGGCCGGGCAGAACTACGGGCGCATCTTCGGCACCGACAGCATAACCGTGAACTTCTATACCGAAGGCAACGAGAAAGAAATAACCCTGCGCTACATCAGCACCGGCCACGGCGGATGGGGCGGCGGCGACGAGTTCAACCCAAAAGAGAACGAGATATTCATCGACGGCAAGAAGCGTTTCAGCCACACCCCCTGGCGTTGCGACTGCGGCCGCTATCGCGAGTGGAATCCCGTCAGCGGCAACTTCTGGAACGGCATCTCGAGCAGCGACCTGAGCCGCAGCGGATGGTGCCCCGGAACGGCCACACAGCCAGTCTATTTCGACCTCAGCGGCCTCGAACCAGGCAACCATACGCTGACCATCGCCATCCCTCAGGGCAAGCCTATGGACGGCGGCTTCAGCCACTGGAATGTCAGTGCGGCACTAATCATAAACAATTGACCGAATGAAGAATAGCATATACATAGCACTCATTGCACTGCTTCTGCTGGCAGGCTGCAAGGGCGACGTGACCGACACGAGCGGCGAGGCTCGCAAGACGGCGACCGAATTGCCGGAGCTGCCCTACATCCTTGAGGGCGACTATACGCCGGATACGGGAGTGATGTATAAGGTCATTATCGGAGGCGACACCTGCTTCGTGGTCATCGACAGCATAGTCGACAACCAACTGTATGGCTATTACTACCAGCTCTTTGCAGGCAGCGACTGCGTTGAACGCAAGGAGTTTACGCACGACGCCCACTGGAAGAACCAGCGCAAGGACGCCTTGGTCTACATATACCAGGAGCCCGAGTTCCACTTCAAGAACGACTCACTCTACCGTCTGCCGCACTACAAAGTGCGCGTGACCAGCGACATCGAGTATGGCCAGGCGTTGGGCTATTGGACCAGTATGCCTGGCACCGAAGAGATGGGCTACCTGCAGATTCTGGGCGACGGCATACTGAACAGCATAGTAAGGACTACCCAGTCGCTGAAAATGGATGTATATCAGCCTGATATCGAGAATGTCGACCAGTATCGGAATCCGTTGGTTCTGCTGCTGCACGGAGGCGGATTCTACGTCGGCGACAAGCGCGACAGCCTTATCAGCGGGCTGTGCCGCCACTTTGCCTCGATGGGCTATGTGGCCGTCAGCGCCAACTACCGCCTCGGTTTCCTGCCTTCGAAGGGAGAGATTGCGCGCACGGGCTTTATGGCCCTTCAGGATGCGCACGCCGCTCTGCGCTACCTTGTTGACCACGCCGGGCAATACGGCATAGACACGAGTTCTATCTTCGTGGGCGGCGCCAGTGCCGGAGCCATAACCTCTCTTAATCTGGCCTTTATGCGCGACGACGACCGTCCGAAGGCAATCAGCGGCAAGCGCTGGCGCGACCTGGGCACCATCGCCTCGAGCGGCAACAGCAGCCGTGCCACATTCCGCATCAAAGCCGTGGCCAATATGTGGGGAGCCCTGACAAGCCTCAATATGTTGAAAAACAGCAAGACTGACATTGTTTCCTTCCACGGTGACGCCGACCAGGTGGTGCCCTACGACAACGGGTACCCGTTCAACGATATGAGCATCAAGCTGGGCAAACGTATGTTCGACCGTATGTATGGCTCGATGCAGATTGACAAACGCGCACGCGAACTGGGCCTGCACAGCGAACTCAACACCTTCCCCGGCGAGGGCCACTCGCTGCACCGCAACCCCGACGGAACCTGGAACCAAAAGAACTTCGAGTTCATACGCGACAAGATGACAGCCTTCTTCTATGAAGAACTCCGAGGGAAACCGCCTGTCATCGAGAACGACCGCGACAACCCACGCCTGTTCTACATCGACAAGGAGGGCGTGTCGGAGGTAGAGTGGAAAGTCGAAGGCGGATTTATCGTTCGCTACGACTTCCTTTCAATGCGGATATGGGTGGTTTGGGACAGCAATGCACCACGCCATCGCATCTACGCCTCGGGCCTCAATGCAATGCCTGACGGAAGCGACAGGCAAGGGGCTGGATTTGATATAAAACGTGACATAGACCTGCAAAAGCAATGACCGATACTGAGAAAATACTATCACGCCTTGAAGCCATCGACCGCGCCATAGCCAACTACGAAGAGCTGGACAGCGATCTCGACAGCCCTGAATATGTGGCACGAGGCAACGGCTTCTGCGACAGCAAATACAGCGAAGACTTCATCGAAGGACAACTGGAGAAACTGCGCCACGAACGCCAGATGCTTGAAAAGCTCCTCACAACCCCCTAAAACCCTCAAACCTTAAAACAATAAAACTAAAAAGATATGACCTACACAGAGAAAGACAAGAATTACGCCCGCTACACCGTAACCTCGGCCCTGCCCTACGCCAACGGCCCTGTCCATATCGGCCACCTGGCTGGCGTATATGTGCCTGCCGACATCTATGTGCGCTACCTGCGTGCACAGGGCGAGGACGTTATGTTCATCGGCGGCAGCGACGAGCACGGTGTGCCTATCACCATCAAGGCCCGCAAAGAGGGCGTCACGCCACAGGATATCGTTGACCGCTACCACAAGATAATAAAAGAATCTTTCGCCGAACTCGGCATCTCGTTCGACATCTATAGCCGCACATCCACCAAAGAGCATCACGAGACAGCTGCCGAATATTTCGACAATCTCTATAAAGCAGGCAAGCTTATAGAGAAGACATCAATGCAATACTACGACGAGGAAGCCCGCCAGTTCCTCGCCGACCGCTACATAACCGGCACCTGCCCCCACTGCGGTAACGAGCACGCATACGGCGACCAATGCGAAGCCTGCGGCACCAGCCTCAACGCCACCGACCTCATCAACCCCAAGTCGGCCCTCAGCGGCTCAAAGCCGGTGCTCAAAGAGACCAAGCATTGGTTCCTGCCACTCGACAAAGACGAGCCCTGGCTACGCCAATGGATACTCGAAGGGCATAAAGAGGACTGGAAGACCAACGTATATGGCCAGTGCAAGTCGTGGATCGATGCCGGCCTGCAGCCCCGCGCCGTCACGCGCGACCTCGACTGGGGAGTCAAAGTGCCCCTCGCCGAAGCCGCCGGCAAAGTGCTCTACGTATGGTTCGACGCCCCTATCGGATACATCTCCTTCACAAAGCAGCTCAAAGGCAATGACTGGGAGAAATGGTGGAAAGACAAGGACACCAAGCTGGTACACTTCATCGGAAAGGACAACATCGTCTTCCACTGCATCATATTTCCCTCTATGCTCCACGCCGACGGCAGCTACATACTGCCAGCCAACGTGCCCGCCAACGAATTCCTCAACCTCGAGGGCGACAAAATCAGCACCTCGCGCAACTGGGCCGTATGGCTGCACGAATACCTGCGCGACTTCCCAGGCAAGCAGGACGTGCTGCGCTACACCCTCTGCGCCAACGCTCCGGAAACCAAGGACAACGACTTCACCTGGAAGGACTTCCAGCTTAAGAACAACAGCGAGCTTGTCGCCATCCTCGGCAACTTCGTCAACCGCACCCTCGTGCTTACGCACAAGTTCTTCGAGGGCAAAGTCCCCGCTCAAGGCAACCTCACCGACCTCGACCGTCAGACCATCGACGAAATGGCCACCTATCCCGAGAAGATCGGCCGCAGCATCGAGGCCTACCGCTTCCGCGAAGCCCTTGCAGAAATGATGAACCTGGCGCGCCTCGGCAACAAGTACCTCACCGAGACAGAACCGTGGAAACTCTTCAAGACCGACCCCGAACGCACCGCCACGGTGCTGAATATAGCCCTGCAGATCTGCGGCAACCTCGCCGTTCTCTGCGCCCCGTTCCTGCCCTTCACGGCCGACAAGATGCACCGTATGCTCAACCTCCCGGCAAAGGGATGGCAGGATGCCGGCCGCGCCGACATCCTGCAGGAAGGCCTCGCCATCGACAAGCCCGAACTACTCTTCGAGCAAATCGACGACGCCACCATCGAGGTGCAGGTCAACCGCCTGCTCGAGACCAAACGCCAGAACGAGCTCAACGCCTGGCAGCCCGCTTCCGTCAAGCCCCAAGTGGCCTTCGACGACTTCGGCAAGATGGACATCCGCGTCGGCACCGTCCTTGAGTGCAGCAAAGTCCCCAAGGCCGACAAACTGTTGCAGTTCAAGCTGGACGACGGTATGGGAGGCCGCACCATCGTAAGTGGTATTGCCAAATACTATCCCGAGCCGGAAAAACTGGTGGGAATGCAGGTATGCTTCATCGCCAACTTCGAGCCACGCAAGCTCAAGGGCGTCGTCAGCGAAGGAATGATTCTCAGTGCCGAGGACCGCGACGGCCGCCTGGTGCTCGTCACCCCAAGCCAGCTCGTCGCCTCCGGCGTGAACGTAGGCTGATACCAAGAACTCAAAAACAACTGGTTACCTCTCGAATCTGAGGTACCCTTCATTATTCTGAGCCCTCACCCCGAAAGCGGTCCGAATCCTGTCGGGCGTCAGCGCGTCGGGGGTGGGGCCCTGATAGAGGAGCGACCGGTCGTGTAGCAGCAGAGCCTGAGGGCAGTAGCGCAGCGCAAGGTTGAGGTCGTGGACCACTATCAGGATGGTCTTGTGCTCGTTGCGGTTTATGTCGCTCAAAAGTTCCATAATCTCAAACTGATGGGCAATGTCGAGGTTCGACGTAGGCTCGTCAAGCAACAGAATCGGAGTCTGTTGCGCCAGGGCCCGGGCAATCATTACACGCTGCAGCTCACCGCCACTCATCTGGCTTGGCAGCGAAAGCCGCAGATGCCACGTATTGGTCTGTTTCATAGCCCGTTCCACAATATCCCAATCCTCTTGCGACTCGTTTTGCAGATGGTGCTGATAGGGGTTGCGCCCCATCAAGACAGTCTCAAACGCCGAAAACTCTATGTCGGTCTGCGGGTGCTGCTGCACCAGCGCCACTTTCTGCGCCCGCTGCCGCGCCGTATACCGGCTTACGGCAGTGCCGGCAATGCTCACGGTGCCGCGATGCGGCGTCAGCAAACCGCTGATACAGCGCAGCAAAGTCGTCTTGCCACAGCCGTTGGCACCAAGGATAGCGGTGAACGAACCCTCCGCGATGCCGAAAGTCAAACCGCGCAATATGGCCTTTGTGCCGTATGAATAATCTAAATGCTGAACATCAATCATATACTGCGTTTTGACTTGTAAAGTAAATAAATGAACATCGGCGCGCCGAGAAGCGACGTTATGCTGCCCACGGGCAGTTCGTTGGGAGGTATGAGCGTGCGCGCCAGCGTGTCGCAGAGCAGCAGGAACAGGCCTCCGACAAAGACGGAATAAGGAATGATGCGGCGGTTGTCGGCACCGCAGACAAGCCGGACGCAATGCGGCACCACGAGGCCCACAAAACCGATCACGCCGCAGGCCGACACAGCAAAGGCCACCATCAGCGTGGTGGACAGCAGCAGGCGGCGACGCACCTTTTCTACCTCAACGCCAAGGCTTTGAGCCGTCTCGCTGCCCACAAGCAGCAGGTTGAGGTCCTTGCTGTAGAACAGCACGACAAGTATGCCCAGGACCACCACCGGCAGCACAATCCACACATCCATCCACGACGCCGAGGCAAAGCTGCCCATTGTCCAGAAAATGATGCTCTCCATCTTGTCGTGCCGCAGCGCCATCAGCAGCGAAATGACGGCCGTGATAAGGAAAGTGAGGCACACGCCCGTCAAAAGCAGCGTGGTTGTGTGCATACGGTTGCCGATCGAGGCAATCTTGAAAATCAATAGAATAGTGAGCAGGGCCGTTAGCAGGGCCATACCGCCCACGCCCCACAGATGGGCCTCGAGGCCAAGCAGGATGGCGATGGCGGCACCCAGCGACGCCCCCGACGAGATGCCCAGCACGTATGGGTCGGTCAGCGGGTTGCGGAACACCGACTGATAGGTGGCGCCGCACACCGACAGGGCCGCTCCCACCAGCACACTCAGCACCACACGCGGCAGACGCAGGTTCCAGAATATCGGCGACGCCAACAGGCTCTGGCGGTCAAAGTGCACCGCACCGACGGTGGAACACAACGCCATAGCCACAATCAGCACCAGTGCCAATGCCGTGGAAACCAGCCATATACTTAATCGTTTCTTCATTTCGGGACTCCAATTCCGCAGTTCAACAACAAT
>CAJOMZ010000020.1 GCA_905236645.1 uncultured Bacteroidales bacterium
ATGCCAAAGTGATAGTCTTCAGATTGTTTCAACAATGCCTTGCGCTCCTCGTCCGACTTGGCAATGCCGGGGATGATTCTTTCCAGCAGGTTGGTAGTCTTGCCCATAGCTGAAACCACTACAACCAGTGGCTCGTCAAGGCTATTGGCCACTATGTGTGCCATATTCCTGATTGCCTCGACACTGTTGACGGACGCCCCGCCGAATTTAAAGACTTTCATTTTTTTAACTTTAACGTTGCCCTTAACCTTAACTTGAAACAAGGTAAATTTATATCTAAACTTTAACCCCTAAACCTTAAACCTTAAACCCCAACCCATTATCTCAGCTGCCGTTCCATATCGCGGCGGGTGTCTTTTTCCTTGATAGTCTCGCGCTTGTCGTAGAACTTCTTGCCGCGTGCCAGCGAAATATTCAGTTTGGCGTAGCCCTCGGGATTGATAAACAGCAGGGTGGGGACGATAGTGAAGCCGCGTTCCTTGATCTTATTCTGCAGCTTGCGCAGCTCCTTGCGGTTCAGCAGCAGCTTGCGGTCGCGCTTGGCGGCGTGGTTCAGCCAGCTGCCGAAGCGGTATTCGGCAATGTGCATCTGCTTAACGTACAGCTCGTTGCCGATGAAGGCGCAATAGGCGTCCGTCAGGTTGGCGCGACCCTCGCGGATGCTCTTTATCTCCGTTCCCGTCAGCACCAGCCCCGCGGTGTACGAATCCATCAGAAAATACTGATACTCCGCCTTTTTGTTCTTTATTTCGATGATATTCTTGGCTTCCATACAGACAATTACGTCAAAATATTTGTGCAAATCTATTTGTTCAGCACTCGTGTTATTTCCTTTGTCAATTCTTCCTCTGTGGGTAGGTAAGTTACATATTTGGCTGCAAACATTTGTCGTCCCTCAGCAAGCACCGAATAGCGGGCAACCGTCTCGTTCTTTTCTGAGCAAAGAATGATGCCCAGTGTGGGATTGTCGTCCTCTGCTTTGTACAGGTTGTCATACATACGGATATAACTATCCATTTGTCCCACATCGGTATGGTTCAGTTTCCCCAATTTCAAATCAATCAGGACGTGGCATTTCAAGATGCTATGGTAAAATACAAGGTCTATGTACAGGTCTTCGTCTCCGTATCTCATCCTTTTCTGTCGTGCGACAAAGCAGAAACCTCTGCCCAGTTCCAGAAGAAAATTTTGCAGATTGTCAATCAATGCTGATTCAATGTCACTTTCGTGAATGGCAGGATAATCCTTCAGGTTAAGAAATTCTAATACATAAGGGTCGCGAATAACATCCTCGGCTTTCATTTGCGACAATTTCTCGTCAGCTTCCTCAATTACGGATGCCTTTTCCCTACTGGCCAGCAATCGTTCGTAATAAAGCGTTGATATTTGTCTGTCAAGCTGGCGGGTTGACCATACCGAATCAGCTGCTTCGTTCATATACCAAATTCTTGCTTTTTCATTCTCGATGCTCAAAAGTCTGCGGTAGTGTGACCAACTCAATTCGTGACGCAGTGTGTCACAAATCGGGAAAGCCTTATAAAACAAGCGCATATAACGCAGGTTGCTTTCATCGAACCCCTTTCCGTATTCCTTTGTCAGCCTTACAGAAAGATTTTTCAGCACCTCTTTGCCGTATCCTGCTCGCTGTCCATTCAGCTCGTCTTCGGTAATCAATCTTCCTATTTCCCAGTAAGCCTGTACCATAACGAAGTTCACGGCTCTATAGGCTTTGCCGCGTGCTTCCTCAATAATACCCGACACGGCATTATACAGCTGATTGCTTTCGGTTTTCTCTATATAATTGTTTGATGCCATACAATTACAATTACGTCAAAACCCCGAAAATGTTGTATGAAACCTAAATGTTTTGTTTTTTTGGAGTAAAAACGCTAAATCCCGATGTTGTTTTATCTAAAAAGTTGTAGAAATTGCAGTTGGTTTTTGTTGCAAATTGAAAAAATGTTTATTTATGCAGCAGACAACATAAAAATCAGTATTAACATAAACAATTGACAACAAGAGAAATAAAGTAGATTAACATAAAGTCAAACCATCGTTTTTGCTTGCAACGTAGCACTCGGAACCTATACAATTTCGGATTTTGCTATCATCCAACAAGAAGCAGAACGCTCGTGGTGATTCCGCGAGCTTCTTTGTATGGGTGGTAGGTAGTCTAGGACCTCGAGTGCCAACAAAAAGCCTCGCAGTCTTTTTTTTGTATATCCTTAAACAACAATAAATTATTAATCAAAACAGCTTCAATTATGAAGAAATTTAGAAAAACAATCTTAATCATTGGCAGCGTTTTGCTGATGTGTGCAAACAATGTTTGGGCGTCCCATCCCGGGTCAAATGAGACAAATAAGGTCCGGGTTATTCCTATTCAATTACAGTATACACCAACTCAGACCTTTACAAAATTCAGCAATCTTGGTTGCGGTATAAAGGTTGTTGTCACAGATCATAGCACAAACGATCAGATTAACCGAAAAGGCAAAGTCTTACAAACATATTCGTTTACGCCGTCAAAAGAGAATTTTGTTCGTGAGAGTATTAAGCGCTGTATGCGTACAATGGGATTTAGGGTTGATAATAATACTGACGCAGACTTTAGATTGAGTGTGTCCATTGAATCATTCAATACGACTGATCCATCTGTCCCAAATACAGGTATAATCCTGAATTTTACGGTGTACGATCCTGACAACAACATAGTTTTCACCTCTACGGCCTTTGAAAAACTGTTTTATTCAACAAGCAATGCTTTTAACCGCAATTATGCAAAAGCCATTGAAAGCATCGACTGGGGCGGTATTGCAGCTCTTTTGCGTAAACCGAAACAGACGGCACAGGTGCAAGGGACAGGCAACACGGAATTGGAGCTTTTGATAATTAACTGGGAAGTCACTTCACGGCCCGCAGGTGCCGACCTCTACTGGCGTGTAATCTCTTCAACTCCAGACGTGAAGAACACCAACAAGAACTACAAGTCCACCACGCCCTACGAGAGCACCGAGTCGTTTGACATCCGTGGCCTGACCTACCAGAACTCAGGCGACGTGCAGATTGAACTGACTTGCGAGAAGCCAGGTTATCTGCCACAAAGAAAGGTTTTCAACGTTCGTATGTGCATAGACCAGAAGTCCATCAACGCCCATTTCACGCTGGTCAAGGACGAATAGCGCCAAGCAACAGAACAGACAAAACCCAGGAACCGGATTGTGGCAATCCGGTTCTTTTTTTGTCCCATTTTGGCACGGTGCCAGTTTTGGCAAAAACCTGCCAAAAACAGCCCTCCGAAATTGTTAATAACTCACCCTCGGAAGGGGTCGGAAAAGGGCAAAAATGGCCAAAATACAACTCCCTGATTTCGAGGTACCAAATTCCTACCAAAGTTTACTCAAAGTTTTACCAAATTCTTACCAAATTTTACGCCAGTAAAGCTTAATAGAATTTTGTTAATAACTTTTTAGGTAGATGGTCCAATGAGGGTATGTTTAGTGGTGCTTTTTTGCAGAAGTGTCGTAACGAAAATATTCTTCGGATAAAGTTTTTTTAGATAGTAAAATATGAGGGGATTAAAATTTTTTTTGCATTTCTTTGCAGCGAAATCGCACTTTTTTGTGACTATGCATTTTAAAACGGGAATGGTTTATGCTTTTGAAAATTATTTTCACCAATTAAATTAATCACCAATTAAATTAAACATTATGAGCAGATTTATTACCAAAATCGCACTCCTTGCAGTGCTTGGAATCCTTGCCGTGGCTCCGCAGGCGGCGTTTGCATCGTCGTACAGCCCTTCCGACGTGGACGACACAATCCCTGCCGAACCACGCTGCGACAAGTACTATTACACCAAATGGTTCGACGACTGTCCTTATTGGCACCCCAAAGGCATATATGACAGCTGCCTCTGTTTCAAGTATGAGTTTGGCAGAATTTTTACAGGCCAGCTTGCCAAATGGGAATATGCACACAACCGTCGTATGAAGGTGAAAGGCCTGGTGGCAATGGTGAACACCTACACTCCGCCTACGGTCGATGGTGCCCAGGCAACTTGAAGAATCCCGAATATATGTACATATACCAGATGACTGAGAAAGGCCGGAATATTCAGGGAATTGATATCGAAGTCCGACTTCAAATACTCGATTCGGTGAGGTGGGATACTGCCACTGCGCGCGTTATGGAGTTCCGCCAGGGCTGGAACGACGAGTATATCCAGTACTGCTATCTGTACGAGGCCTATTTTGAGCAGCCCGTATGGGTCGATACTGATTTCTATATTGTCGGATCTATGAATACCCCTAACAGCAACGGGATGGTATCCACGTTTTATGTCGACATTCAAGACGTGGGCGATTATATGTTGAACCTCAAAGATAGCTGTACTGTAGATGACTACCTTGACATTTTAGCTTGCCCTCCAGGTTCTCATTCCATTCTCGAATGTCCGCAATGTTTGGGAGTGGGCAGGCCGTATGCCTTTTGGGATTGGCAAATCAGTCCTATGACCAACTACTGGCTTAGCGACTGGCCTGTAAGCCCCTTCGGATATTATCTCGTTATTGTAGATAAATGGGATCTCAACGCCGAGCCCAACGAGGTCGGCTGGGGCGAGGTGTTTGGCAGTGGCCGCTTTCCCGACGAGAGCGACGACACCATCTCGGCCATTGCCGCGCCTGGCTTTGCCTTCGTTTCGTGGAGCGACGGCGTGACCGACAATCCCCGTGTGGTACACCTTATGAGCGACACAACAATCGTCGCTAACTTCCAGTGCACACAGCAGTTCAACCTCCAGGTCACCGCATCGGACGACGCAATGGGCACCGTCACAGGCGGCGGCAGCTACTACGCCTCCGATGTCACCATAACTGCAACACCCAATCTTGGCCACATATTCACCCACTGGAACGACGGCAGCACCGAGACAACGCGCATCATTCACCTCGTCAGCGACACCACATTTGTCGCCTACTTCCTGGATATCAGCAACCAGACATTCACTCTTCAGGTCACCACGGCCGACGAGACGCTGGGCAACGTCACCGGCGGCGGCTCCTTCCCCGGCGGCAGCTACCACACCATTTCTGCCACACCATCCGAATACTACTTCAGATTCACGCATTGGAGCACGGCCGCGGGCGACAGCATCACCGACAATCCCCTCACCTTTTACCTTACCTGCGACACCGCTTTTGAGGCCCACTTCATCGAACTGCCGCGGTATCAAGTCGAGGTGGCCACCAACAACGCCGAATGGGGCACTGCCACCGGCGGCGGAATTTACGACGAGGGCGACGAGGCCATCCTGACCGCCACCCCGGCAATGTTCTGCATCTTCGACGGCTGGTCGGACGGCAATGAGGATTCGCCCCGCACCATCACCGTCACACAGGACACCCTCTTTACCGCCAACTTCCACTACGACTCCACCTGGGCCGAAGGCATCGATATGGCCGGCATACTGGAGTTCACCGTCTCGCCCAACCCCACAACAGGACGGCTGACAGTGCAGTTGAACCGACAGGAACCGTATGAGATGACAATCTACGACGTGAACGGCAAGGCATTATGGACCAGAAAGTGCGAGGAACAGGTGTCCGAAATCGACCTCGGCACGCTTGCGACAGGTCAATACCTCCTCGTGGTGCGCACCAAAGAGAAATACGGAATAAAGACAGTTGTGAAGAAGTAAAGGCAGAAGAGCGTCGTTCATTGTATAAAAGACATCATTGCCCCGCACATTGTGCGGGGCAATGTGTTTTATTTATTGTGTTTTTATCTATGTAATCAAAGGATTGCTTGCCGTTTAAAGTTTTTTTAGTATCTTTGCTTTTTGAATCGTCACGTGGCCAAGGCTGTTTGTGACTGGCAACTATATTGTTACACTGATATTAAAAATAAAATTTAAAAGATATGAAGGATATTTTTGAACGTATCAAAGAGTCGACCGGCGGTCCTTTGGGACAGTATCGCAAGCTGGCCGACGGTTATTTTTATTTCCCGAAGCTCGAAGGCGAGCTGGGCCCTGAAATGACTTTCAACGGCAAGAAGGTGCTGAACTGGAGTCTGAACAACTACCTGGGCCTGGCCAACAATCCCGAGGTGCGCGCCGCCGACGAGGAGGGTGCACGCCGCTGGGGTCTGGCTTACCCGATGGGTGCCCGTATGATGAGCGGCCACACGGCTCTGCACGAGGAGGTTGAGGCTATGCTGTGCGAGTATACGCACAAGAAGTATGGCTACCTGCTCAACTTTGGCTACCAGGGCCAGATCAGCATCCTCGACACCATCGTCAGCCTGCGCGACGTCATTGTATACGACAGCGAGGCTCACGCCTGCCTGATTGACGGCTTCCGCGTGACGGGTGCCAAACGTTTTAAATATCAGCACAATGACATCGAGAGCCTGCGCAAGCAGCTTACACAGGCCACGGCGCTGGCCGAGAAGCAGGGCGGCGGCATTCTGGTTGCTACCGAAGGTGTATACGGTATGGAAGGCGACTTGGGTGCATTAGACAAGATTGTGTCCCTTAAGAAGGAGTTCAACTTCCGCATCCTTATTGACGATGCCCACGGTATGGGCGTTATGGGTCCCGAGGGCCGCGGTACTCACACCCACTTCAACTGCGCCGACGACATCGACCTCTATTTCTGCGCTTTCGCCAAGACGATGGCAATCATCGGTGGCTTTATCGGCTGCAACGATGAGGATATCATTACCTATCTGCGCTTCAATATGCGCTCGCAGATTTACGCCAAGAGCCTGCCGATGCCTATCGTTTGGGGCGTCAAGCGTCGCCTGGAGATTATCAACCAGCACCCCGAGTACCGCGAGCGTCTGTGGGAGCTGTCGACCTACCTGCAGAAGTCGCTCCAGGCCGAGGGTCTCAACACGGGCGTCACCGAGAGCCCCATCACGCCGGTCTTCTTCCCGGGCGACGTGAACCAGGGCACCAACGTCGTGGTAGACCTGCGCGAGAACTACGGCATCTTCTGCTCGATAGTGGTTTATCCTGTTGTGCCGAAGGGTCAGATTATGCTGCGCATCATCCCGACGGCTGTCCACACGATGGAGCACGCTAACCGCACCATCGAGGTGTTCCGCGAGGTCAAGAAGAAACTGGACGAGGGCGTCTACAACAAGCCGATGCCAGATATGCATATTATTAAGAAAAGCTAAAAGGTTAAAAAGTTGAAGGGTTAAAAGGTTGACTTGTATGTCTCGGCTCCCTTTTAACCCTTAACCCCTATAACTTAAAAACCGAATGATGAAATATCAACTTCGATGCAAGAAATGTGGCAAAGTCATAGTTGACTTTGCCACTTGGTTTCAACAAGATCAGCAATGCGAATGCGGCAGCGGCTATGCCGAGGTGGAGTATGCCGAAGCCAAGCCGTTCAGTTTCTCAAAGCCTGTAGGCGGTTCATACCAAGACTATTACTTCGATATCCTCCCTGTCTTAAAACGCGAAAATGTGGTAAGTTTTGGCGAGGGTCTGATACCGATGGAGCGCTGGGACAACCTGGAGGCATACGCCAAGGGGAAAGGTGTTGACTGCAAGGTGTTTGTCTACCGCAACGACCTTAATGCAGGTAGCGGCTCGTTCAAGGACATCAGTGCTGCGCTTGCAGCTACTGTGCTGAAAGAGAACGGAGTGAAGGAATACTGTCTGGCTTCGACTGGCAACGCAGGTGTGGCCTTCGCGACCTATCTTGCAAAAGCCGGTATCAAGTTTACCGAGTTTGCCCCCAACTGCATTGATCCCGCCACCGTCGAGGCTATCCGCAAGGTTGGTCAGCCAGTTGTTGTATCGAAGGGCGGTTATGGCGATGCCAAGGCCGAGGCTGCTGCATATCATAAAGAGAATCACGTTCTTATCAGTGGCGGCAACACCGACCCGCTGCGCATTGAGTCGAAGCGTCTGCTGGCATACGAGTGCCTGCGCCAAATGGGACAGCTGCCTACGGTTTATATGCAGGCTGTTGCTGGCGGCACCTCTCCGTTGGCATTTGAGAAGGGTTTTCGCGACCTGAAGCGTTGCGCTATGATTGATGGCGCTGCTGCGCTGCCGCGTATGCTGCTTGTCCAGCAGGACGAGTGCGATCCGATGGTTACGGCTTGGGAGAAGGCCACGGCTGCGGGCTTCCCCGAGGGCTGGGAAAAGGACTATGAGGCCAAGAAAGACATTAAGACCCGCATTGGCATCCTTACTGCCGCCAATCCAGGCAACTATCCGCTCGTGGCTCCGCTGGTACGCAAATCGGGCGGCACGTTTATACGTGTTGCCGAGGCCGAATTGCCACAGTACGGCAAGGAGATGCGCAATGCCCGTGGCACCTTGATGGGCCCTGCATCGATGGTATGCTATGCTGGTTTTTTCCAAGCTGTGGACAAAGGCTTGATAAAGAGCGGCGACACTGTGCTCCTCAATACCGGCGAGGGCAGCGACCGTGCAGGTTGGTTCCGTGAACTGGTAGTAAAATAATGCTTAATGAGTAAGAAGTTCGATAATAAAGTAGTCTGGATTACTGGAGCTTCGTCGGGCATCGGCGAGGCTACTGCCTATCGTTTTGCTCAAGAGGGTGCGCGCATCATTGTCACTGCCCTTGAAGACGATCTGCTTGAGGGGGTGGTTAGTCGTTGCAAAAAGTTTGGCGCCCCCGATGCGGCCGCTTTGCCTTTCGATTTGAGCGACAGTGATGGTCTTGACGCTTTGGCGGAAAAGGCTTGGAATCAGTTTGGAGGCATCGATATATTGTACAATAACGCCGGCATCAGTCAGCGTGGCACCACCGTAGAGACCGAGATGCGTGTCATCCGAAAGGTGATGGATATCGACTACTATGCTCCTGTGATTCTGACTAAGAACATTCTGCCGCGTATGATTGAGCGCGGTGGTGGCCAGTTGGTTGTGACTACCAGTATTGCCGGTCGCTTCGGCTTTCCGCTGCGCTGCGCCTACAGTTCGGCCAAGCACGCACTCTATGGTTTCTTTGAGACCGTACAGGCCGAGACTTATGACCAGAACATTCGTGTCACCATTGTTTGCCCGGGCCGTGTGCAGACCAATATTTCTAAATACGCTCTCGAGAAGGACGGGCGTCAGCACGGCAAAATGGATGCCGGTCAGGCAGGTGGTGTCACTCCTCAACAGGCTGCAGACAAGATTGTTAAGGCTGTGTATAAGAAGAAGCGCGAGGTCCTTGTTGGACGCTATGAATTGCTTATGGCTTATATCAAGCAGTTCTGCCCTGGTCTTGCCGCCAAGCTCGCACGTCGCATTAAGCCTGTGTAATTAGTTAGGAAACAAATTATTAACGATAATACTTATCCTTATGAGAAATGGATTTCGCTTCAGATTGTTGCTTCTGGCTATGCCGCTGTTCCTTGCCTCTTGTAACACGAGGGAGATAGTGTATATAAGTGATGCCCAGCGTGACAGTGCACAGGATATCCTTGCTGTCTATACGGCTACAATCCTGCCTGGGGACCAGTTGTATATCTATGTCGAATCCAAAACTCCGGAGAGTGTCGTTCCTTTTAATCAGGAGACCCATAGAGTGGCTCTTACAGGCTCAAGCCTTGAGTATCTTGATACATTGAAACGCGGAGTGATAGATCAGTCGAGTAGCAATATAAGTGCTGAAAGTCAGCAATATGTGGCGGAAGTAGAAGGGTATCTTGTTTCGGAAAAGGGAACTATTAATTTCCCGATTCTTGGTCAATTGTCTGTTGTTGGCATAACACAGGACAGCCTTAAGCATTATTTGGAGCAGCGGCTGAAAGAGGAGGGCTATGTTATTGACCCTATTGTAACTACAAAGCTGATGAACTTTCGCGTGACAGTGGTCGGTGAGGTCCGCGCTCCCCAACAGATTCACGTTCAGGGCACGCGGCTCACTATTCTCGAGGCCTTGGCAATATGTGGAGACATTACAGATTACGGTCAGCGTGAGAATGTGGTTATAATGCGTGATGAGAACGGGCAAAAGACGCTTGGCGAGGTAGACCTTACAAAGAAAGAAATGCTTGACTCGCCGTATTATTACCTGCATAACAACGACGTTGTATATATAGAGCCCACCGAGCGCCAGAAACGTATGTCGGACCGCAACGATGATATTCCACGCTACATTTCAATAGGTGTTAGTGTGTGGAATATAATTATATCAAATATTAATGCAGCACGGACATTGCGTCAGATGTGATCTTAGTCGTTTTTACTATCTTCTTCCTCGGCTATTGCTTCGGGGGCGACAGCCCTGTCGAAGACACCAAGGTTGCGCATTGCAATATAGTAATAAATGATAAATAGCAGCGTGAACATTATGTTGCCTAATGCAACGTGCTCTCTGCCAAGGAAAAGTAGTGTAATGAGCAGTATTAGCAGTTGGGCGAGGGTATAGAGGTGGAAGCCGCTTTTCTTCAGGTTCCACATCAGTATGGCACCCGTCAACGACAACCCGTAAAGTAAGGCGCTGCTGAAGAAAAATGAACGCGGTGTTTCAAGCAACTCTTCAACATAGACTGTCATCTCGTTCGGAAAGGTCATAGTTCCAGCCTCGTACATCGTCTTTGCGAAAGGCAGAATGGCACCAGTCATAAGGTTGCTGAGGAACGATACTCCCGAGCCAATGAAGCTAAGTACAAGCACTATACGAAGCGTCCTGCGTCTGGCGTTATAAATCTGTTGTTCGAGATTGTTGTCCACGTTATTGGATTTTAGACAGTTCGGAGGCCATTTGTATTTGCAGTTTATGCGCTTCGTCAGCCGCACGTTGGGCAAAGTCGGCATCGCCCGAAGCATAGATTATTCCGCGTGAAGAGTTGACAAGCAGTCCACAGTCTTTGGTCAATCCGTAGCGGCACACTTCGGCAAGGCTGCCGCCTTGGGCACCGACACCAGGGACAAGCAGGAAACTATCTGGGACTATGCTTCTTACGGCTGTCAGCATATCTGCTTTTGTAGCGCCTACCACATACATCATATTGTGCTCGTTACCCCATTTCTTTGAGGTTTCAAGAACCTTTTCAAAAAGATGTTTTTCCTCGCCATCCACCTTGCTGAACTGGAAGTCGAAAGCACCTTTGTTCGATGTAAGTGCCAGCAGAATAACCCATTTTCCATCATAGACTGTGAATGGCGTGACGGAATCCTCACCCATATATGGTGCTATTGTCATCGAGTCGAAGTTGAAATCGCCTTCCGGGTCGAGGAAAGCTTTTGCATATTGCTGCGACGTGTTGCCAATGTCGCCGCGCTTGGCATCGGCTATTGTAAACACCTTGTCGTCAAGGCTGTGGAGATAATCCATAGTCTTTTTGAGCTGCACCAGACCTTTGATGCCCACCGATTCATAGAAAGCCAGATTTGGTTTGTATGCAACGGTATAAGGAAGTGTTGCATCGATGATAGCCTTGTTGAAAAGGAATATTGCATCTTCCTCATTTCTAAGATGCTGCGGTATCTTGTTTATGTCGCTGTCCAGTCCAACACAGAGGAATGATTGCTTCTTCTGTATGGCGTTGATAAGTTCTTCCCTTGTCATATTGCGATTCAGTCTTTTGTTAGTTTTTGGAATATATGTTCTATGCTCTCGTGGCTTTTGCCTTTGAGCTCTTCAATACTGTTGTCGGCCACAATCTGGCCGTGGTTTATGATGATGGCGCGGCTGCACATTGCTTCGACCTCTTGCATAATATGCGTTGAAAGAAGAATAATCTTGTGCTTTCCGGCATTGCGAATCACTTTGCGGATTTCCTCCAACTGATTGGGATCGAGACCCGTTGTGGGCTCGTCGAGTATAAGTACCTGAGGGTCGTGAATCATTGCCTGAGCCAGTCCTACACGTTGGCGGAATCCTTTCGAAAGTGCACCGATTTTCTTGCCCAGCTCCGGTGCAAGGCCTGTCAGCTCAATCATTTCATCCACCCTTTTCTTACTATCCTTAATGCCATAAATGTCGGCAGTAAAGCGTAGAAATTCAGGGATATACATATCCGTGTAAAGGGGATTGTGCTCAGGCAGGTAGCCGATGCATCGGCACACCTGTTGCGGTTCGTCGAAGATGCTGTGTCCACACACCGTCACTTCACCGTCCGAAGGCGGGATGAAGCAGGTGATAATCTTCATCAGGGTCGACTTTCCAGCGCCGTTGGGACCGAGAAGGCCTACAATCTCACCGGGTTTGATGCTGAAGCTGACCCCGTCAAGGGCTCGTTGCTGCCCGTATAGTTTAGATATGTTGTTTACTACAAGCACATTACTGGATTTTAAATTACTGATAGCCCGTTGTGTTTATTGCTCCTGCAGCTCGCGGGCCTCTTGCAGGCTGATGCGTTTGCCGTTATAGAAGGCAATGACAAAGGCATCCTTAAACCCCTTTTTGCGCATCTCGTTCTGAATGCTTTTAGCCCTCGATACGGTAGTCTCGTTACCCATAGTGTAGCGATAGACATTGCCTTGTTTGTAGAGCTGATAGCCGGTGACACCCTTGAATTCCTTGGCTCCATCCTTAAGCTCCTTTTCGCTGGTGAGGAATTGAACGCGATAGGTAACGCCTTCAACCACAATCTCATCCTTTGTCACAACACTCTGAATCTCGGGCTCTTCCTGACGGAAAGGCTCAATCGACGGAGGAACGTTCTTTTCAGGCAGTTCAACGTTAGTCTTTGTGCTTTCCTCTTCTTGCGGCTCTGGCTTTGTTTCAGCGATTGCATCGTTCTGTTCAGCCTGAGTGTCAGGCGTATCGGTCTCGGCCTCGTCCTCTTGCGACTCAATCTTTTTGCCTTTGTTCTTGCCATATCCGGGCAGGTCTATTTCCATCTTCTTGGGCTTTGCAACACCCTCTTCGTGAGCCTTGTAATTGGCAAAGGCATTGAGCAGACAAACCGCAATGGTGCCCTGTCCTTCGTCCGACAGCATATAGGCCTCCTCCGTCGGGTTGCTGATAAAACCCACTTCGGTAAGCACGGCAGGCATCGCCGTCTTGTATAGCACGAAAAACTCGGCTTGCTTCACGCCACGGTTAGTGGTTTTAATAGATGCTTTGTATTGGTCCTGAGTGAATTGTGCAAAGTTAAGGCTCTTGTCGATATATGCATTCTGGTACATTGCAAACATCACGTAGCTCTCTGGCGAGTTGGGGTCGAAGCCCTGGTAATCGCTGTTGTCCTTATAGCCTTTTTCCAACAGAATGTCAGCGTTCTCCTTCTTTGCCACCTCCATATTGGCACGGCTGCGCGAGAGGCCCATAACGTAAGTCTCCATTCCTACAGGGACTTCGGTAGGATGCGAGTTGATGTGTATGGAAACAAACAAGTCGGCCTTGGCACGGTTGGCGATTTGGGCGCGGTCCGACAGTGTGACGTCCACGTCTGTCGTGCGGGTGAATATTACGTTGACATCGGGGTAGTTGTCCTTGACCAGTTTGCCGAACTTCTTTGCTATCGACAGGGTAAGGTCTTTTTCCTGGCATTGTTTGCCTATGGCGCCGGGCTTGTCCCCGCCGTGACCCGGGTCAATAACCAGAGTTTTTACTTTTCCGGGCTCCCTTTTTTGTGAAAATGCAGCCCCGCAAACTATGAATAACGCAATAAAAAGTATAAATAAACGTTTCATTTACAGAAGTATATTTTTTGTTTTTATGGATTTCACAAATTGTACTATCTTTGCACTTTGAAAATGCAAAGATACTAATTTTTTAAATATTGAGTATCAGAAAATCATATTATTTTCAACATTGGCTACTTCCGTTACTGTTTCTGTTTGTGGGAGCACAGGCTGTCTGCGCGCAAGATACGATTGCTCGCAGCAATCAACATCCTGATTCTATGTCTTTTGCAAACGACACTGCCGTAAGCTCCACCAGCCTGCTGCCTTTGTCGAAGGATGCCGTGACCGAGATTGTCACCTACAAGGCCGCCGACTCCGTGGCCATCGACCTTGACAGCAAAAAGGCTTTTCTGTACCGCGACGGCGAAATAACATTCCAGACGATGAACCTCAAGGCCGATGCCGTCGAATTGGACTTCGACCGGCAGCAGCTCCACGCCCGAGGTGTGGCCGACAGCAGTGGCAAATACAAGGGACGCCCCGTCTTCAAGCAAGGCGACTCGGAGTACAACGCCGACACGCTGACCTACAACTACAACAGCGGCAAAGGCATCATCTACGGTGTCATAACGCAAGAGGGCGACGGCTATCTGCACGGCGACAAGATCAAGAAGGTCAACGATTCAGTGATGTACCTCAGCAGCGGCCAGTACACCACCTGCAACTACGCCCATCCCCATTTCGCCATCAACTTCTCCGAGTCAAAACTGATAGCCAACGACAAGATATTCACCGGTCCGGCCTATGTAAGCATCGAGGATGTGCCCACTCCGCTGGCGCTGCCCTTCGCCTTCTTTCCGCTGGCCCACGACCGCACATCGGGCATCCTTATGCCCTCCTACGGCTGGATGAACGGCCGTGGCTACTACCTGAAAGACGGCGGTTACTACTTTGCAATCAACGACTTTGTCGACCTGGCCCTCATCGGCGAGATATACACCAACCTGAGCTGGGCAGCCGAAGCCAAGTCGAACTACTACCGCCGCTACAAGTACAAGGGCAACTTCGATATACGCTACGGCATCACCAAGACCGGTATACGGGGCGACACCAACACTTTCAACAAGTATGGCGACTTCAAGGTGGCCTGGCGCCACGACCAGGACGCCAAGGCCAACCCCAACAGCCGCTTCTCGGCCAACGTGAACCTCATCAGCCGCAACTACAACCGCAACACGACAAACGCCAACGACTACTTCAACAGCACCACGACCTCGAGCGTCAGCTATTCCACCTCGCTCGGCTCCTGGTTCAACCTCGCGCTCTCGGCCCGCGAGTCCTACAACATACAGACCGGCCTGATGAACATACAGTTGCCCTCGCTCTCGCTGAGCAGCAACACCTTCTATCCGCTGCGTCGCAAAGTGCCTTCGGGCGCCTACAAATGGTACGAGAACATCTCGATGTCGTATGTCCTCGAGGGTGCCAACAATGTCAATGCGCAGGATACCAACATTCTGAAAAAGAGCATACTGAACCAGATGCAATATGGCATCAGCCACCGCCTGCCGATACAAAGCACGCTCAAGGTGCTCAAGTTCTTCAACTGGACCAACTCGGCGTCCTACAACGAGCGCTGGCACTGGTCAACCATCGACAAGAACCTGGATTCGAACGGCGTGCTCAAGATAGACACTATACGCGGATTCCGTGCCAACCGCGATGTCTCGTTCAACTCGGCGCTTTCCACCCGCATCTACGGTATGTTCAACTTCAAGTACGGCCCGCTGAAGGCGTTGCGCCACGTTGTGAACCCGAGCCTGTCGTTCAACTACCGCCCCGACTTCGGCAGCGAACGCTTCGGCTACTGGAAGTCGTACACCGACACCACCGGCTACGTGCACCGCTACTCCATCTTCGAACAAAGTCTCTACGGAGGCCCCGCCGACGGCCGCTCGGGGCAGATAGGCTTCTCTGTCGGCAATAACTTGGAAGCCAAGATAAAACCTCTGCGCGACACCACCGGCGAGCTGAAGAAAGTGATGCTGATCGAGAACCTGACGCTGTCGATGAACTACGACATAGCCAAAGACTCGCTCAACTGGTCGGACCTCAACGTCTCGGGCCGCACCACGCTCTTCAAAATGCTCGTACTGAACTACTCAGGCTCCTTCTCGCCCTACGAAATCGACACGCTCGGCAACAAGCATAACGTCTTCCTCTGGAACACACGCAAAAAACTCTTCCTCCACAAGCAGTCCACTTGGAGTGCGCAGCTGTCGTGGAGCCTGAACGAAAACACTTTCAAGAAAGATGTGCCCAAAGGCAAAGGCGAAATGGTAGCCCCTATAATGCAAACGCCCTACGACCTCAGTCCGTCGCTGATGATGGGCACCTATGCCGACTTTTCGGTGCCGTGGAACATATCGCTCAGCTACACCCTCAGCTATGTCAGCGCCTACGATGCCGCCCGCTTCAACATAAAACGCGACGTAACGCACTCGGTATCAGTGTCGGGCAACTTCTCGCTGACCGAGAACTGGAGGTTCAACTTCTCGACAGGCTACGATTTCACCAACAAAGGTATGTCGTACACCAGCATCGATATCTACCGCGACCTCCACTGCTGGGAGATGCGCTTCAACTGGGTCCCCTTCGGCTACTACAAGAGCTGGAACTTCTCTATCAACGTGAAAGCCAGCTCTTTGTCCGATATCAAATACGAGAAGCGCGAGAACTACCAATCCAACCAAGGCTACTATGTCTACTAAAACACATTGAAAATGACAATGATAGTCCGCACCTCATACATATCAGGCTCGTTCCTGCACCGTACCAACACCGCTCGTTGTCCAGTCGTTGTCCAGTTGTTGTCCAGTTGTTGTCCAGTCATTGACTGGACAACAACTGGACAACAACTGGACAACGACTGGGAGCGGTGTTGGTCCCTGTTTGCCACAGGGAAGGGCAGGCGAGGGCCTTGGGCTGGTACAGATAAGTCAACAATCATAAAATCAACAATATGGAAGGGAAATTGTATTACAGTATCGGCGAAGTCGCCGAGATGTTGGGCGTCAACACTTCGATGCTCCGCTTTTGGGAAACGGAATTCAAGGAGCTGCGTCCGGTCAAAAACAAGCGAGGCACCCGGAGCTACACCCAGCAGGACATCGATCTGCTGCGCCGGATCCACTATCTTACAAAAGAATGCGGTTTGACATTAGACGGTGCACGCCAGCAACTTAAGAGCGACAAGGCGCCCGACAGAAACCTTCAGGTTGTCGAAACTTTGACCGAACTGAAAAATTTTTTGGTCCAGATGAAACAAAATCTATAATTCTACGTTACACGGAAGTATAATATTACAATTTTTAATCCAATCCATTCAAAGTCTAATCAAACAATCTGTTATTATGAAAAAAAGATTATTTTACGGATGCCTGGTTCTCTTTGCTACGATGGCCTTGGCTTCTTGCGACGATTTAAACCTCAATGTCGGGGAGATTACCCAGAACGACCTGGCCGGTAGCGCATCGCTTAACGTCACACGCAACACCACAGACGGGCCAGTGACTGATTCTATGCACTTTATCTCGAGTATTGTCGACGCTTTCGAGCTTTCGATGTTCGACACCAACCTGAGCGAAGGCTTTTCCACTATCGGCATCAGTGCCAACATCGGTCTTGGCGAAAGCGGTGCCGAGCTGCAGTTTCCATTTATGTACTATCGCTTAAACGACACGGTGCAGGGCGTTTATCCGTTCGACACTATCCTGACGCTTGAGATGTTGCAGAGTATCAATTTCGAGGCTCTTGTCGACATCCTCGCCAACCCCGACGGAGGCAATATGATTGTGATAGCCGTGAGCGACTCCTGCTGGTATATCACCTATGGCGGCGATTTCGTCGTCACCGAGTTCCCGGGCGTAGGCCATCTGGTCAAGGCCGAGTTCAATGGTGTCAACGCTCTGTATGTCACTCAGAGCAAGGTCGAAGAACTGGGCCAGGATATTGATAATATGAACTATAGTCATATGACCGATATCGACTACTACTTCCCGCGTGTCACCATCTCGGGCAACGTCAAAAGCCGTCGCTGGGCCGTGACCAAAACCATCTTCAACGCTGCGTTCCAGCAGGGTGGCATTGTCTCCAAGTAGTTCACAGTATGTATTTTATGTGGCATATCGTCAGGCCACACAAGTTTATGGTTTTTATAGTGGCGCTGCTTTTAGCAACGCCACTTTTTGCACAGTTCGACTTCCCTGCTATGGGTGGCCGCAGTGCAGCAATGGGCGGCGCTTCCGTGGCGCTCGACGACGCGGAGTCGGCAATGCACAACATCGCAGCTCTTGCGCTGTCCGACGGTTTCGCTGTCGCGGCGGGCTTCAGGCAGGGCTTTATGGAAGAGGGAATGGGCTGCGCGTCGGTTGGCGGCGTGGTGCCTGTCGGATTCGGGGCAGGTGCGGTGACATTCCTGCATTTCGGCAACTCGGACTACAACGAACAGAGCGTGAACCTGTTGTATGGCGTTCCCATTGGGCAGCGGATAGCGATGGGAGTAGGTTTTCATTATCTGCATTCGGGTACGTCGGACCCCTATTACGAGCCGCTGAACAGATTGACGTTCTCTTTGGCGCTGCGATATGCCCCTACAAAGGCGTTTTCCGTCGGTTTCAGAGCCTTTAACCCCGTCGCGGCGGTATCGGACGCCGACGCCTCTCCGCGCCTCCCAGCGCTGCTAAATCTGGGCTTCTCGTATCGCATTGCGGAGCGGCTGCTTGCGGTGGCAGAGGTGGAGAAGGGCCTGCAGCACCTGGCTACGTTCCGGTTCGGGGTCGAGTACCTGCTTGGCGAGGTGTATGCTTTCAGGGTCGGTGTGAACACCCAGCCGGCTGTCTATACCTTTGGTTTCGGCTTGCGCAAGGAGCATTGGGGTGCCGACATCGCCGCCGAGTTCCACAGCGTGCTGGGCCTTACGCCGCAGTTGTCGTTAAACTATAGATTCTGAGTGTTATGGCACGTCGCGGCTTTCTGTTTTTCATCGTCTGGATTGCCTGTGCCGCAGGCGCTTGCGGCCAGTCGGTCGACGATGCCGTGTGGCAGGAGATGCTGGAACAGTGGGCCGAGCAGAACGATTCGGAGACGGTGCCCGACGACTATATGGAGCAATTGCAGTATTACGCCGAAAGCCCGATAAACCTTAACGACACCGCCTCCGACTTGTTGCAGGAACTGTTGTTTCTGTCTGATTTCCAACGTGCGTCGCTGAAAGCGTATATTGCGCAGAACGGGCCGATGGCTTCTTTGGCCGAATTGTATTTTGTCAACGGGCTTGACTCGTCGGCGATTGCTATGCTGCGTTGTTTTGTCAAGGCCGAACCGGTCGAGGACGAGGATGCAGGACTGTGGCGGATGCTTCGGCAGGCGCGCAGTGGGCTGACTGTGGGGACGAAGCGGGTTATGCCTTCGGGCAGAGGCTACGAAGAGGGGAGGTATGAGGGCTCGCCGTTCCGCTACTATTTCAAGTATAATTTGAGGTATGCCGACCGTATTGATTTTCAGCTCTCGGGCGAGAACGATGCTGGCGAGGCGTTTGCTTTTGGAGATGTAGGCGGCGTCAGGAGGGTGGGGCTCGACAGCTATGGCTATCATCTGATGCTGAAAGGTTTTGGCAGGATTAAACGTGCGGTGGCAGGCAAGTATCAGTTGCAGTTCGGGCAGGGCTTAACGTTGTGGAGCGGTTTTGCCCCGTGGCTTTCGGGCGGAATGTCGCTGCGGCGTTATGGCGCAGGCATCAAGACGGCCAGTGCCTTCAGCGAGTATGGCTATATGAGAGGTGCTGCCGCCACAGTGTCGTTGCTGCCCAAAAGCAACGGCAAATCGTTGGATATGACGCTGTTCTATTCCAATGTCAATCGTGATGCCACGCTCGCAACGGCGGACAGTTCGGACGGAGCGGAGCCTGTGTATCAGAGCATTTACCAGTCGGGTCTGCACAGGACGGAACTGGAGCTGTCGAAGAAAGCCCGGCTTAACGAGCAGCTTGTCGGCGGTCATCTGCAGTATGGCAGCAGACGTTTGACGGTGGGTGCTACGGCATATGCCACGCTGTTCGCCAATGAGCTGAGGCCTGTCGATTATGTATATAACAGCTTTGCTTTCAGGGGTAAGCGCAACCTGAACTGTGGCCTTGACGCAACATACAAAGTTGGCAATGCCATCTTTTTCGGCGAGGCGGCAGTGTCCTGCAACGACTCTTCGCGCGGGCTGGTTGCCGGGTCGGGTTGGTTGCCGCTTGCTGCCATTGGAGGCGTGCAGGTGCAGATGGGCGACAACAGCCAGATGTCGCTGGCCTATAGTTATGGCTCGCCGACATACCAGAATCTGTATGCCAATATGTTGGGGCAGGGGACTTCGGTGAGCAATGTGTCAGGTATGATGCTGTCTTTTAATTCTCGCCTGCCTTTCTATATCAGCCTTCAGTCATACGCCTGCTTCTTCCGTTATCCCTATATGAAATATCGGGTTTATGGTCCGTCGACGGGTGCTGAGTACCGGCTTAGGCTGTCTAAGGAGTTGGCTCCCAACACTGTGCTTGATTGTCAATACCGCTACAAGGAATCGCAGAGGAATGCCGAAGGACAGCAGTACGGTTTGGCCTCCGTGAGTCGGCAACAGGTGCAGGCGACATTGGACTATGGCACACCGTCGGGTTGGCGTTTCGTGTCGCGTGTGATGTTTTCCTGGTTCAAGGAAGAGGGACAGCCTGTTGAAAGGGGCTCCCTTATATATCAAGAGGTTGACTATCGCAGGGACATAAAAGAGCATCCGTTGGTAGTAGGGCTGAGGCTTTCATTGTTCGATATATCCGACTATGATGCAGGACTTTATGCATACGAGAGTGATTTGATGTATGAGTATTCGGTGCCGCTGTTCAATGGCCGTGGCGTGAGGAGCTACCTGATTTGCAGATATGAAATAAGCAGTCGGTTGTCGCTTGCTGTCAAGTATGCAGTGTCATACTACCCGGAGCAGGAGTCGGTGGGTTCGGGCTATGATGCCGTTGCAGGAAACAAGAAACAGGAGGTTAAGGTGCAGCTGCGCTTGCGCTTTTAGCGAGTGGGGCTATTCTGTCGCAGGCTTGATTTTGCCGTCTTCAATCAGTTTTTTGTAGGTCTTCTCGGCGGCAAGCTGTTCGGCAGCCTTTATGGAGTATTCGATGGCGGTTTCAGCAGGTTCGCCGTTGATGAGTGTCCGCACCTCGTATTCGCGCCGGCTGGCGTTTACCTTGCCTTCATAAAGGACTTTTACGACCTCGAACGATACTTTGTTTTTTTTCTTCTGCCCCCAGTCTATCAGTTTGCTCTTGTAGTTCCACTCCTGATGCGACAGGCTTTCGACATCCAGATGCAGCTTGATTACGCGGTCGACAATAACTTTGCGCGTGAAATTGAAGCCTTTTTCAAGGTAGATGGCCCCTACGAGCGCTTCGAAGGCGTCGCCGTCGATGGATTTGAAGATGCCCTGTTGCTCGCGGTTGTATTTTATCAGCTGCGAGAGGCCTATTTTCTGGGCCAGCTTGTTAAGATTGGCCCGGCTGACGATTTTTGAGCGCATCTCGGTCAGGAATCCTTCGCCTTGATAGGGGTATTTCTTGTAGAGATATTCGGCCACTATTATGCTGAGAACGGCGTCGCCGAGATACTCTAAGCGCTCGTTGTTCACGCGGTGTCCCTGCAGGGTCTCGACAGACTTCGATTTGTGGATGAAGGCGGTCTGGTATATCTCTGTGCGACGAGGCGTAAACCCTAAGATGTTCTTGAAAAACTTGTAAAATTCCTCATTTCCTTTATGTTTCCCAAGCCATATCATATTGGTAATATATATGATTTAGTCGACTTTGCGGAAAGCCAGGCTTATATTGTGCCCACCGAAACCGAATGCATTGCTGAGCGCGAAACGGACGTCTCTTTTCACTGCTTTGTGGAATGTGAAGTTGAGAGGCTCGATGTTCGGGTCGTCGGTGAAATGGTTTATCGTTGGAGGAATAATGCCGTTCTTGATGGCAAGGATTGTCGCGATGGCTTCAATACTGCCTGCTGCGCCAAGCAGATGGCCTGTCATTGATTTCGTGGAGTTGAGGTTGATTTCCTTTGCGTGTTCTCCAAACAGCCGGGCAATGGCTTTGGGCTCGGATATGTCACCGATGGGTGTCGACGTGCCGTGGGTGTTGATATGGTCAACGTCCTCGAGCTTCATTTCTGAGTCCTCAATGGCATATTTCATAGCCTCATAAGCTCCCTGGCCCTCCGGGTGGGATGCGGTGATGTGGTAGGCATCGGCCGAAAGGCCGCAACCGGTCAGCTCGGCATAAATCTTGGCTCCGCGCCTTTTGGCGTGCTCCAGTTCTTCAAGAACCAGTGCGCCTGCACCTTCAGCAAGGACAAATCCGTCACGGTCTTTGTCGAACGGACGTGAAGCTGTGGCCGGGTCGTCGTTGCGGCACGACAGGGCCTGCATAGAACTGAAGCCACCGATGCTGCATTCTACTACGGCAGCCTCAGAGCCACCGGCAATGATGACATCGGCCTTGCCCAGCCTGAGCAGATTGAAGGCATCGCTGATGGCTATTGCCGAGGAAGCGCACGCTGCGACTGTGCAGTAGTTGGGGCCACGGAAACCGTGTTTTATGGAAATCAGTCCGGCGCAGATGTTGGCAATCATACGGGTACAAAAAAAAGGGCTGAACCTTGGAATGCATCCCGCGTGCACATATTCACGCACTTCATCTTGGAATGTCTGCACTCCTCCGTTGCCACTTCCCCAAATGACGCCGACTCTTGTTTTGTCAATGGTTTCGTCGGTTAAACCAGAGTCCTTGATAGCTTCTTCGGAGGCTACAAGGCCATATTGTGAGAAAAGATCAAGTTTTCTGCTTTCTTTTCTGTCAAAATGATTCAAGGGGTCAAACCCTTTGACTTCACAGGCTATTTTGCACTTGAAGTCAGTCGAATCAAAGCGAGTAATCGGTCCGGCACCACTTACTCCGGCAAGCATTGCGCTCCACGTTGTGGAGACATCGTTACCTATCGGGGTAAGTGATCCCAGACCTGTAACAACTACTCTCTTTAGATTCATTGAAGAATCATTTATTTTCCAGCTTTCTCGATGAAGGAGATAGCGTCGCCAACGGTGGCAATCTTCTCAGCTTCAGCTTCGGGAATCTGAATGTCGAACTCTTTCTCAAGTTCCATAATTAACTCAACGGTATCGAGCGAGTCGGCTCCGAGGTCATTGGTGAAACTAGCTTCTGGAGTAACATCTTTTTCATCGACACCAAGCTTATCAACGATGATAGCTTTTACTTTAGTTGCAATTTCAGACATTTTTCTCAATTTTTTGGATTAAACAATTTGCAAAGAAACGAAAAAAAAATAACATATACACAAATTTTGTTAACCTTTCTTATTGTTAAATATATTAACAATTTGTGTCACAATGCTATATGAATGGTAAAAATTTACTTTCAAATTCGCTTTTTTCTTCTTCAAAATCACATTGAGAATCAAACAAATAAGCATTAGGCTGTAGTGTATAATGTTGATTTGCAGTGTTTAATAATTTTATTGCCATTTTTTAATCAAAATCCAATAATTATTCATAAATTTGCACTTTCTTTTGAAGTAAATTGAGACGTCGTTTTAACGATTTTTCTTTTGTTTTTGAATCTAATATATCTAAATATAATATGTCCAAAGCGATTCAATTAGCAATACTTGCGTCGGGAAACGGGACCAATGCCCAGCAGATTAGTGAGTACTTTGCCGGCAATCCGGAAGTAAACGTCAATGTTGTCATTTATAATAAAAAGGATGCATACGTGGCTACACGCGCAGAAAATCTGGGTATTGAGGCTCGCTACTTCAACCGCCACAGCTTTTATGAAACGGATGAGGTTCTCTCGTATCTCAAAAGTCGCGAAATCGACTATGTTATCCTTGCAGGCTTTCTTTTACTGGTGCCTGAGAATCTTTTGGCAGCATTTCCTAATCGCATCATAAATATACATCCGGCCTTACTGCCAAAGTATGGCGGTAAAGGTATGTATGGTCACTATGTGCACGAGGCTGTTGTTGCCAATCACGAGAAGGAAACGGGTATCACAATTCATATTGTAGACCATCGCTATGACTGCGGAACTACCTTGTTCCAAGCGCGTTGCGAAGTCCTGCCAACGGATACGGCAGACGATGTTGCAGCAAAAATACACCTGTTGGAGAAGGAGTATTTCCCCAGAGTTATAGAAGCTGTGGTATTGAGTAAACCTATTCCTGGACAATAAGTGCAATATGCGTATAGCTGTCAATACTCGTTTGCTGCTTCCTCACCGACTGGACGGAATTGGATGGTTTGCTGCTGAGACACTCAAGCGCATTGTGCTTTCACATCCTGAACACGAGTTTTATTTCTTTTTTGACCGTAAGCCGGACAGTCAATTTATTTATGCTGACAATGTGCGCCCTGTGACACTTTGTCCGCAGGCCCGCCATCCGTTGTTGTGGTATGTGTTTTTCGAATGGAGCGTAACGGTGGCATTGCGCCGCTATAAGATAGATGTTTTCCTTTCGCCCGACGGTTGGATGTCGTTGCGCACACCGGTGCCTACATTGGCGGTTATACACGACCTCAATTTCGAACACGCGGTTGACTATTTGCGTCCGTCACACCAGCGTTATATGAAGCACTATTTCCCTTTGTTCGCCAGCGGAGCGACAAGGATTGCCACTGTGTCGGAATACTCTAAGCAAGATATTTCGAATACTTACGGTGTTGATTCCAAGAAGATTGATGTTGTATACGACGGTGCCCATAGTTTCTATCGTCCTTGCAGTGAAGAGGAAAAGGTGGTGATTAGGCAGAGGTTTACAGACGGCAAGCCCTTTTTTATTTATGTAGGTACAATTTCTCGCCGCAAGAACTTGACAAATATACTATTGGCTTTTGATAAATATAAGGCCAACCGACCTGATGACTCTATGCAACTAATGGTTGTAGGCAGCCGTTACTGGTGGAAGGATGAACTTGCTGATGCATACGACAATATGCTGTATCGGTCTGATGTGCGTTTTATAGGGCACATAGAATCAGATGTTTTGGCTCAACTTATGGGGGCTTCTGAAGCATTGGTTTATGCCTCGTTGTTCGAAGGTTTTGGTATACCTATTCTTGAGGCCTTTTACGCCGAGACCGCTGTTATTACGTCAAATGTCACCTCTATGCCCGAAGTGGCTGGCGATGCTGCTATTCTTGTCAACCCGTTGTCGGTGGATGAAATCGCTACCGCGATGCAGGATGTAGCAGTAGATAGGGCATTGAGGCTGTCACTGATAGAAAAGGGCAGGGTGCGTCGTGAATTGTTTTCGTGGGACAGGACTGCTACCTTGCTGTGGAATAGCTTAATGCAAATAATGGATAATACCAAGTGATATGAGGAAAAGGTGGATGCTGTTATCTGTGGCATTGTGCTGTTTCGCCGCCGTCAACGCGCAGACAAGGACGAAGTTGACACCCAATCTTGTATACAATCCGTCGTTCGAAGAGTATCGTGAGTGCCCACGCAAGATTGACGCGCTGGGAACTTTAACCATAGTTGATGCTTGGTACCAGCCCACTGCGGGGTCGGCAGACTATTATAATGTATGTGGCTCGCGCGATTGCGGCGTCCCCAAGAACAAGCTTGGAATTCAGGATGCACATTCAGGAAGCGGTTTCTGCGGTATTTATTGTTCAAAGACGGATTATAGGGAATATCTACAGACTCAGCTTGTTGAGCCTCTTCGTGCCGGTGAAATGTACAGAGTTTCGTTTTATGTCAGTCTTTCAGAGTATTCTGCTGGTGCTGTCGCTACAATAGGAGCATTGTTTACTGAGGACAGAATCAGTGACACGGTCCGTAGTGTAATGATGAATAAAGAGATAAGACATCTTGGACAGGGCATCTCCCAAACGGTGTCGTCTTATTTTGAACCGCAGGTGGTCAACGACTACGAGCGTGTTCTTACTGATACTAAGGGTTGGATGCAAATCAGCGGTGTTTTTACTGCCAAAGGTGGTGAGCGATTTATGACCATTGGCAATTTCTATCCCGCCTCCCAATCGAACGTTATTGATTTGGATTCATTGACTTACCTTCTGCCGGGTGCTTATTATTACATAGATGATGTATCTGTCGTATGCCTGGGATGCAACGAGATGAAATCCGTTGACACTATGGCTGTTGCAGACGAACATACACCATCTATTACTGACACATTTGCTGTGGGTGCCACATTTATCCTGCAGAATATATTTTTCGATTACGACAAGGCAACATTGCTGCAGCAGTCATATAATGAACTTCAGCATCTTCTTGCAATACTTAAATCGCATCCTAATATGAAGATAGAGGTGCGGGGGCATACAGACGGCCACGGTTCGATAGATTACAATCAGCGCCTTTCTGAAAATCGCGCCAAGGCTGTGGTCGATTATCTTGTCTCAAAAGGAATTGATACAAAGCGTCTTCAGTTTAAAGGTTTTGGCAAGAGTATGCCTATCGATACTAATGCTACAGAAGAGGGGCGTGCCCACAATCGCCGCGTTGAGTTTAAGGTACTTTCCTTGTAGAGTTTTATACTTGTATTAAATAAAAAAGCCCGCAATTTGCGGGCTTTTCTATTTGTCAGAGAATATCTCTTATTTGTTTACGCGATAGAAGGAGACGCGACGGTTGATGGCATTCTTGATGTCGCCGAAGCTCATCGATTTGCCCTTGCCGTTAGTGGTGAGGCGATCCTCAGCAATACCGCGTTTCACAAGGAGTTTCTTCACGTATTCAGCACGCTTCTCAGACAGTTTCTGGTTGTAAGCGTCTGAACCGCTATAGTCGCAGTAGCCAATGATCTCGAAGTTAACATCTTCGTTGTCCTTCATAACCTTGGCGATAGCGTTAACCTTGTTCATCTGGTCCTCAGACACAGTGTACTGGTCTACATCGTAAAGGATCGAGAACGGCAGAGCGTAGAAGTTATGTTTGTTGCTCTCGTAGCCCTCAATGACCTTGCGGAGGCTGTCAGCAACGCCGTTGTCGGCAGCACCTCTGATGATCTGAGTGTTGGTCTCGTTCTGGTTAGCCTCAAGCTCGTTGATGCGGTTTCTGAGTTTGGCCTCGCGGGTAGCAGCGTCGCGGAGATCGTTGCGGAGACCGTCGATTTCGTTGTTCAGCTTGTCGAAGTTTTCCTGGGTCAGCATAGCGCGCTGAGCAATGAGGTCAAGGTCAGACTGAGTAGGACCGAAGTTGTACATCCAACCAAGTCTAACCATACCGGTGTTGTCGTGCCACTGATGGATGGGGTTGGCGATGTCGGCAGCGATATCGTCAACGATTTCGACGAATATGCTGGAGTGGTTGAATTTGTAGCTCCAACCGAGACCGCCCTGCATATACATACCAACGAAACCGAGTTCAACGTCGTTGCGGCTGAAGGTGGCTCCGACACCGGCCGTCAGGTAGAGGTTGCCTCTTCTGTCGGGGTCATAGCCTTTGCAAAGGCCCTGGAAGCTCATTTTGAAATCGATACCGGCCTTGCCGTAACGGTCGTAGCCGCGAATACCGTCTCTGTTGTAAGCTCCGATGGGGAAAGCGTCGCCGCCCCAACCGTGATAGAGACCTGGGGTTTCACCGATGATACGCATAGCCCAGATGTGGTTCAGCTCTTTTTCGAAGAAAAGGTTAGCACCGATGTTGCTACCATCGCGCCAGTCGAGTATACCGCCGTGCTCGTATTGCCAGCTGTAGATTATGGAACCACCGAACGACCAGTTGCTCCAGAAACCATACTGTGGATAAACCAGAGTATACTCTTTCTCTTGGGCGTTAACGTTGCAAGCGAACATCATAAGGCCTGCAAACATTCCAATTGTAAATAGTTTTTTCAACATAGTTTTATAATTTTTTTGAATTATTTTTACATAAAATTACTTTGCAAAGATACTAATTTTTTTAGATTGCGAAAGTTTTTTTCTTATTTTTGTTTTTTTTCTTCTTTTTTAACGCTGTCGACGCTCGTTCCCCTGATATTTTTATTTTCGTTTAAATCCCTGTGTTTCAGTTGGTCTCCCCAAGCATTCAAAAAACTTATCAACAGCTGTTTCCTAAAAAATATTTTTATTCTTTCTGGCCATATATACGTTAGAAGCAAGTGTTTTGTTTCGTTTTTCCCCAAAAAAATTCAAAATTCATCGTCTTTTTGTGGATAAAAACCGTGTTAAATCCGGAAAGGACAACGATTAATTTTGCTGAATGCAGGTTTTTGTGTATCTTTGCACTTTCTTTTGAAGCGGAAATAGCAACAAATTAAAATATCACTAATTATGAATAAGGTAAGAATTGATACCGAACATCTGCGCCAGTATGTGACTGATGCCGAGTTGCAGCAGATTGCCAGCGAAGTGCTGGCAGCCAAGAAGACCCTGCTTGCCGGCGACGGAAAGGGCAACGATTTCCTGGGATGGGTCAACCTTCCCGACGAGCTCGATCCTGCAATTGTCGCTTCCATCAAGAGCGATGTTGCCCGTCTCGCGCCCAAAATCAAGCTTTTTGTAGTCATCGGCATCGGCGGCTCCTATCTTGGCGCCCGTGCCGTCATCGAGGCACTCCAGTCTGAATTCGCCGCCGTTATGCCGTCGCAGCACCCCTTTGTCGTCTACGCAGGTCACACGCTCAGCGAGGATTACTACCACCAGTTGCTTGCGTTGCTCGATGGCAACGACTATGCCGTAGCCGTCATCTCCAAGTCGGGCACCACC
>CAJOMZ010000021.1:0-38406 GCA_905236645.1 uncultured Bacteroidales bacterium
AAGCGGAAAGCGGAAAGCGGAAAGCGGAAAGCGGAAAGCGGAAAGCGGAAAGCGGAAAGCGGAAAGCGGAAAGCGGAAAGCGGAGAGCGGAAAGCGGAGAGCGGAAAGCGGAAAGCGGAAAGCGGAAAGCGGAAAGCGAGCTGACGCGTCAGCAATTCACTAATCACTAATCACTAATCACTAATCACAATTCACTAATTACAATTCACAATACACAATCCAGTGTACAAAAACATCCCAAAAGTAACCAGCCGCCTAAGACACAACATATTGTGTATGCCCGAAGAGATACGCGAGGCTACCGGCATCGTCATCAACGGCAGACGCATCAAGAGCCTGGTGTTCACGACAGATATTGCCATCGTGCGCAACTGCGATGCCGACGCCGTCTTCGCCGTCTATCCATTCACCCCCCAGCCAAGCATCAGCGATGCCATCATCAAGTATTGCTCGCGCCCCGTCTTCTGCGGCATCGGAGGCGGCCTAACGCACGGCGCCAGATGCATCTCGCTTGCCATCAGCGCCGAAAACCAGGGCGCGATGGGTGTGGTGATGAACGCCCCCACAACCAACCGTAGTCTGCGCACAGTGGCTAAAGCAATCGACATCCCCGTGGTGGTAACCGTCCCGAATATCGACACAGACATACGTGCCCGCATCGATGCCGGAGCATCGATAATGAATGTGGCCGGAGGCAAGGACACAACATCAATAGTGCGCAAAATTCGCAATGAGTTCCCCGACCTGCCGATCATAGCCACCGGTGGACCCACGGCCGAGAGCCTGCACGAGACCATACAGGCGGGTGCCAATGCCATCACGTTCACCCCGCCGTCCGTCCAGGAGATGTTCAGCCAAGTGATGGACCAATACCGCAAAGAGACTGTCCCCAACGATGATTTCGACCAGCTCACGCCGAAGCAGCGCGAAGTGCTTAGGCATATCAAGGCACGGATTGATAATGAAAATGGCAGTGCGACCGAATGATTTATCTTCAAGATGAAGTAAATGTTCTTCATCGCCGCTGCATTGCCGCTATCCGCCCTGCCCACGGCCCGTTCCAACGCCCGTTCCGCACCCTGTCAACACCGTTCGTTGTCCAGTCGTTGTCCAGTTGTTGTCCAGTTGTTGTCCAGTCATTGACTGGACAACAACTGGACAACAACTGGACAACAACTGGACACCAGTGTTGGTCCCTGTTAAGCATTGAGAAACAGCAAGTTATCTACATTGTTGATACAAACATACAATCGTCTGTAAATCAGCAGGGTACGCAAAAAGTGTCTTTTCGGAGCATTTTCAACCCAATTCGGGCGTTGGGATTTTTGTCGGCCTTAGGTTTGTTTCAAGCAGATTGGCCGCATCGCCATCTGCGGCGTAGCGGGCTACGTCGGGACGGCGATGCGGCCAATCTGCCGAAAGAATGCGGCTACTGCAGTTTGATGTGCTTCTTGCCGTTCTGGATGTAGACACCGCGGAAGTTGGCCGGGACTTCGGTGCCGAGGTAGCGGCCATCGATGCTGAATACGCGCGGGTCGTTGACAATCTGCTCCATCTCTACATCGTCGATGCCGACGGCGCCGCCGATATGGGTCAATGACACAGAGGAGCCGCCACTGACAGTGGCGTCAAGGTAGCAGTTGTCCTCGAAAATGCCCGTACCCGTAGCCGTCACGCCTTTCAGGAGTGTGGGTGTCGAGGGGACGGAAATCACCAGTCCGGATGAGTTGCCGCCGCCGGGACCACCGCCACCAGGCCCGCCGCCGGCAGTCACCTGCGGAACGTAGAAGGCCACCACATCGTCGCCGTATGAGAGGCCGTACCACGTGTTGCCGCTCACCGACGAGGCGCGATAGGTGGCCTGGCTTATCGAAGCGCCGTTCTCGACGCCACCGACAGCGATGACGGTGCCGCCATTGATATAGACCTTCTTTCCCTCCTCGCTGTTGGCGTCGATAGCCAGTTCGGGCGAGCGCGAGCCGATGGCATACAACAGGCCTCCGTTGAGGTAGATGTTGCCGTTGGCATCGATGCCGTCGTTATTGCTGGAGCGCGAATAGATGTAGCCCCCGGTGATGGTCAGGTCCTGCGCCGAGTTGATGCCGTCGTCGTAGGCGTTGACATATATCTCGCCGCCAGTGATATCGAGGTAGTTCTTGCTCTCGATGCCTTCACCGTTGCTGCCGCTGGTAGTCACCTTGACCTTGCCGCCACTGATGACCATACCGCCGCCGTAGGTGTAGCTGTTGCCGACCTGCGTCTTCACGCCGGCCTTGATGCCCTTGGGCGAAGAGTAGTAGGCGCTGTTGACGTGGTCGGTATTGCCGGTATAGTTGGTGTTCTCGGTGGTGCCATTGTTGTAGTAGAGGCCGCCGGTAGTGACAACGGTGATGTCGCCGCCGCTGATGGTCAGCACGCTGTCGCACTTGATGCCCTTGCCGCCCGAGCCGGTGGAGGTGAGCGTGAGGGTGCCGCCGCTGATGTCGATATCGCCGTCGGCGCTCAGGCCGCAGGCGGCCTTGGTCTCCAGATCGTCTTCGTCCCAGGCGCCCTTGCCGCTGGTGGTCACATTGATGACAGGCTCGCCGGAAATGTAGATATCGCCGGCGCACTTGATGCCTTTGGCGGCGATGGCGGCGCAGTTGATCGTGATATTGCCGCCTTCAATATAAATATTGCCCGAGTCCTCATCCTCGTGGTCCTCGGTGATGGCGGTGGCGGTATCGCCGTCGAGGTCGCATTGGATGCCGTCGTCGCTGGTGCCGCTGATGTTGATGGTACCGCTTTCCATCAGGAAGTACTGGTTACACGAGATGCCGTCGCCCACGGCAGAGGTGACGTTGAGCGTGGCGTTCTTCAGACTGATATACTCACCGGCCTTGATTGCGTGCTTCACATTGCCCACCACGTTCAGCGTGCCCTGCTGTTTGAACTCGGCGTGCCCCTTCACATAAAGGCAGCCTTTCTGCGAGCCTCCGGCAGCGTCGACGAGGGTGTTGGTGGTGCCGGTTATGACCTTCACGTTGATGCGCTTGCCGTTCTGTATGTGCACAGCGGCGCCGCTGTAGACAGGCGTGGCGTTGGTCAGCGTCAGGCCGTCAAGCTCGACGGTGGCCTTATAGCTGCCCGACATATAGAACTCGCCGTCGGTCGACGTGCCGCTCAGATTGTAGGTTATCTCGCTGGCCACATCACTGCTCTGCGCGATAGAGACGTGTGCCCCTTCTTGGGTGACCGTCAGATACTGGCTGATGTTGTCGGCCACGTTGACCGTCGCCGAAGTGCCGTTGTAGACCACTTCAACGGTATTGTCGCTCTGCGCCTGCACAATGCCGCAGGCCGCGAAAGCAAATAAAATGAATAAGATAGCAGTGTTTTTCATAAGGAGAAGTATTTATATTTAAAATGCAAAAATACACCGAACCAGCCACTCACACAATTACATATCGTCCGCTTTGCTTGGCAAAAAGTCGTATTTTGCCCCCATATCGAAAATAATCCGTACTTTTGCACTATGGAAAAGGAACCGAAATACATCCATCCAATGAACGTTTACCCTCAGAGAATCAGCGATGAAGGCATCGTTGTGTTCGATAACGTGAGAGGGTTGCCTTCGAGCGACGAGCCATTTGTGTCGGACGACTATGTCATCTGTATCGGGCACCGCGGGCACATAGAACTGATGTACGACAACATCTCCGACTTCTCCGAGCAGCACACCGTGGCCGTTATCTTCCCCAACCACAGCCTTCGCAAGGTGAGCGTGACCGACGATTACTTAGCCACGCTTATTATTGTCGACTCGTCGGCACTCGACGACCCCATACTGCAGATAATAAAACAGATGCGCTACCGCTACGAGCCGCACCCCAATGTGAAGCTCGACAAGCACGAATACCGGATAATCACACACGTGGTGGAGGGTATGCGCGAGGTCAAGCGGCTAAACCTCCCCGACCAACGGATGCTGTTGACACGCCTGCTGGAATTCTTCCTGCGCCTACTCAGCCACTACCGCAAGAGCAAACTGAACGAAACCGGAAGCGACAAGCAAGTAAGTGCACGCTTCCACAGCGACCTCCAGCAACATTTCCGCGAACACCGCGACGTGGGGTTCTATGCCGAGCAAGCCTGCCTGTCGACCAAGCACTTCAGCGCCGTAGTCAAGCAGGAAACAGACCATACCGCTGCTTACTGGATTCGCCACCAAGTAGTTACCGAGGCCAAGATGCTGCTCCACATACGGCACGACCTCACCGTGCAGGCCATCGCCGACCTGCTGGGATTTGATGACCCTGCCACTTTCAGCCGCTATTTCCGTCGCGAGACCGGCCTCTCCCCGACCGAGTTCCGGCAAAGAGGATAGAATCCAAATGCAAGACAATCGTAGCATCGTGGAATGTAGCGGTGAAACAGGTCGGCACCAGGGCCAAACACGATGTGGATTTTTCGACAAGAGCCGCAGCTTATGATGGAACCGGCGGTCCTCAACGTCCGACACCGCAATGCAAAGGCCGCCATCAAGAGCAATCAGGCTACAATTGCCCCACATTGCCTTGACTTGGGTTAAACCCCAATCGGTCATTAGACCGATTGGGGTTTAAAGAAGACGACAGGATTCTGACGTGTCGCCGTTAGGTTTTGTCGCGAGTACGGGTTATTTTCCCCTTTCGTTTTTCAGAGCTTCGATTATCGCATCCAGCCCCTTCGCCATCAATTCAAACTGCCTGGCGTCGCCGTCGCCGTCGCCGCTCATCAGGTTGCGCACCATACAGGCAGGGATTTCACTCGCCTTTTCCTCTATGTGCCGGCCCTTGCGCGTAAGGCTCACGAGCGTCTGCCGCCCATCGGCGATGCCGCGTGTGCGCACCAGCAGCCCGTCGCGTTCCATACGCTGCAGCAATGGAGTGACGGTATTGGTGTCGAGCATCAGCCGTTGGGTTATCTCACTGACAAGCAGATTGTCGCGTTCCCACAGCACCATCAGCACCAGATACTGCGGATAGGTAAGCCCCAGCGGTTCGAGCAGCGGGCGATAGGCCTGCGTCACGAGCCGCGAGGCTGTGTAAAGTCTGAAACATAGCTGGTTGTCCAGCTTCAGTTGTTCGTGCATCGGTCAGAGCATTGCTTCGATTTCCTTCTCTATTTCGGCAGGCTCTTCGGTGGGCGGGAAACGCTTGACGGTCTGCCCGTCGCGCGACACAAGGAACTTGGTGAAATTCCAGCGTATGTCGCTATCCTTCTTGAAAGTTTTGCTAATGCCTTTCAGCATCGTGGCTGTGGCCTTGGCCTTCAAGCCCTTGTACTCCTCGACCGGAGCCTGCTCCTTGAGGTAGGTGAAAATGGGGTGCTCGTCGTCGCCGTTGACATCGGTTTTCTTCATAATCTGGAACGTGACGCCATAGTTGAGACGGCAGAACTCCTGTATCTCGCCGTCGCTGCCGGGGTCCTGCTGCGCAAACTGGTTGCAGGGGAAACCGATGATGACGAGGCCACGGTCGTGGTACTTTTCATTGAGCTTCTCCAGACCGTCGAACTGGGGTGTGAAGCCGCACTTCGAAGCGGTGTTGACGATGAGCAGCACTTTGCCTTCAAACTCCTTGAAGTCAATCTCCTTGCCGTTGCTGGCGACAGCCTTGAAATCGTAGATAGACATAACAATAATGCGTTGCGAGGTTGAATTACATCATTTTTACAAGCCAGTTCTGGACGCCGATTTTCTCAATCATATCGAGCTGTTCTTCGCTCCAGTAGAGGTCTTCCTCTTCGTCGGCCAGGTAAGCCTTCACGATGTCGTAGGAAGTGGGGTCGCAAGCCAGCATAGGCAGTGCCTTGTAGAGCGTTTCAACTCCGCGACGCTGTATTTCAAGGTCGGCCTTGATGTATTCGACGGCGTCGTCAATCATCGGGCGGTCGTAACTGCCCTTCACCTGCGGGGTGCAGCCCAGATCAAGCATACGGTCGGCGCACTTCTCAACCCAGCCCATCTCCTCGGCATAGTGGTCTATATACTTCTGCCCAAGCTTGGCGAAGCCCTGCGATTTGAAAATCTGACCTTGCATTTTGTGCACCAGGGCACCTTCGGTCAACTCTGTTACGATGCCTTGCATCATCTCTAAAGAAACTTTAAAATCCATAATTATAAGTTTTTAAACATTTTTAATTTATATCGTTCACGATGCAAAGATACGAACAATTTTCATAATACCGACAATCTTCCAGTAATTTAACATTATTTATGATTATATCGTGTGAGATATTTCAACAGGAATCAGAGGTGACCTGGACGTGACTTGGATGTGACTTGAACGTAGCAGCACTGGATGAAAGATTTGATAAAATTTTACCAAAGCCTTATTAAATTCTACTAACATAAATTTTAACAAAAGTTTGATAAGAATTTGGTAAAACTTTGATAAAACTTTGGTCCAGTTAGAGTACAGGGAAACAAGCAGTTGCGTTTTGGCCAAAAACGCGTTAAATTTTATTAAAATTAACTGTTTTTGTTAAATCTTAACACTTGAAGTACCGAAAGCACATTAACAATCTGTAACACAGAGAGTAAAAATGTTAAAACATAGCACAAATACAGGTTGGCAAAAAGGCGATCGGGCACATTCGGACAAAAAGAAAGGATGATTTTTGCGTGGGCCTATAATAAATCGGCGGTTTTGTTGTTATCAAAAGTAAAAGGAGGCTATGAACACGCAACGACAAAAAATGAAGATGCAGCAAAAGCTGACACCGCAACAACTGTTGCTGATGCGGTTGCTGCAACTGCCCGTGACAAGCCTGGAGCAGAAGATAAAAGAGGAAGTGGAGAAGAACCCGATGCTCGAGGTCGATGCATCGGACCCGCAAGAGCAATACGACTCGACCGACGACGCCGAGCCGATGGAAACGGGCGAGGGCGAGGGCGACTTCAAAGGGATAGACATTGACGAGTATTACGATGACGACGACTACAGCTATCGCGAGCGAATGGAGAAGGACCTCAACAGCGAGGGGCGGCAAATGGAGTTCTCGGACGGCGTGTCGTTCACCGAGTCGCTTATTCGTCAGCTTGGCCTGCAAAGACTTACGGAGCGCGAGCACACCATAGGCAACGAGATTATCGGCAGCATTGACGGCACGGGCTATCTGGGGCGCGACGTCCAGTTGATAGCCAACGATATGGCGTTCCGTATGGGGATAGATGTCACGGAGGATGAGATGGAGAAGGTGCTGGCTGTGATACAGACGTTCGACCCCGCCGGCGTCGGCGCCCGCAACCTGCAGGAATGCCTGTCGCTTCAGCTGCACCGCATCAACAATCCAGACGAAGACACTCTGCGGGCCACCGACATTGTGGACAACTATTTCGGGCAGCTGTCGAGCAAACACTACGCTTCGCTGATGACAGCCCTGAAGATCGACGAGAAGCAGCTGGAGCGAGCACTGGGTGTCATTCGCAGGCTTAACCCCAAGCCCGGCTGGGGCCGCGAGGAAGAAAGCAAAGGGGCGCACTACATAATACCCGACTTCATTGTGTCGCGCGAGGGCGGACAACTGACGTTCACGCTCAGCGACCGCAACAAGCCAAAGCTACGCCTGAACAGCGAGTATACCGAGATGATGATGCAGCTCGACAGCCGCAAGGGACTCAACAAGAACGAGCAGGAGACACTGCAGTTCATCAAATCGAAGACCGAGGCCGCGCAATGGCTGATGAGCACCATCGACCAGCGCTGCGAGACACTGGCAGCGACGATGGGTGCAATACTTAAATACCAGCAGGCCTACTTCCTGAGCGGCGACACCGACGACATACGCCCTATGCGCCTGAAAGACATCGCAGAGCTGACTGGCTTTGACGAGTCGACGATTTCGCGTGTCGTCAACGAGAAATATGTCCAGACCGACTTCGGGACGTTTCTGCTCAAGACCCTGTTTGTGAAAGCCGTGGTCACCGAGCAAGGCGACCTGCTCGCCGTAGAGCACATAAAAGAGGCCCTGCGGCAGATAATCGACGACGAGGACAAGGGCGAGCCGCTGACAGACGAAGACCTGACCGCGCTGCTTACCGGGAAGGGATTCAAGCTGTCGCGCCGCACCGTCACCAAATACCGCGAGAGTATGGGGATCCCTGTCGGCAGAATGAGAAGGGAGATAAAAGCATAACTAAAGGGAGTTGGAGACCAAAGAGGCAGTATATGCGGTAATCGGACGCCTTCGTCGCGTTGTGTGCACGGCCATCATTGCGCTTGTGCCGCTGGTGCTTGCCGCCCAGCCTGCCGACGCAGGCAGGCACAAGCAGGCCCAGATCTATTGCGGCGACGGCAGCGAGATACCGATGTGGCGGCTGTTCTACAACGACAATATGGCCAACAACCTGGTAAGGGTGCGCAACTTGCCGCTCGACTCGCTGCCCGACGAGATAAACATCAAGATACTGAAGGACAGCGGCGAATTCTGCTTTCCGGTGAAGAACATAATCACCTCGCCCTACGGCTGGCGCACTCGCTGGGAGCGTCCGCACCGAGGCGTGGACATACTGCTGCACACCGGCGACCCTGTCAGGGCCTGCTTCCCAGGCGTGGTGCGAATAGCCCGGCCGATGGGCGGATACGGCAACCTTATTGTGTTGAGGCACGAGAACGGCCTTGAGACCGTTTACGGGCACCTGTCCAAGATTCTTGTCAAGCCACTGCAGATGGTTGAGGCAGGCGACATCATTGGTCTGGGCGGCAGCACCGGACACTCGACGGGGCCGCACCTGCACTTTGAGGTGAGGTTCCAGTACGAGCCCTTCGACCCGGAATGGATTCTGGACTTTAAGACCTACTCGATTCGCACACGCCGTCTGCATCTCGACAAGACATATTTCGGCATCAGCCGTCCCAAGGGCAACAGGCCTCCTGTTTTCAAGGCCGACAAGAGCATAATCAAAGAACGCCCCCTCCGCCAGCAGGCACACGAGGTTTACTATGAGATAAAGCGAGGCGACACGCTGGAGAGAATAGCCATTATGCACAGCACCACCGTAGAGCGGCTGCAGGAGCTCAACCCTAAACTGAAGAAAGCAAAACCAGGACTGCGCATCCGCGTCAGGTAATCAATATCGTTATCAAACAAAACAATATAGAAATGAAAAAGACAAATCTGTCAGACCACGACCCCAACCAAGTCCCGTCAGGGAAAGATTTCCGCATCGGCATTGCCGTTGCCGAATGGAACAAGGAAATAACCGATGCCCTTGCCGCAGGAGCGCTCGAAACGCTGCGCAGGTATGATGTGGCCGAGGACAACATCGTCCTTGTGCACGTGCCCGGCAGTTTCGAACTGACATCGGGAGCAGACCTGATGCTGCGCAACGACGCACGGCTCGATGCCGTCATCTGTATCGGATGTGTAATACAGGGCGAGACGCGCCATTTTGACTTCATCTGCGAGGCTGTGTCGCAAGGCATCACAAACGTTGCACTGAAACACGGCAAGCCGGTAATATTCAGTCTGCTTACGACCAACAACACGGAGCAGGCGCAAGACCGCGCAGGCGGCAAGCACGGCAACAAGGGCGTCGAGGGCGCTGTGACGGCACTTAAGATGATTGCCCTGCAAAGACAACTGGAGAACAAATAAAGCGCAGCGCTATGGGCAAAAAGATAGTATTTATGGGCACGCCCGACTTTGCGGTGAAGTCGCTCGACGCCATTGTACAGGCGGGATATGAGGTGGCCGCCGTCGTCACTGTGCCGGACCGCCAGACAGGACGTGGCCTGAAGGTGACATTCTCGCCAGTGAAAGAATACGCGCTGCAACACGGGTTGCCGTTGCTTCAACCCGAGAAGCTGCGCGACCCGCAGTTTATCACAGACCTTCAAAGCATCAACGCCGACCTGTTTGTCGTTGTGGCATTCAGGATGCTGCCCCAGATGGTATGGTCAATGCCTCCGCTCGGCACATTCAACCTTCACGCATCGCTCCTACCCCAGTACCGCGGCGCAGCGCCCATCAACTGGGCGATAATCAATGGCGAGAAGGAGACTGGCGTCACCACTTTCCTGCTCAACGAGAAGATTGACGAAGGACAGATATTAATGCAACGTCGCACCAGCATAACCCCAGACGACAACGCAGGCACACTGCACGACAGGCTGGCGGAGATGGGCGCAGAGCTTACGGTCGAGACCGTAAAGGCACTGTTTGCAGGCACCGCCAAGCCGACCCGACAGCCCGACGCAGAGCAAACAAAGAACGCCCCGAAGATATTCAAGCCCGACTGCGCCATTGACTGGACACGCAGCGGCGAAGAAATACGCAATTTCGTCCGCGGTCTGTCGCCATACCCCGCGGCAACGACGACAATGATCGACGCAAAAGGCACGGAGATATCAATGAAAATATACGATGTAACCTACGAGAAAGGCAGTGCAGACAAGGTTGGAACGATAAAAACAGACAGAAAAAAAGTGTTAAAAATCGCAGTAAAAGACGGATTTATTGATATTTTGAGCCTACAAATCAGCGGAAAAAAGAAAATCACAACTGACGAATTTTTAAGGGGTTACGACATATCAGCCTGGAAATTAACAACTTGCATCAATTAAGGAAATTTTAACATAATTTTTTTTCAAAAAAACTACACTCATTGAAAAATTGTGCTTATATTTGCAGCGTCAAAACAAAAATGTTTAACCCTCAAATTTATTACAATGAACAAGACTGAATTAATCGCTGCTGTTGCAAAAAAAGCAGAAATGACCAAGGTTGACAGCGCAAAGGCTTTCAACGCTCTTATGGAAGTCACAAGAGAAGAGCTCAAGAAAGGCAACAAGATTGCCATCATCGGCTTCGGCACTTTCTCGATGCAGAACCGCCCGAAACGCAAAGGCAAAAACCCGCGTACCGGCAAGGCCATCACCATCCCTGCAAAGAAAGTTCTGAAATTCAAAGCCAGCAAGAAATTCTAAGTTCCGATTTCTCTTGGCAGAACAAAAAGCGTCCTGATACAGGGCGCTTTTCTTTTTTACAGTCATTATATTCTATTCGAAGAAGCGGTCTTCAAAGTTCAGCAGATAGACACGCCGGGTTGCACGAGTCAACGCAGTATATAGCCAACGCAAGTATTCTCTGTCAATCATATCGTCTGTCAGGTAGCCCTGGTCCACAAAGACAACCGGCCATTGACCGCCTTGGGTCTTATGACAAGTAAGGGAATAGGCAAACTTGACCTGCAATGCGTTGAAATACGGGTTGCTGCGCAGGGCGTTGAGTTGTTCGGCCTTTGTCGGCAGGTCGGCATAGTCGGCCATTATCTCGGTGAATAACTTCTGGGACTCATCGCGAGTCAACGACGGAGACTCGGAATGCAATGTTTCGAGCAAGATTTTGCAATCGAGTGTCGGAGCGTCGACATAGTCAACAAAACGCAGTGTAACATCCGCAAAATGGAATCCATACAACTCTACAAAGTTGCGTGCCGCAAGGACCTCGACGATATCACCATTGGCGATAAACCCCATCTCGGCATCATCCTCGAGCCAAAAGTAATTGTTCTTGACCACCATCAGATAGTCACCGGTTCCTATCTCGTCGTCGCGGAACAGGATGCGGTTGCGAATGGACTGATTGAAAAGGTTTGCCCGCTTGTTGCTGCGACACACGAAGACAACATCCTCGGGATTGCCCGACGAGTACTCGCCGTTGAGTGTTTCCTCGAGATCGGTCCCTGAAAGCCTGATGACATCGTTGTAGCCAGAGAAGTTAAACAGAGGCAACTCGACTTGGTCATAATCTTCCATCTGCATTATGCGGTTACGTACCAGCGTAGCATTGGCAAGGATGCCCGACTGATGCTCTTGTCGCACAACCTCGGTGAGCTCAGCCTGATGCACATTCAAGTCGGCAAGAGAATGAAGATAATTGGGCGACAGCGCAGGACTTTCCGCCGACCCCACCGGCGGCAGCTGAGCGCTGTCGCCCACAAGCATCAGACGGCAATGAGAGCCGTCGTTCACATAATCTATAAGGTCCTCCAAAAGCGAGCGTTTGCCGACGTATGAGCCCTCCTCGGGCTTGGCGCTTATCATAGAAGCCTCGTCGACAATGAACAGCGTGTAGCTGTGCTTGTTCTGCGCCCTGACGCTACGCACAGCGCCAGATGCATCGGTCACAGACATATATATTTTTTTATGGATAGTATATGCCTTGCGGTTTGAATAGCCAGACAGTACTTTAGCTGCACGACCGGTAGGAGCAAGCAATACGGTCTTGATTTTCAAACGTGGTGCAGCATTGATCAGTGCAGATACAAGCGACGTTTTTCCGGTACCGGCATAGCCACAAAGGATAAACGTTGAACGAGGGTCGTCGTCGAACAGGAAATCTATCATACGCGCACACGCCTCTCGCTGTCCAGCGGTAGGCTCGTGCGGGAAAAAGGAGAATATCAACTGCTCGACTCTGTTCATTTTGCCATTATATATATGAAAAAAGAGACTTGCCCTGCGGCAAATCTCTCTATGTTTACCCTGCTTGCACGTTATTATTGCTCGGGAGCGGGAGCAACAGGAGCCTGCTGGCCACCCATAGCCTCTGCAGCCGAAGGCAACTCAACCTGTTCAGCATTGACGGCACTTTTCTGAACCGATGCGGAACGACCGGAATGAATCGTAATGGTGGCAATAAGGCTCAGCACCACCAAAGCGATGGCAAGGCCCCACGTAAGTTTCTCAAGGAAGTCAGTGGTTTTACGCACACCCATAATCTGGTTGGGAGCAGAAAAGTTGGCAGCAAGACCACCGCCTTTCGAGTTCTGAACCAATACCACAAGAGCCAAAACAACGCTGACAATCAGAATTAGTATTACAATAAAGTTGTACATAATTATTACTTTTTATTTATTATCCATTTTGATTTTCAGTTCCGAAATTCGGATTGCAAAAGTACTACTTTTTTCGGGATATTTAGCAATTAATTTTTCATACACGCCTATAGCACGGTCGTATTTGCCTTGCTTTTCAAGCACAACTGCAAGAGTTTCAGTATCTAACGATTCATCTTCTCGAATACTCTTTTTTCCAAGTACTTCTACAGAAACCTCTTCATCGACACCCGATTCACCCACATTATAGTTTCCCGTTTCCAGAAAATTGGACAAGATTACGCTCTTTGGCGCCGTCTTGAACGACACTTCCTGATAAGAATTTATTTCCTTCATAATATCATATGCATCAGTCTCTGAGGCATCGTATTCCCGACTCTTGGCCTGTTCCACCTGCTCCTTGGCCTTGATGTCCGCTGGTGTCTGAATCTCTGTCAAAGAGACATTGTCAAGATATGTAGAGAACTTCTTTTTATCAAAAAGATACAGCGACACACGCGGCATAAAACGTTCTTCCCAACGCGAAGTATCTGTGGCTTTGTCGCTCAGAATATCCATTACTTGCAGCAAGGCGCAGAAGGGAAAACGGTTTTTTTCAGACTGGATTTCCGACTTGTCCAACATTGAGTAATGACACAAGTCACCCAACTTGACATTAAACGCTGATTTTTCCATTATTTAGCAATATTATTATCAAAAAATCAAAATGCAAATGTACAAGTTTTTTTTGATACAAAAAAATAACAATGCAAAATAAATTATTATACAACTGGGTATCAGTAAACTAAGTGTCAAAATAAAAAGTTTTAAACATTTTTATATTTCCATATCAAATATTTTGTGTACTTTTGCAACTCCAAAATTGAGTAAAAATGAAGAGAACATTTCAACCATCACGCAGAAAAAGAGCAAATAAGCACGGTTTTCGTCAGAGAATGTCGACCGCAAATGGCAGAAAAGTTTTAGCTGCCCGCCGCAGAAAAGGAAGAAAAAAACTTACCGTTTCTGACGAACGATAAAAGTGTGTGATTCCTCCTCTAAATGGAGTGTACGTTTGCCAACAAAAAAAGTAAGAAGTATTGAAGACAATACTTCTTTTTTATTATCATAGACATCTATGAAGATGAAAAAAACCAAGCAAGAGATTGTATTAAACGACGTGCAGGTTAGCGATGCCGGAGCCGAGGGCAAAGCCATTGTCCGTTTAGACGGTATGGTTATATTTGTACCTTTTGTAGTGCCCGGCGACATTATAGATTTGAAGATTATCAAGAAAAAGAAAAACTATGCCGAAGGACGCGCGCTATGCATCAAGCACCCCTCGCCGCTTAGGGTAGAGCCACTGTGTACGCACTTTGGCACCTGCGGCGGATGCAAATGGCAGACTCTCAACTATGAATCCCAACTGCAATACAAACAGCAACAGGTAAAAGACAACCTTGAACGGCTTGGACACATCGACACTATGGGTATGCGTCCCATCTGCGGTTCTGACAAAACTGCTTACTACCGCAACAAGTTGGAATTCACCTTTTCTACTAAACGCTGGCTCAACGAAGGCGAGTTACGCGACGACAACGACCCTGGCACAGTAGGATTCCACGTTCCGATGGTGTTCGACAAGGTGCTACCCATCGATCACTGCGCATTACAAAGCGAGCCCTCCAATCGCATTCGGAACGCACTGCGCGACTATGCGCTCCAGCATCAAATACCATTCTACGACATACGCAACCATATCGGCTTCCTGCGCAATGTGGTTATCCGCAACACGACCACGGGCCAGTTGATGGTAATCGTAATTGTCGCCGAGCAGAACACCGAGCTGCTGATACCCATTATGGAATTCTTGAAAACCACTTTTCCGGAAATAACATCACTTCTCTACATCGTTAACAGCAAGCTAAACGACTCGTACACAAACCTCGAGGTGGTCACCTACGCTGGGCAGGGTTACATAACAGAGCAAATGCCTCGCTACAATGGAGGCACGCCACTCCAGTTCAGAATCAACCCCAAATCATTCTACCAGACCAACTCTGAACAGGCCTTCAAACTATATAGTTTCGTTGCCGAGTTTGCCGACCTTAAAGGCAACGAAAACGTATACGACCTCTACACCGGCACTGGTACCATAGCGCAATTCCTCGCCGGTATGTGCCGCCACGTTACAGGCATTGAATACGTCGAAGAAGCCATCGTCGACGCGCGCCTCAACGCCCAGCTTAACGGATTCGACAACTGCACTTTCTATGCCGGCGATATGGCAAAAGTGCTCACCGACGAATTCATCAAAGCCAATGGAAAGCCCGATGTTGTCGTCACCGACCCTCCACGTGCCGGAATGCACGAGAGAGTTGTGGAACAGCTACTTGCCGTCGAAGCCCCACGAATCGTATATGTAAGTTGCAACCCTGCCACACAAGCCCGCGACCTCCAGATGCTCAGTGCCAAATACGACATACGCCGCATCCAACCCGTCGATATGTTCCCACACACACAGCACGTCGAAAACGTGGCCGAATTGCTTTTGCGCGAGAAAAATTAAAAAAAAATCAGCCAATATAAAAATATTTACTATCTTTGCATATTGATAATTTGTCGCTGAAAAGCACAAATTATCCCGTATAGAGTTGAAATATAAATTCATAAGATAATAAATAAAAAGTAGTATAACAATATTAATTCTATCTGCAAGATGAAAAAAAGAGTATTCTTCCTGTTATTGGCCGCAATGATGATGCCTTTGGCAATGAACGCACAGCACAATGCATCGGTGCACATTGATTCCACCATCAACGCCTGCGTTTCCTACACCTGGCCTGTCGACGGAACAACCTACACTACCTCTGGCGTACATACCGCTATCCAAGGTGACACACTATACATACTGGACCTCACCATCAGCCCGGAATACAACGAGACTATAACAACCCCCATCCAGGGCGGTTGCACCTACACCTGGGGCGACAGCGTGTACACCACCGCCGGTGTCCACACCCAGACTTTCCAATCAATCAACGGATGCGACAGCACCGTAACTATAACGCTCGCACTCACCTCTGTAGCCTCCAAAGAATACAACATCACCGCTTGCGAGTCCTACATCTGGAAAGGCGACACGCTAACCACATCGGGCACAACAGTGCTTACCGATAACACAAGCATCTATTGCGACTCGCTGCTGACGCTCAACCTTACCATCATCAACCCAGAGCAGAAGAACTACGACACAACCATCGTGGCCTGCGAGAGAACACGTTTCCGTTTCTCACCACAGTCCGCTTGGACCACAATCACCGAGGATGGTTACATTATGACCTCCGACACATACTCGCACTCCACGACTTCTGCACGCAACCTTTTCCATCCCCGCACTGTTGAAAGATGCTATGACAGCCTTGTCACCATCCACTTCAACATCAAGCACAACAGCACGACCAACATCACCGACCGCGCCTGCGACAGCTACACCTACACCCTTAACAATGTCGACTATGTATACAACTTTAGCAAGATCGACACCCTCACCGGTCCTAAAGCCGCCAACGGATGCGACAGCCTTATAATCCTCAACCTTACTATCAACAAGACACCCAAGGTATACATCACCGGCGACCTCCGCGTAACCCCGGGTTCCGATGCCACCCTCAACGCCAACAGCAACCAGAACGTCACTTACACCTGGAGCAACGGCCAAACCACGGAAAGCATCACCATTCCCAACGTTCAGAGCAATATTGACGTATGGCTGAAAGGCAAGAACACCGCCACCAACTGCGAGGACACCGCACACGTAACCATTATGGCCAACGTAGCCATCGAGAATGTCGACGACGATATGCTGAAGGTCTACCCCAACCCGACCAGCGCACAGATCAACATCAACAGCGCTGAGACAATCAAGAACGTCAGCATCTACAACCTGAATGGCCAGCAGGCACTCAATGCCGGCAACGCCAACACCATCGACCTGGGCAGCCTTAACAACGGCACCTACGTTGTCCGCATCGAAATGCAGAACGGCAGCGTATCGACCCGCACCATCGTACTTTTTAAGTAGAATTTTTGATTCATATTGAGAAGCGTCCGATTTTCGGACGCTTTTTTTATAAAAATGAACTACACCAAACATAGCAGTTACGGCAAGGCAATACTACTGACGCTCTCATTTGCCGCCGTCGCAACGGTAGCGCTGCTGGCCTCGGCCTGCAACCGCACCGGCCAACAGCCTGTGCGCATCAACGGCGAGGCACAAGGCACCTACTACTCCATAATATACTACGACACACTTCAGCGCGATTTCAAAACAGCCATAGACTCACTGCTTACCGACTTCGACCAGACAGCGTCGCTATGGGTCGACAGCTCACTCCTGCGCCGCGTCAACGACAACCGCGACAGCGCCGTCAACGACCTCTTCGCCACCCTCACCGAGCTCTCGGTACAGATGCACACCTTCACCAACGGCGCCTTCGACTGCACCGTTGGCAAACTGGTCAACGCCTGGGGCTTTGGCTTCTCAAAACGGCAGGATATGGACAGCTCCACCATCGACAGCCTGCACCGCTATGTAGGCCTACAACCAACGATAGTACGCCTCAGCGACGGACAAACCGTTGTCCGCAAACCCCACAGCGAGACGGCCTTCGACTTCAACGCCATAGCGCAAGGCTACGCCACCGATCTTTTGAGCCGCTTCCTTGAGCTACAGGGCGTCAACAGCTATATAGTGGACATAGGCGGCGAAGTCTATGCCCGAGGCTGCAAGCCCGACGGCAGCGCGTGGAGCGTCGGCATTGAGCGTCCTGCAGCCAACCGCTACAGCAGCCCCGAGATAGAGACCAGCATCGAACTGCGCGACAAAGCCGTGGTAACCTCTGGCAGCTACCGCAAATACTACGAGAAAGACGGTCTGCGCTACTCACACACCATCGACCCCGCAACCGGACGGCCCGTAGAGCACAACCTGCTAAGCGTCACCGTCATCGACACCGCAGCGTGGCGTGCCGACGCACTGGCCACAGCCTTTATGGTTATGGGGCTCGACAAGGCCAGGCAGTTTATAGCAAATCACCCCGACGATTCCGGAACCCAAGCCGTATTCTTCATCTACAGCGACGGCGACGGCTACAAGACATACGCAACACAGAAATTCAATGAAATGACCCACAGAAGTGAAAGGGAAGCGAAAGGGAAATGAAAGCGGCAATACATATCTATTGCCCCCATCACACCACTCCCACCCCCCGTCACAATCCATTGCAACAATAAAAAATCAAGATATGAAATCAATGACAGGATTTGCCAAAAGGCAATGCAGTATCGACACAAAGAAATACACCATCGAGATAAAGAGTCTCAACAGCAAGCAGATGGACGCCAACGTCAAGCTGCCGGCAAGCCTTAAAGAATACGAGCTGGCAATAAGGGCAATAATAAACCGCCTCGAGCGCGGCAAGATAGACTTCTCCATCAGCGAGGAAAAGAGCGCAGCGACAGCGGCGCAGCTCGACAGCGCCCTGGTATGCCAGCGCTTTGAAGAGCTGAAGACCCTCGCAACACAACTGACCGGACAGAGCGACGAGCAGCAACTTCTTAACATCATCCTCAGCCAGCCCGAGGTATGGGCCGCCAACGAGGAAGCATCACTCAGCGAAGAGGAATGGAACATACTTGCCGCCGAAGTAGGCAATGCCGTCAGCGACCTCGACGGCACACGTCAGCACGAAGGCGAAATCCTCAAGGCCGACTTTGCCAAGCACGTAGACCTGATAGAGCAGTATCTGGCCAAGATACCCCAATACGAAGCCGAACGCATCGCCACAGCCAAAGAGCGTATGCGCTCAATGCTTGGCGACACGGCGGTAAAGGAAGTCGACGAGAACCGCTTTGAGCAGGAACTCATCTACTATCTCGAGAAACTCGACATAACAGAGGAGAAAGTCCGCCTCAAGAAACACATCGACTATTTCCGCGACGTGATGGAGCACGAAGAGGGCAGCGGCAAGAAACTGGGCTTCATAGCACAGGAGATGGGCCGCGAAATCAACACCACCGGCTCCAAAGCCAACCACGTGGAGATACAGCGATTAGTGGTGGCGATGAAAGACGAGCTCGAGAAGATAAAAGAGCAGCTGGGAAATATTCTTTAGGAGAGAAAGGGAAGTGAAAGGGGAGTGAAAGGGGAGTGAAAGTGGCAATAGATATGTATTGTCCCCATCACTCCCCATTCAATCCCTTTTCACTCCCCTCTCACTCCTCCCTCACTCCCCTCTCACTCCCCTACAAAAAGAAAAGAGGTCCGCGCAAAGCGCGGACCTCTTTTCTATATTCAGCTAAAAGGATTAGCGAACAATGAGTTTCTCAATCTTGCTGAACTTGTTGTTGGTGATGCGAACAAAGTAAGCACCCTTGGCAAGGTTCGAGACATTGATTGTAGTGCCGTTCTCAGCATTGAACTGCGAAGTGGTGACAACGCGGCCGCTCATATCGATGAGAGACATATTGACGTTGCCGCTGACATTCTTCAGCGAGATGCGGACCATCGAGGTAGCCGGGTTCGGCTGGAGACGCATAACAACATTGTTGGCGACGGGGTCGAATCCGACGGGAGCCTCCTTGAAGGAGCAGCTCAAAGTGTGGGCAGCGGTGACATTGTCGAGGGTGACAGTGCCATAGGTACGGCCATCGGCTTCGTCAGTCTGCTCTTCGTAATCAATCTCTTCACCGTCAAGATAAACCTTGTCGATGACATAGCCTGGCTGAGGCATAACGGTATAGGAAGCAGAACCGCCAATGGCGACGCTGTCGATCTCACCGCAGAGGCTGTTGAAGTTGCCATCGATGAAACCACCAAGATCCTCATCCTCGCACTCGAGGGTTATAGCCACCTTCGGCACGTAGTAACCAGGACCGACAAGCAAACGAATCATAGGATACTCGTTGGTGCTGAAAGAATGGAATCCGTTGTCATACGGGTCGTAAACCATAACCGTACCCTTGTTGTACATACCGAGGACGGTACCGTAGGACTCCATACCGGGGGTATTGTAGAAATAAGCGGTTCTTGAACCATTGAAATAGTAGTCGGAGCTGGTGGCGACGGCAAAATCGGCATCCTCAGCCAGACGATAACCGACGGCGAATTCCAAGTTGGCGTAGAGCTCGGGCTGGTTGGGGAACATAATGCGGATGACAGGATAGTTGCCATAGGTCTCATACTGGAGGCCGTTAGCGGCGGTGGTGTCGGTCAGGTAAGCGGCGTCCATAACGTCGGTCGACTTGACAGTGTAGACACTTGCACCGTGGTTGAGGCTGCCAATCCAGCTACCTCCAGCCGAATCCATAAACATATAGCGCAGCTGCGGCTCAAGTCTTGCACCGATTTCCTGCATATTGGGGTAGGTCGAAGCGACCATTTCAATACCAAGCACTTTCCAGGGGTTGCCGTTGGCATCTCTGGGGATGCTGTCGCCGGTAACGTAGGACACGAACGCGCCATAACCAGTCTTGTTCCACATTGGATCGTTAGTGCCGTCGATCTGATCAGAGAAGGTATTGGTGCCAACCAGACCTGCAGCATAGTAGGAATCTCTGCGGATCACACCGTGGTCACGAGCCCAGACGCCGAAGGGGTGTTCACCCTCGGTGTTCCAGTTGACATCGTAGCGGATGCTGTCGAAGGTAGCGTTGCTGTTGGTACCCATAGCACCGATATGAGGAGTGACGAGATCGGTGGTAATATCGGTGAAGAAATAGTGCTGTCCAAGGTTGTTGGTGGGCAGGCAAACATAGGGGTCGTTGGTGCGGACATAGTCATAGTCATACTCGCCGTGGGCAATACCGCCGTTAGAGGTGACACGGCCTACGCTGTCATACCAAGCCAGAGGGTCGATGATGATGGCACGAGTGTCGTTCGGGTCCATAGGCATAGAGTAGATGTTCTTGCTGGCCAAAAGGGTGGCATTCGACTCGGCAGCGCCGGCATAGACATAACCGGTAACGTTGGTCTGGTCGTTCTGGCCGTCGTTGGCAAGTTCGTTGAGCCAAACCACGGGGACCTGCAGGTTCTGGGGCATCATCTGATAGAAGCCCTCATAGTACTGGTTGGAGGTGAAGTTGAAGCTGTTCATCGGGGCGGGGCTTACCGAGAAGTCGTCGATCAGCCAGACGTAGCCATAAGCGCCTCCGTTGTTGTTGTCACACTCCCAACGGACACGCATATAAACGTTGGCCTGGCCAGCCATAGCCACAGGCATCGAAACGCTCTTCCAGCCTCTTGTGGACGAGTTGACGGCCACATCGATACGCGAGCGGTTGATCTCAACGGCATACCAGGTCGTTCCGTCGAGACTGTAGTCGAGCATACACTTGTCGTTGTTGAAAGCACGATAGTACTGAGCGAAACGGACGCGGGTCAACCTGCAGTCTGTGGTTGCGAAAGGACCGAACTTGATATAGGCGTCGAAGGCGCCGGTTGTACCGTGGCCGTCCCAAGCAGCAATCTGGTCCTGCATAGTCATAACCATCAGACCGTCTTCAGGTGTGTTGCCGTACACGGCTCTGGCATAGTTGGCCATCACATCATACGATGCAGGATAGTTGGCCTGGCCAAAGAAAGTGCTGGCGTTGATGCTTGCTGCCGTGCTGTCGGGCAGGCGCTGCCACATAGAGTGGACGGCGGTCTGAGCGTGCGGAGGGACTGCGGTACCGTTCACCATCTCGTTGTTTCCAATAGTACCGGTGGTGTAGGCCGAGCCAGCGGCGAAGGTGCAGGTGAAGAGTTCACCATCCTTGGTGAAGATGGAGCCAGTGTAACCGGCGGCGGGTCTCTGCTGGACGGCCTCCTGGGTTACAACTCTGTCGGCACCCGTTGTTTTGGTTGCCAACCTGTTTGACTGGGCGAACGCGACGGTTGCGCACAGTGCAAAACTAAGAACCATTAATGTTTTTTTCATTGTAATTGAATTTTGATTAATAAAAAATTGTTCTCGTTTCAAGTCCCCAAACCCTCTGTCTACAAGGCCGTTAAACCTCTTCGACGGAAGATTTGCAATATTGGTATCTGGATGCAAATTTAGCACAAAAATTAATACTGGCAAAAATTTTTTTTCATTTTTTGTTTTTTTATGATTTCGGCCTGCCTCTGCCGCCCCCGCCTCCGCGAGGTACCAACTCCGTCCGTTGTACAATATATGTACAATAGTTGTACAATACTTGTACAATTGGTAAACGTACAAATATTGTACAAGTATTGTACATATATTGGTACCTTGAAGGCCTGAGGATGAGGCGGTTACAAAACGGCCTGAAAATCGGGGCGATTTTAATATAAGCAGTTGCAAATATGGGCGTTATATATCGAATGGGGTGCAAAGGGCCGGTTTGACAGTGCCACGTCGCGGGATATGGCGGCCCGGGAATCGCTCCTGTTGCCCCGAGGGGCGCTGCCGCAATCTTTTTTTCGCCTTGGCATAATAAAATAATGAAAACATAGTTACATTTGGAAAACATTCAATACGCAAGATGAAACACAGTATACATCCCGGGGCGGCGACGCCCGGGCAGCGACACGGCGCGATGCGCGGCGGCGGACGGAGGTGCCGATTGGCTATGCTGCTTGTGCTGCTTGCCGCCGTGGGCTGCAAGGGCACGCAGCCCGCTGCCCAGAAGGGCGACAAGCGCTACCAACGCAAGCCGATAGTGGAGCGCAACGACGAGCAGCTGAAGACCGAGGCGATGCTTATCGACGCCAAGATGCTGGCCGAGACGGGCCACGAAGAGGAGGCGGCGGGACGCTACCTACAGGTGCTGACGCGCGACCCGAAGAACACGGCGGCGATGTTCGAGCTGAGCCGTCTGGTTGCCGCGCAGGGTATGGCCGACAGTGCCATAGCGCTGGGCCGCCGTGCCGCCGAGGGCGACAGGGACAACATCTGGTATGCACGCCATCTGGCCACGCTCTACCAGCTGACCAACCGCCGCAAGGAGCTGATAGCGACGTGGGAGTCGATAGTGGAGCGGCGCCCCGCGGTGATCGACTACTACTACGAGCTGAGCGACGCCTACACGCTGAACAAGGACTACAAGGGAGCCATAGCCACGCTGAACCGCGTGGAGAAGATGGTGGGCGTCACCGAGCCGGTGTCGATGCAGAAAGCCAAGCTGTGGAACGCTATGGGGCGTACCGACAAGGCCACGCAGGAGGTAGAGGCCCTGGCCAAGGCGATGCCGCAGGTGGGCCGCTACAACGCCATACTTGCCGAGAGCTATATGCAGAACGGCAAATACGACAAGGCCAAGGAGCACTATGACCGCGTGCTGGCCAGCGACCCCGACGACCCGTACATCCACATATCGCTGGCCGAATACTACAAGGCCACCAAGCAGCCCCAAAAGGCCTACGAGGAGCTGAAGCGGGGACTGACGGGAGGCTCCCTGTCGACCGCCAACAAGCTGCAGATAGTGACGAACTTCTACAGCAGCGAAGAGTTCTACGGCATCCACTCGCAGTATGCCTTCGACCTGGCGGCGACGGCGATGCGCGGCAGCGACGACAGCACGACCTATGCCGCTTTCTATGGCGACATACTGATGCGTCAACGCAAATACGGCGAGGCGGCACACCAGTTCGCGCTGGCGCTGGGGCGCGACAGCAGCAAGTACGAGATATGGGAGGCACTGCTGGTCAGCGAGCTGTCGGACTATAGCGACACGGCGCTGCTGGCAAGCCACGCACGCAGGGCCTCGCGGCTGTTTCCGTTCCACCCCCTGCCCTACTATATTCAGGCCGTTGTAGAGCACGACAACGGGCGCTATGGCGAGGCCATAAAGCTGGCAAAGCACTGCGAGCAGATGGGCTTCGACAAGGGTTACCTTGAGCCCGAGACCTACGCTATGCTGGCCGAATGCTACAACCGCCTTGACGACACGGCCTGCTATGCCTACTACGAGCGCGTGCTGAAGCTGGAGCCGGGCGACATCAACATTATGAACAGCTATGCCTACCGTCTGGCTATCGACAAGCACCGTTTGGACAAGGCCGAGCAGATGTCGAAGAAGACCCTCGAGGCCGAACCCGACAACCCCTACTACCTCGACACCTACGCCTGGATTCTGCACCAGATGGGGCGCGACAAGGAGGCCCGCAAGTACATCGAGAAGGCCATAAAACGCGACGACACGTCGGACGAGGTGCGCGAGCACTACAACGCCATAATGAAAGGACAATGAAAGGACAATGAAAGCGACATACATCATTGACAGCAAGAGCGGGGCGCGCCGCACCGTCGGGACGGGGAACCCTGTAATATATATATGTATTCTGGCATTGCTCTTTGCCGGGTGCCGTTCGCACAAGGAGCTGCAGCGCACCGGCAAGGCCGACACGACGGCAACGGCAGTGAAGCCCCGGCCGCCGGCACCGCCCGCCACCGAGAGCCTCGACTACGTGGCCGGCACCGACTTTGCCAGCTACCGCGCCAACTTCAGCTGCACGGTGCAGGGCGTCACGGTGAACGGCCAGATACGTATGGCCAAGGACAGCATTGTCTGGCTCAGCGTCAACAAGATTGTGGAACTGGGTCGCGCCAAGCTGACACCGGAACGCGTGCAATTCAGTGCCAAACTGCTTGGCAAGGAATACGACGGCAACTACGAGGGGCTGAAGAGCAGGTGGGGTATCGACGCCGACTACGCCACCATCGAGGCCCTGCTGACGGGCAACCGCCCGCCCGACTGCCGCAAGGCCAAGGAGCCTAAACGCACAGGCGACACCATAACGCAATGGTACACACAGGGCAAAGACAAGCGCCAGCTGACAATGAAGGTCAGCCACGCCACCAAAATGCCGACAGAGGCCGACCTGTACAGTCAGGCGACAGGGCAAAGGATACATATAGTATACGGCCAGCGGCAGGAGGTGGAGGGCCGTATGCTGCCTACGAGCATAGGCATACAGATTAACAACAGGCAGATTAACGAGCAGACGACAATAAAGCTTGACAAGATGAATCTGGATGAGCCACAGAGCTATCCGTACAAGTAGAGGAAAGCAGGAGGGACAAATGCATTAGAATATTTGTTATTAAATCTTATAAACAATATAATTATGAAAAAGGCAACGATTATTCTGGCTTTGCTGCTGGCGGGATGGCTGGGGGCAAGCGGACAGAACCGCCAAAATGTGCCCGACTCGGCCGAGCTGGTGGTGAAACGCTATTACGATCTGCTGAACTATGAGGGCATCTGCCGCGACAGCATTCTCTACATCGAGACCACTATCTTCAAGCGTTCCGACACAACAGACACGGCGATATTGAAGCGCTGGTTCCTTATGCCCAACAGCAACCGCGTGGAGCTGTGGCACGGCGACACACTGATGGAGGGTGTCTACTCGAACGGCGTGGACGTTTTCAGGGAATACCGCCGGGGTGTGCTCGACGGCTGGACGCGCGTGGCAGAGTCGAGATACTACAATTTAGCACCCGACTACGACTTCAGAGGCGCCCTCTACAACAGGAAGGCCGACGCCGCCGAGATGAAGTACGAGGGGCTGTGGGACTTCAACGGCAACACAGTGCACCGCATATACGTGGACACGCCTTTCAAGTATTGCCGCAACTATCTGTTTGAGAAAGAGAGCGGACTGCTGTTTTTGGTGCAATATACCAACAAGCACTCGCAGTATACCAACCACCAGGCGTATGACCACCCCGACTGGCACGCCATACACGAGTACCAGCCTTTGGGCAAGATACTGCTGCCCAGCGTGGAGAGCTACCAGATGAATGGCGATATGGTGTATCACTTCTCGAGAGGCAAATACCTGCCCATAGACAAAAAGATATTCACTGAAGACTGACTATGAGCATTATAGACAACGACGACGAACTGTATATGCAACAGGCGCTGCGCGAGGCACGGGCTGCCTTCGACGAGGGCGAGATACCGATAGGTGCTGTGATTGTGTGCAACGGCGAGATAGTGGCTCGGGCGCACAACAACACCGAGCGCCTGCACGACGTGACGGCCCACGCAGAGATGGTGGCATTCACCGCGGCAGCCAACACATTGGGCAGCAAATACCTGCCCGACTGCACACTGTATGTCACGGTGGAGCCTTGCGCTATGTGCGCCGGAGCCGCGGGATGGACACAGATTGGCCGCATTGTCTACGGCGCTCCCGACAGCAAGAGGGGCTTTGAGAAACTGGGGCACGCTATGCTGCACCCGAAGACAGAGGTTGTGGGCGGCGTTATGGAAGAGGAATGCGCAGCGCTGATGAAGGATTTTTTCAAGAGATTGAGGGTTGATGGTTGAAAACGGGTGAGTTAAAGGAACGGCAAGTATGTGTCTTAAAGTTAAGCGATACAAATAAATCAATATATAAAACAATAACAATATGCAACCTACATTATTGGTTCTTGCGGCAGGAATGGGTAGCCGCTACGGTGGGCTGAAACAGATGGACGGAGTAGGCCCCAATGGTGAAATCATTATGGATTATTCGATTACCGATGCCATCCGCGCCGGTTTCGGCAAGGTGGTGTTTGTAATCCGCCATAGCTTTGAGCAGGAATTCAAGGCCAAAATCAATGCAGAGCATTTCGGCAACAAAATCAAGGTGGAGTATGTGTTTCAGGAACTCGACAACCTTCCGGCAGGCTTTAAAGTCCCCGAGGGCCGCGAGAAACCCTGGGGCACCAACCACGCCATCCTGATGGCCAAGGACGCCATCAAGGAGCCTTTTGCCGTCATCAACGCCGACGACTTCTACGGCGCCGATGCTTTCAAGGTGATGGGTGACTATCTGCGAGGTTTGGAAGGCAAGAAGGGCGACTACTGTATGGTGGGCTACCGCCTGGAGAACACCCTGTCGGAGAACGGTACGGTGAGCCGTGGCGTGTGCAACGTGGACGACAGGGGCTACCTTGTGGGTATGACAGAGCGCACCAGCATTGGCCGCGCCGAGGGCGGCATTGAGTATAAGGACGATGACGGCTCGATGCATCCGCTGCCGGCCGACGCAACAGTGTCGATGAACCTGTTCGGATTCACGCCCGACTATTTTGTGGAGAGCGAGAAGCTGTTTGTCGACTTTCTGAAGGAGCGCGGCACAGAGATGAAGTCGGAGTACTACATTCCGTTCGCTGTCAACACATTCCTTGCCAACGGCTATGCCACGATGCGTGTTCTAAAGACCACGGCGCAGTGGTTTGGAGTGACCTACAAGGAAGACCGCCCGATGGTGGTGGAGCGCCTGAAGAGGCTTCACGACCAGGGTGTGTATTGATTCTTTCCGCATTTCTGCCGCAGGGGAGAGTGTGGTTTCCCCGCCTGCGGCGGGTGAAGAGATGCCCCCGCCTGCGGCGGAAATCCTGGAAATCTTGGAATTCTTGAACACTCGCTTTCAAGGTAAATCTTGGAAATCCAAAGGAATCCTGGAAATCATTTCCGACAACGTCGGAAATGCTGACGCATAACATTGTTTATGGCTTTGTATAAATCGATACTGTCATTTTTGTTTATGAGTTTGAATAAATCGATACTGTCAATTTTATAGCTATAGTTGTGAATAAGGGCATTTCTTTTGAGGAGCGGCTGAAGGCTCTGTCGTACCAAATTCGCGGTGCGGCGATGGAAGTTTACAATCAGTTAGGGCCAGGACTGTTGGAATCGATTTACGAGAAAGCGCTGATTGCAGAATTGCGACTACGCAAAATCGAAGTCAAATCGCAAGTTCCCGTTCAAGTTGTATACAAGGGAAGCGTTATAAGCAACGACCTAAGAATTGACTTGCTGATAGAAGACACCATCATCGTAGAGCTAAAATCCGTCGAAGGACTTAATCCCCTTCACTACAAGCAGATAAGAACATATCTGAAACTGACCAACAAGCCCCTGGGGTGGCTGATAAACTTCAACGAAGACGACTTCGCTCACGGTATGATAAAAGTACCCAACCGCTATTTCACAACTTTATAATCAGGCACAAACCAAAGTCAAAACAAGCGAACAATTACAATTCCCACTAAATTCCAGTTCAATTCCCACTCCATTCCAGTTCAATTCCCACTCAATTCCCGCTTTGCGGGAATATCATTTCCCAAGATTAAAAAAGATTTCAAAGATTCGCCCGTACCAGCAATGACAGAGAAAAAGAATTTCCAAGATTTCCAAGATTTCGCGAAGCGGGAGATAGCCGTATTCGCCAAATTTCAATTCCCGCTTTGCGGGAATACCTTTTCCCAAGATTAAAAAAGATTTTCAAGATTCGCCCGTACCAGCAATGACAGAGAAAAAGAATTTCCAGGATTTCCAAGATTTCGCGAAGCGGGAGATAGCCGTATTCGCCAAAGCACACGAGGACGACGATACAGCGCGGTTGTTGCTGAGTGCCGCGCGATATCCCGATATCGATATGCCGGCGGCGGTACAGCAAATCGAAGGGCGCCGCACAGCCAGAGAGAAGTGGCCGTCGCTGCTGCAATACGACAACTACCTCTACCCTCCCCGCCTGAACCGCGAGCAGGCCTCGTCGGACGAGACAGCATTGCACAAGGTCTGCGTGGCCGATGAACTATGCGGCAAAGAGTCGTTCCTCACCGTGGCCGATCTTACCGGCGGAATGGGCATCGACAGCATCGGCTTTGCCAGACGCTCACGCTATGTCAATCCATTGTGCACGCAGGTGTTGGCAAATGTGGACTACGTGGAGCACAACGAAGAGCTGTGCACACTGATGGAGCACAACTGCAAAGTTCTCGGATTGGAGAACATCAAAATTCATTGCGCCGACAGCATAGAATGGCTTGCCGCCGAAAACCGCCACTTCGACATTATCTTCATCGACCCTGCTCGCCGCTCGGCCTCCGGACGCAAGGTGTCCGCTTTTGAGGACTGCACCCCCAACATCCTGCAGCACAGAGAACTGCTGCACTCTCATTGCCGTTGGCTGATGGTCAAAGCTTCGCCAATGATGGACATCGACAAAGGCATCGCACAGCTTGGCGCAGTCAGCGATGTGTATGTCGTAGCTGTCAAGGGCGAATGCAAAGAGCTGCTGTTTCTGTGTGGCGAACAGCGCGAAGAGCCCCTGATACACTGCCAGAACATTATTCCCGGCGTCAGCCTATACAGCAACGCCCCCTTCACGCGCAGCCAAGAAGCGCAGGCCGAGGCCATATATTGCACATCCGTGGGACGCTATATCTATGAGCCCGACGCGTCGCTGATGAAAGGTGGGCCCTACAAACTGCTGAGCGACAACTGGGGATTGCAGAAGCTGGCCCGCAACACACACCTATATACCAGCAACAATTTTCACGAATGGATGGGACGCACGTTCTGCGTGCTGAAAGAGATACCGCTGAACAAAAAAGCCGTTGCCGCCGCCATTCCCGGCGGCAAAGCCCATACAGTTGTCCGCAACTACCCTGCCGATGCCGCAGCATTGCAGCACCAGCTGGGTCTGAAAGAGGGCGGCGACCTCTTCGTCATCGCCACCACCGTCGGCAGTCGCAAGGTGGGTTTTCTTTGTTGCGAGCCGAAAAATTATCAACATTTTTTGGAAGAAATGAACAAATAAATTTGGTCAGTTTCAAAAAAGTGTGTAATTTTGCACCCTCTTAAAATGGTTTCGGAGAAGATGATTACCCGTTCAATATTCTCCAAATCAGAAGGATAGGAATATGTAAAGGTTATCCGTCAGCCCAAGTATAAGCCTTGAATTCAAGAGAAAAAGGAATCGGGCACCATAGTTTTTATGGTGTCGGCAAACAAAAAAAATGAACATCATCGTAAAACAAAAATGAATACGTTAAGTTACAAGACAATTTCGGCCAACAAGAACACCGTCACGAAAGAATGGGTTCTGGTTGATGCAGAGAATCAGACCGTAGGACGCTTGGCCACCCGCGTAGCCAACATCCTGAGAGGCAAGACCAAGCCTTGCTTCACCCCGCACGTTGATTGCGGCGACAATGTTATCATCATCAATGCAGACAAAGTGGTCTTTACGGGTAAGAAAGAGACCGACAAGATCTATCAGCGCTACACCGGCTATCCCGGTGGCCAACGCGAGACCACCCCTGCCAAAGTCCGCGCCACCCATCCCGAGCGCATCTTGGAGCACGCCATCCGTGGTATGCTTCCGAAGAACAGACTGGGAGCTGATCTCTTCCGCAACCTCCACGTCTATGCAGGTAGCGAGCATCCGCATCAGGCTCAAAATCCTAAAGTCATCAACATTAACGATATAAGATAATAGCAATGGAGCAAGTAATCAACACCATAGGTAGAAGAAAGACCGCTGTCGCCCGCATATATATGAAACCCGGTAGCGGTAAAATCACCGTCAACAATAGAGATTATAAGGAGTATTTCCCCACTGGTCCGCTGCAGTTCATCGTCAATCAGGCTTTCCAGATTGTTGATGCTGAAGGCAAATGGGATGTCAAAGCCAACCTTGATGGCGGTGGAATCACCGGACAGGCCGAGGCTTTGAGAATGGCTATCGCCCGCGCCCTGTGCGAGAACAACGCCGAGGACCGTCCTGCACTGAAGGCAAAGAGCTTGCTGATGCGCGACCCGCGTATGGTTGAGCGTAAGAAACCCGGCCAGCCCAAGGCTCGTAAACGCTTCCAGTTCAGCAAACGTTAAAAGAAATATCAGTTTAGTATCCAAATTGCGGAGACTCTGTTCGGTTGTCAGTTCGGCAGCATAGGACTGCTGAAAAACCGGACCCAAAGGACTACTCGGCAATTGGTATCAAGGAATGTAAACAAATCAATAAAAAATGACAGAATTAAAATTCGAAGAATTGCTCGAAGCAGGTTGTCACTTTGGACACCTGAAAAGAAAATGGAATCCCAAAATGGCTCCCTACATCTTCAAGGAGCACAATGGCATTCACGTTATTGACCTGCAAAAGACCATTGCCAAGGCTGAAGAGGCTGCAACGGCTCTGAAGCAGATTGCCAAATCAGGCAAGAAAGTTCTCTTTGTCGCTACAAAGAAACAGGCCAAAGACATCGTCGCCGATATGGTGAAGACCGTCGATATGCCTTTCGTCACCGAGCGTTGGCCTGGTGGTATGCTTACCAACTTCAGCACCATTCGCAAGGCTGTCAAGAAGATGAACTCTCTTGACCAGATGATGCACGACAAAGACTTTAACAATATCTCGAAACGCGAGCGCCTCCAGGTGCAGCGCGAGCGCGCAAAGCTCGACAAGAACCTTGGCAGCATCGCTGACCTGACCCGTCTGCCCAGCGCACTGTTCGTCATCGATATCAACAAGGAGCACATTGCCGTTGCTGAGGCCCGCAGACTTAACATTCCCACCTTTGCACTGGTCGACACCAACTGCAACCCCGACCTCATCGACTTCCCGATTCCTGCCAACGATGATGCATCGAAGTCGATTGCCGCCATCCTCAAATATATGGTTGAGGCCATTCAGGAAGGTCTCAACGAACGTATGCTCGACAAAGAGAACAACGTAGAGGAAGAGCCTGAGATGGAGAACGTTGAGAACAATGAGGAGACCAAGAGCGAGAGCCGTGAAGATGCCCGTCCACGTCGCCCGAGAAGAAAGACACCCACTGCTAACAATCAATAATAAAGAGAATAGAATATGGCAACAATCACCGCAAAACAGGTTAATGAACTGCGCCAACTTACCGGCGTAGGTATGATGGACTGCAAGAAAGCCCTCGTAGAATGCGACGGCGATGTGCAGAAAGCCATTGAATTGCTGCGTCAGAAAGGCCAGAAGATGGCCGCCAAACGTGCCGACCGCGACGCCAATGAAGGTTGTGTTCTGGCAAAGAGCACTGGCAAGTATGGCGCCATCGTGATGTTGAGCTGCGAGACCGACTTTGTCGCCACCAATGCCGACTTTGTCGCTTTCACCACTTCTATTCTCGACACTGCTATGGCAAAGCACCTCACTACCAAGGACGAGGTAATGGAGATGGACCTCAATGGCCGCAAGGTCAGCGAGAGCATCACCGACCAGATAGCCAAAATCGGTGAGAAAATCGAACTGGCTCACTTTGAGGCTATCGACGCCGAGGCCGTCTACGCCTACATCCACCCGGGCAACCGTATGGCTTCTATCGTAGGTATGAACAAGACTGGCTTTGACGAAGTTGGTCACAATGTAGCTATGCAGGTTGTCGCTATGCGTCCCGTCGCACTCGACGAGGCAAGCGTACCGCAGAGCGTTATCGACAGCGAACTTAACGTGTACCGCGAGAAGACCAAAGAGGAACTCGTAGGCAAGGCTGTCGAGGCAGCTCTTAAGAAAGCCGGCATCAACCCCGCACACGTTGACAGCGAAGACCATATCAACTCTAATATGGCCAAAGGCTGGATTACAGAGGAGCAAGCTAATATGGCTCGCGAAATCAAGGAGAAAGTCGGTGCTGAAGCCACCGCTGCTCTTCCCGAGGCCAAGATTGAAGGCATCGCCAAAGGTCGTCTTAACAAGTTCTTCCAGGAAAGCACCCTGATGAACCAGGAGTACATTATGGAGAGTAAGGTCAGTGTCAAGGACTTCATCGCCCGCACCGACAAAGACCTCAAATGCACTGGTTTCAAACGTTTGGAACTTGGCGCATAAGCGATTATTAACAATTTGAACTTTGCGGTTGCGCGAGAAATCGCGCAACCGCTTTTTTTATAATTAATGGCTAAAAAACAGAAATACTATGTTGTATGGCAGGGCAACGAGCCTGGCATCTACGATACTTGGGCTGAGTGCGAACGACAGATAAAAGGCGTTGCCGGAGCCAAATTCAAGTCATACGAGAGCCGCACGCTGGCGGAACAAGCCTTCCGTATCGGCCCCGAGCTTGCAGCGTCAGTCACTGAAAGACAGACCAAAGGTGAGTCAATACTTGTCACCGACGAGAACGGCATCACAAAGATACGCCCAGGCGTACAGGGGCCGGCGCCAATACTCGATGCCATAGCCGTCGATGCCGCCTGCAGCGGCAACCCTGGTGCAATGGAGTACCAAGGCGTATATGTTGCCAGCAGAACACAACTTTTCCATTACAAAGCGCCACTCGGGACAAACAACATAGGCGAATTCCTGGCCATCGTCCACGGCCTTGCATACCTGAAAAAAAACAATTTGCAGCAAGTGTTATATACCGACTCGAAAACGGCACTGGGCTGGATACGCGCCAAACAATGCCGCACCAAACTGCCGCTGACACCCGACACCGCCAAACTCTACGAAGTGATACGCCGTGCCGAAGCCTGGCTGCACAACAACACCTACACAACACAAATCCTGAAATGGGATACCGACCACTGGGGCGAAATCCCTGCCGACTTCAACCGCAAATGAACACCACAGATCTGCATATTCCATCCAACAAAGTACGCGACATTGAGCGCTACTTTTACATCGAACTTTCAAAATTATACCCCGAGGGCGAGGTGCGTATGTTCATACGGATGCTGTTCGAGGCCTACCTTGGCTGGGACCAGCCCCGACTACTGCTCAACCGCGATACAACCGTAAACCAATCCGACCTGCTGCGATTCCACTGGGCTGTCGAAGACCTAAAACGCTATCGCCCCATACAGCACATCATAGGCTGGACCGACTTCTGCGGCTGCCGCATCGAGGTGGACGAAAACACCTTGATTCCGCGCCTCGAGACAGAAGAGATAGCTGACTGGACGATAAAAAAAATTTCAAATATCACCTCAGCTACAACACCTTTCAAGGCTCTTGACCTTTGCACCGGCAGCGGATGCATTGCCATCGCACTTGCAAAACATCTGCCGCAATTGCAGGTGACTGCCATCGACATATCGTCCAAAGCATTATCCAAGGCTCGTCACAACGCAACCATCAACAACGTCGAAATCGACTTCAGGCAAGATGACATACTTTCGCCTCAATTCACGTTAGAAGACGGCCGTTTCGATCTCATAATCAGCAATCCACCATACGTAAAGCTTAGCGAGAAAGAAACAATGAACCACAACGTGATTGACTGGGAACCGCACAGCGCCCTCTTCGTACCCGACGACGACCCGCTTCTCTTCTACCGCACAATTGTAAGGACAGCAAAAAAACACCTTAAAGACAGCGGAATTGTCATAGTCGAAATCAACGAACAATTAGGTCTCAAGACAGCAGAACTATTTGAGGAATATGGGTTCTACACCAAGGTCCATAGGGATTTCCGCGAACACGACAGAATGCTGACTGCGATAAAACACATTGAATAGCAGAAAAAAAAATGACAACATCACACCCCATCTTACAGTTTCATCCCCTAACGCTCAACGACAAACAAGACGTTCAGACCATCACACTACATTCTGGACTGCGTAACTGCAACTTCAACTTTGCCAACCTGATAGGATGGAGCTTTCTTTTTGACACCACATTGTGTTTACTGGATGACACTGTCATTTTCCGCTATCTCTTCGACCATCGCCAGCCAGCCTATTTAATCAACTCGGCGACAATACCACATAACGGGCTCATAGAAGCCCTTCGGGAAACAGAACAAGGAGGGCTTATGCTCATAGCAACCGAAGACCGATGGACCAACGACCTGAAGGAGCGATACGGGGAAGCCATCACAGTTGAACCCTTGCGCAACAGCTACGATTACATATACCTGCGCGAAGAGCTGGAGCAACTGAAAGGCAAAAACCTAAAGGCCAAGCGAAACCACGTCAACAAGTTCCTGAGCGAACATCCAGACTTCGAATTTCGCGAGCTCACGCCCGACCTCTTCGACCAATGCCGGATGCTGGAGCGACTTTGGCGCGACGAAGTACACCACGACAACCCTTGGTATGGCAACACCATTGATAGCGAGCACAAAATGATAGAAACCATTTTCAGGCAATGGAACGATTTGGACATATACGGAGGCTCCATTTTTGTTGACGGTAAGATGAAAGCCTTCAGCTTCGGTGCCGCAGTGACTGAAGACACATTCGACATATGTGTAGAGAAAGCGGACCGTAGCATTGACGGTGCTTTCAACATAATCAACCAACAGATGGCAATCCACCTGCCGCCGCAGTTCAAATACATCAACCGCGAAGAGGATATGGGGCTTGAGGGACTACGCAAATCAAAACTATCATACCACCCCAAGATGTTGCTAAGCTATAATATCATTACTTTCGATAAGATATGAGCATAACACTGCACCGTATGACATCTGCCGACAGCAGAGAGACCGTAGAATGGATTACACGTCAGTATGGTTTTGACCGTAATGAAGTTGCCTGGTGGGTTGAGAACCTACACTTCAACTGGCCACTGAGCGTCAAGGCAACCGACGACAACGGCACAACCATAGGGTTGCTGAATATGAGCGACTACCGTATCGAAGAGGAGACAGAGGCCATAAGCAGCGAGCAACCCGAGTTGCTGCAAAAGCTCAATGCCTTACGCTATACTGCCGTTTTCTCGTTCATCGTCGCCGAGCCATACCGCCACTCACCGCTCAACCAGCAGATGATTATGGAAATCTGGGAGGAGTTGAAAGCCAATTACGACTTCGTCTTCGTGCCGGTAATGCATCGCCTCAAGACTCACCAATACTGGAAACGTCGAGGAGCCATAGAATTCTTCCGCGACCAACAATCGGTCTATTATCTGTTGCCATTGAACAGCAGTCTGGATTGGTTCGAGAGCAGATTATAACGAATGACTTCTATCTGTTATTCTTTCCTGAAAAAAACAGAATCAATGCCGAGCCTGCCAAACCATAATACATAGGGGTTGGAGGATGATGAGAAACATTTCGAATGCTATTCCCCCAAGCCTCGAAGCGACTCACAGGAAACCGCCGAGGGACCACCGAGAGATCACATACACAAAGAGAGCGTGGCTGCCAGATGCCGCCACACTCTCTTTGTTGTGTGCCGTTAGACGTTTACTTGGCGTCGCGACCTGCGCGGATAGCCTTGATGTTGGTCTCGACCACGGCGTCGCCCTTGCGACCGAATATAGCCTTGATAGCCTTCTCAAGTTCCTCAAAAGCAATTTCAAGGTAGGGGGCTGCAGCGCCGAGCAGAACCATATTGCCGCGGGCGTTAAGCTCTTTGGCAATGGTGTTGGCGTTGAAGCTGACGCACTTGGGCAGCTTGGCCAGTTCTGCGTTGACCTTCTCAATGTCAGGATAGTTGTTGATATTGATGAAGGGGTCGCTGTTGGTTATCACCACGCCGTCGGGAGCGAGGAAAGGCAGATAGCGCAGAGCCTCCATAGGCTCAGAACTGAGGATGATATCAGCCTTGCCTTCGGGGATAACGTCGGCGAAGATAGGCTCGCTGCTGACACGGAGATGGCTGAACACCGAGCCGCCGCGCTGCGACATACCGTGGATTTCACTTTGTTTGACGTTCAAACCCAAGTTGAGGGCAGCGTCGCTTATAATCTTGGCTACGGAGACGATACCGTCACCGCCTACGCCACAAAGTATGATGTCTTTTTTCATTTTGTCGTAATTTATTGATATGTGTGGTGTTGACAAGTTGATACGACTCGTTTTTCAACGTTTAGCCTATCAACACATCAACGAAATATTTATTTCTTTGCTGCAATGCGTTTCTTGTTCTCGACGATGCAGACGCGCTGCGGGATGATTACGCTGACGCCGTTGTAGGCGATCTCCTCTTCGAGAATCTTGACAAACTCGTCGTGATTCTTCTTCAGCGGCACTATGGTGCGGATGTGGTCGGGGTCAACGCCGAGGCCCTTGCAGATGTTGAAGAGCTTCTGGTTGGCGCTCGAGGGCTGACCGCCGGTCATAGCCGTGATGTCGTTGTCGAGAATCATAATGATGACGTTGGCCTTCTCATTGACGCAGTCAAGTAAGCCGGTCATACCGCTGTGGCCGAACGTACCGTCACCGATAACGCCGATGGCGGGGAAGATGCCCATCTCGGAAGCGCCCTTGGCCATAGTGACCGAAGCACCCATACAAACGGTGGTGTTGATGGCACCCATATTGAAGCCGAGCGTGTAGCATCCGATGTCGCCGAAGACACGGCCGTTGGGATATTTCTTCAACACGTCGATGACGGCCTCAAAGCTGTCGATGTGGGGGCAACCTACGCAAAGTGCCGGAGGACGGTTGGTGACGACCTCGGGAACGGCAGGACCGTTGGGGACATTGAGGCCCAGAGCCTTGGCCACCTTCTCGGCGTTCAGCTCGCCATCGCGACGGATGGTCTCGTCCAAGCGGCCGTGAACGGGCTTGCCTTTGCCCAAGAAGCCTTTGATATGTTCTTCGACGAAGGGCTGGCCGTCTTCGAGAACAAGGATTTCGCCCACCTCGTCATAAAGCTTGCAAAGCATATTGAACGGCAGCGGGTACTGCGTAATCTTGACAACAGGGTATGGGCACTTGCCACCAGGGAAATTCTCCTGCAAGTAGTTGAAAGCGATACCGGTTGTAATGATACCACGGCTCTTGTCGGCGCCGGGGATGTACTGGTTGAAGCCGCTCTCCTCGCTGCTCTTGGTGAAGGCAGGCTGCTTGTCTATAAGGTCGCGATACAGACGCTTGGCGTTGACAGGAAGCAACACGAAGCTCTTCGGGTCGCTGGGGCTCGTCAGCGGATTCTGCGGCAGGGCAGGCTTGCGCTCTACACCGGCACGGCTGTGGGCCAGACGGGTAGGGATGCGGTAAAGGATGGGAGTGCCCAGCTTCTCGCTCAACTCATAGCCAAAGAACACCATATCGTAGGCCTCCTGCTGGTTAGAGGGCTCCAGCATCGGAATCATAGCCCAGTGGCCATAATAGCGGCTGTCCTGCTCATCCTGGCTCGAGAACATCGACGGGTCGTCGGCAACGACGATAATGACGCCCTTGGTGCCGATGATGGCGGCATTCATAAAGGGGTCGCCGCAGACGTTGAGGCCCACGTGCTTCATACAGGTCATTGCACGCTTGCCGGCGTATGCAACGCCAATCGAAGCCTCAAGAGCCGTCTTCTCGTTTGCGCACCAGTTGGCAACGATGCCCTTTTCCTTAGCCTCTTTCGATTTAATCACATACTCCGTAATCTGTGTCGATGGTGTTCCGGGGTAGCTGTTGATGGCGCTGCCGCCAGCGTCTATAAAAGCCTGAGCAATAGCTTCATCACCCAGTAAAAGCAATTTTGACATATCGTTTATATTTAGTTATTAATTAATTAATTCGATTTTGCAAAGATACGAACTTTTTGCGACGTGGACAAATAATATTTACATTTCGTTGAATTGATGCAGTTTGCACGCACTCAACCCTTGCCCGCAACAAGCGAAAACAAGACCTTGCCTCAGCTCGGCAAGCATAAAAAATCACCCTTTGATTTGCACCGCAAAGCCTTCGTCGATGAGGGGGCGGAGGAGGGTGCGCATCTCGTCGGGGGTGACTTTGGCAAGGTTCTGGGCCGGGGTGGGGCGGTCGATGGTGTAGGCCATCACCTCGCGGGGGCGCAACTGGCGGATGATGTCGAGCATCGGCAGGACAACTTCGGGGCTGGTGGAGTCG
>CAJOMZ010000021.1:38438-48896 GCA_905236645.1 uncultured Bacteroidales bacterium
AGCAGGCACCACTGCAGGATGAAGTCGCCGCCGAACTGCTTGAGTGCCTCGACCACGCGCTGCACGTCGTAGTCCGGCGCGGGGTTGTTGATGCGGGCCGCCAGTTCGTTGGTGGGAGCGTCGATTTTCATTATGGGGTTGTCCACTTTGCGCAACGCGTTGAAGACCGCGGGGATATGCACCCGTGTGGCATTGCTCAGCACCGACACCTTGGCGCCCTCGGCATAGCGGTCGCGCAGGGCCAGCGTGTCGTCGATAATCTGCGTAAATTCAGGGTTGAGCGTCGGCTCGCCGTCGCCGCTGAAGGTTATGGAATCGACCTTCACTCCGTCGGCACAGAGGTCTTGCAGCTTGTTCGACAGGTCGCGGCGCACCTTCTCTGCGTCGGGCAGCTTGGTGTCGCCTCGCCCGTCGCGGTTCCAGCCGCACTCGCAATAGATGCAGTCGAAGTTGCAGAACTTGCCCTTCTCGGGCAACAGGTTGATGCCGAGCGACGTACCGAGCCGACGGCTATGTATAGGTCCGAAGACCGTCTCTTCTCTTAGCATAGCGATGTTCTTTTAAAGATTTTGCAAAATTACACTTTTTTTGCGACATATTAGAGCTTTTACACTATCTTTGCAAAGTCAAAAACGGGGCGCACAACGCCATAAAACTATGGCATACAACCATCTATCCCCGTTTTGACACAGTAAAGGAAATGCAAAAATACAGAAGCTACGTCCTGCCGGTGGCCATTTTGCTGGGTTTGTTGTTGCACAAATGGTGTGCGATGATGGATTTTTTGGTACCCTACCTAATCTTCACCATCCTGCTGCTGACCTTCTGTGCCGTGGACATTCGCAAGCTGCGGATGGGCTGGCTCGACGTGTGGCTGATGCTCTTCCAGATCACGGTAAGCCTCGGTTCCTACCTGATACTGAAATGGTTGGGGGCAAGCAGCATTGTTGCAGAAGGTGTGCTGATAGGCGTGCTCTGTCCCGTTGCGTCGTCGGTAGCCGTAGTCAGCTGTATGCTCGGCGCCAACCGCGAGACGGTGACGGCCTACACCATCATCGGCAACCTGATGGTGGCCATCGTAGCCCCCATCTACTTTTCGTTTATCGGCAACCAGCAGGATATGCCGTTCTTCGAATCTTTCTGGCTCATTCTTAGGCGCATAGGCACCGTTATCGGCCTGCCTTTCTTCGTTGCCTGGGCGCTGCAGGCCTGGTGGCCGAAGGGCCACGACTTCCTGAACCGTCACCGCGGCAAGTCGTTCTACCTGTGGGCCTTCGTACTGCTCATCACGCTTGGCCAGACCATCGACTTCATCTTCCTCCACGGCGAGGGCAACTGGCACAGCATCATCTGGTTAGGCATCGCCTCGCTGCTGTTCTGCATCATCCAGTTCGGCTTTGGCCGCTGGCTGGGAGCCAAATACGGCGACAAGATAAGCGGCGGACAGCTGCTGGGGCAGAAGAACACGGCTATGGGCATCTGGATGGCCAACTACTACCTGACGCCGTTAGCCTCGGTCTTTACGGCCTTCTATTGCGTCTTCCAGAACGTCTGGAACAGCTGGCAGCTGTGGAAAGTCGGACAAAAGCAATAGAGCGTCGGCAGGGCAACAAGCCCCTGCCGCCTGCCAGACCTGAAACCGACTGCCGTTCAATCCATTAAACCCGCCCCACCCTTTCATTCCGCCAAGCACCCCGGGCGCAGGCAAGAACCGACGCGCATCGAGGCCGGATTGCAACTGCTTCAACATCAGCCTTTCACCGCACCAACTCTGGTCGTTGTCCAGTTGTTGTCCAGTTGTTGTCCAGTTGTTGTCCAGTCAATGACTGGACAACAACTGGACAACAACTGGACAACGACACAACGAGCGGTGTTGGTAGGGGGCGGGACGGGCAATGGGACAGGGCGGAGACGAGGCGAAGACCGGGCACAAAATGCCGGCATCCGACCTGTCAGCTGACGAAAAACAACGGATTTAGCCGACCGGTTCAGCCTGTGGCGGGGACGCCGACGCTGTTGCCATTCCGCGCTATGCTTTTTGCCGCTGATACGACAGTTTGTTTCGTAAGACCGGGCACTTTGCGTGGATTATCATTATCGTCTTATGGGGGCGTCAGATTCGATGGACTCGAGGATGTTAAGGTAGTTCCGGTAGCGTTCGTCGCTTATCTCGCCGTTTTCAACTGCCTGTTTTATAGCACATCCCGGCTCGTGGCGGTGGGTACAGGTGGCAAAGCGGCAGTCCTGAAGGCGCGAGCGCATCTCGGGGAAGAAATGCGACAGCTCCCAAGGCTGGAAATCCACCATACCGAACTCCTTGATGCCCGGAGTGTCGATGAGGTATGTTGAAGAGTTGGACTGTTGAGTTGTTGAGTTGTTGAGCTGTTGAGTTGTTGGACTGTTGAGTTGTTGAGTTGTTGAATTGTTGCAGTGCTCTCCGCTTTCCGCTTTCCGTTTTCCGCTTTCCGCTTTCCACTTTCCGCTTTCCGCTTTCCGCTTTCCACTTTCCGCTAAATCTATCGGGAATATTTCGGCGAAGGTGGTGGTGTGCTTGCCCTTGAGCGACCATTCGCTGACCTCGCCGGTGCGCAGGTGCAGCGTGGGGTCGATGGCGTTGAGCAACGCCGACTTGCCGACACCGCTATGCCCCGTAAAGAGGCACGTTTTGCCGGCAATGAGCTGCCTGATGCGGTCAATCCCCATCCCCGTCAGGGCCGAGGCCTCGAAGACAGGATAACCAGCATCCTCATATATCGCCTTAATCTCATTGTGAATCTGCCAAAGCTCGTTCTCCGCTCCCCCTTCTTCGCTTTCCGCTTTCCGCTCTCCGCTTTCCGTCCCCCGCTTTCCGCTTTCCGCTTTCCGCTTTCCGCTTTCTTCGCTTTCCGCTCCATACAGGTCGCACTTGTTGAAAATGATGACAGCCGGGATATGGTAGGCCTCGGCCGTAGCCAGCATACGGTCGATGAAGCCCGTCGACGTGCGCGGAAAGCCCAGCGTGGCGACGAGGCACAGAAGGTCGATGTTGGCGGCAATCACGTGGGTCTGCTTGCTGAGATTGGTGGAGCGGCGAATGATGCAGTTGCGGCGGTCGGCGATGTCGGTAATCATCCCCGTGCCGTCGTCCAGCAGCTGGAATGCCACACGGTCGCCAACAGCGATGGGGTTGGTCTGTTTGCTGCCGCGAATGCGGAAATTGCCCCGCAGACGGCACTCCACAACCGTGCCGTCTGACAGCAGGACATTATACCAACTACCTGTGGTTCTGACCACTAAACCTTCTTTATGTATCGTTTCGGCCATTCTTCAAGCAAATCGATGTCGGCTGCAAAAGTAAGATTTTTTTCGCATACGCGTGCCATATTGCAAAAAAGTAGTACTTTTGCATTCAGAAACCAACGATGGAAACGACAATGAAAAACACGATATTCCTCCTCGTGGCTATGCTGACGGGACTGGCAGCGCAGGCGCAGGACTTCTGGGATGACCTGAAGGTGTATGAGGTCGGCAAGGTTATGCCGCACGCCGACATCATTCCCGCCGACAGCCAGTGGGTGATGAACCTCAACGGGATCTGGTCGTTCCTCTACTACGAGCGTGCGGAATATGTGCATCGCGGGCTGGAACGCGGCGCTTACATCACGCCCGACTTCGACCCGATGCAGGACCTGAGGCGGTGGGACAGCATTGTGGTGCCCGGCAACCTTGAACTGCAAGGCTACGGTGTGCCTGTCTACGTGAATATGAAGAACGAGTTTCCCAGCAACCCTCCGCACGCGCCAAGGGCATACAATCCGACAGGCGTTTACGCCAGGGACGTCACGGTGCCCGAGTCGTGGGAGGGGCGCAGCGTCTATTTCCGCATCGGCGCGGCGGCGTCGGCTGTGGAGCTGTATGTCAACGGCGAGTTTGTAGGCTACAGCGAGGATTCGAAAACGCCGGCGGAATGGGAGATAAGCAATTATCTGCATACGGGCAAGAACCGCATCTGCATCATCCTGCACCGCTGGAGCAACGGCAGCTATCTGGAATGCCAGGATATGTGGCGTATGAGCGGCATCACGCGCGACGTGACGATGTACTGCCTGCCGAAAAACCATATAACCGACTACCACATCGACGCCCTGATGGACACCGTGGACTATGGCAGCGGCAAGGTGAACGTAACAATATATGGACAAGGCCACAGTGACGGCCTGCTCGCAGAAGTATCGGTCCCCGCTCTCGGCATCGGGAAAACGCTGCCTTTCTTCGAACTTGACACCGCTTTACTGCTCTGTCATACGGAATTAAGAACCGCCAACGTAAAACCTTGGTCGGCAGAGAGTCCTGCTCTCTATGCCATCACAATCAGGCTGAAAGACAAAGATGGCATTACCATCCAAACGATCGAGAAGCAGATTGGTTTCCGCACGGTGGAGATTAAGGACGGCCTGCTGTGCGTCAACGGCAAGCCGGTGACCATTAAGGGCGTGAACCGCCACGAGCACAACGCCTTTACGGGCCACGTGGTGAGCCGCGAGCAGATGGAGCGCGACGTCCAGTTGATGAAGGCTAACAACATCAACGCTGTGCGCACCTGCCACTACCCCGACGACGAATACTGGTACGACCTCTGCGACCGCTACGGACTGTACGTGTGGGACGAGGCCAACAACGAGAGCCACGCTCAGGGCTACGGCAAGAACAGCTTGGCAAAGAAGGCCGAGTGGACCGAGCCGATATGGTATCGCGTCAACAATATGGTGCAGCGCGACCGCAACCATCCGTCGGTGATTGTCTGGTCGTTAGGCAACGAGTGCGGCAACGGTGTCTGCTTCGAGGAGGCCTACCGGCGCACAAAAGCCACCGACCCGACGCGCCCCGTCAGCTACGAGCGCGCCGAGCTGGACTGGAACACTGATATAGTGGGCATTATGTACCCCAGCGTTGACTTCCTGTCCGACTATGCCCGCCACGACACCAGCGGACGCCCTTACATTATGGTCGAATACTGCCACGCGATGGGCAACAGCTTGGGCGGCCTGAGCGACTACTGGGACACTATTGACAAATACCCTTCGCTGCAAGGCGGCTTCATCTGGGACTGGCAGGACCAAGGCCTCGACCGCACGAGGAAGGGAAAACGGAGAACGACGAACGGAGAACGGAGAACGGGAAAGGGTTATGGTTATCCGCAGATCTCGCTTGGCGGCGACCTCGGCAAGTTGTCAGGCATCAATGATGACGGCGACTTCTGCGCCAACGGCATCTGCGACGCCTACGGCACCCCCTACGCTTGTATGGAGGAGGTGAAGGCCGTGTATGGAGGGGAACGGGGGACGAAGACGACAACGAAAACGAAGACGAAAACCGAGACGAAGACGGAGACGGGAACGGAACAGCACTTCAAGCACGGCAAGAAACTGCGGACATCAGAACATAACGGGTTGACATATCTGTATGGAGATAATTTCGAAGTATGCCTTGACTATTCCCAAGGGATGCTGAAACACTATAAAAGGAATGGTGTGGAGATGCTTCGCGATATGCGGCTCAACCTTTGGCGGCCTCCGACACAGAACGACCGCGCCGACCGCAACGGTGCAGCGGCCTGGCAGGGACTGGAATGCCTGAAGGTAAGTAACCGGTCATATCGCGTAAACGCCTATTCGACTGACAGCACGCGCTATGCGCTCGCATCCATAGTGATGGAATATGACCTTGTCACCGACGGCGACGAGGCAATGCCCGTCCGCGAGATAATAGAAATTGCCGACAACGGCGCCTTTCAAGCAAGCGTTCGACTGCAGGGCGAAGGCGTGTTCCGCACATTTGCACGTGTGGGGCTGCAATGTCTGGTGCCCGGCAGATACACCGGTACCACCTGGTATGGATTTGACGCCGAAAGGTATCCCGACCGCAGAACCGCCGGGAAACCGGGACTATGGTGCTATCCCGACATCGATCAACTGACGAGGCTTCACGCAGTGCCCCAGGAAGAGGGCAACCGCGAAGCCTATCGTCTGTCACTCAACGATGGGCAGAAACCCGTGGAGATAAGCATCGACGGACAACACCTGTTCAATTTCAGCCGACACAGATATGCCGACACCGTCGTAGCCGCACACGACCGCTGGTGGAAGATGCCCAAACCCGACACATCGTACACCATCCTAAATATCGACAGCCGCATTGCCGGAGTGGGCACAGCCACCTGCGGGCCAGGAGTACGTGAACAATACCGAGTCAGCGGCGACAGCACCTACACTTTCCGCTTCTCGTTCACTCCACACGACAACGAACCGCCTGACTTTCACACACCTTTCAACGACCTTTTCGGACACAACCCACTTGTCGACATCCCCTTTGAAACGAAAGCCCACACACTGAGCATCAAAAAGATAACCTCCAACCTGCAACCCAGCGCCCCCTACGACAAAAACTTCTCGACCTTGCTATGCGACGGCCTCCGCGCCGTGGCCGGCGACTACAGCGAGGGATGGGCCGGATGGAGTGGCATCGACACGCTGCAGCTTACGGTCAAAACCAAAAAGCGTAACAACAAGAATGTCACTATTGGCTTCTGCCACGCCCCCGACGACTGGGTGCTGGCACCAGACAACGTAGAAGTATGGATTCCAAGCCAAAACAAATGGATGAGCTGCGAAAAAAGCACCATCAAAGACGAACGCCACGGCAAACAAAGAATTGTTTTCCGTATGCAGAACCCAATCCGCTGCTATTCAGTAAAAGGCAAAAGCGATGCCGATATGTCGAAAGACATCAAAATCCGCATCATCCACCCCTCTACCCTACCCGACTGGCACGCCTGCAAAGGCGAGAAGGCCTGGCTGATGATCGACGAAGTGAAAGCCGAATAAAAATCAGACAATCCGTTTACCTCTATTCAGGAAATATGTACTGTCCCTTGCCTTGCGTGGCTTTGCCGAAATGGATGGCATTGTTCGGGCAATGGTGGTAGCAGGCCATACAGTTGGTGCAGTTGCCGTGCCAAAGCGGACGAAGGCCCTGAGCCACACTTCCTTGCGGGTCAGAATAATCGCCAGTCATCGTAATGTTACCCAACGGACACACCTTTGCACACAAGCCACACGAAATGCAGCGGTCGTTTACCGTAAACTTTTTGTCGGTAATCAACAGGCTATAAAACAAAGCATTGGTAACGTATGTGTTGAAGCGTGGCATCTTGCCACGAACCACATCGACGACCTTTTCACACTGCTTGATACGCTCCGCCACCAACGGCAAACGCTCACGGACGGCATTGATTTTGCGACGCTCGCTCTCAGGAGTGTCCAGATTGAACCCCGCAAGGTTGATATACGTCTCAGGCATCACGAACGAGAAAGCGGCGTCGAGGCTAACACCCCTTGCTTTCAACACTTTGGCAAATCTTTCCGGCGTGCGCCCCACATTGTCGCCACACGTACAGGCAAGGTAGCAATACGAGGGTTTTATATTGATTGTCAGCCTACTGATATAGTCAGAAACCACGCGCGGCACTGCCCACGCATACACCGGGCACACTACTCCAAGCGCCTCATTCGGTTCAAGAGCAACCGAAGGCTTTGATTCCAAAGGATTTATCTGAACCAGACTGTCATTTGTCAGACGTGCCAGCTCTTCAGCCACAAACTTACTGTTGCCACAGCCAGAGAAATACAAAATCATATCATTATATACTTTTAAAGCAGCTGAGCCAATGAAACGATTGCTTCAGCGGCGACACTGCCGATTGGTTTTCAAGAATATAAGCAGACCTCTCGAAAGGAATTCCGCGATAGGCCTTGTCAAGGTCGCGGTAAACGACAACTCCCGCAAGCCAAAAGACAAGATAAAGAACGTAAAAGCCAACAATCAGCAAAGCAACCTGTTGCCACAAATGCACCGTTTCGTGTCGCACCTCGCTTTCATCCATCGGCTGCCCGTTATAGAAAACAAACGGAAACAGCGTGATAGCGTGGAATCTGCGTGGCGGGAAGCGACGTGTATGGACAAGCAACGGCGTCATTTGTAATTGGCATTGGTCAATATGCCGTTGCTTACGGTAAACTCAAGTATCTGCCAGCAATCCACAGCGTTACCCTTCTTGTCGGTGGCTGGAATCCAATTTTGAGGCATCGTCTTCACCGTTTCCAGCACCATATTGGCGAACTCAAACAGCTCACCTTTGTTCTTGCTAATCAGCTGCCAACGCCCTGCCTCGCCATTGCAGTTGACCATAAAAGCTATGCGCACGCGGAACAGGCGGTCCTTGGCCCGCTCGTCAGTTATAGGCCGGTTGAGGAACCAGTTGCGCAACGCCGTCTTGTCGCCCTTGTAGGACGGGGTTTTCTTGGGAGCCTTGTAACTACCCACAGTCTCAGACAGTTGCTTGTCGTCGACCGACCAGACATTGCCCTCGTTGCAAACCTTGAACTCGCTCACTGCCAGCGCTTTTTCATCATCCTCAAAACTGCTCGGAGAGAAAACCGACGACATCACAACACCGTCCTTAAACCTGATTTTCTGGGTTTTATAGACAACATAATCCGCAACTCCAAAACTATTTGTCTGCCAGTTGCCATAATGAATCACATATTCGCCGCTAATCCAATCGGCAAAAAAACAATGGTCATCAACAAAACGACGGTGGCAGTAGGCCAGGCCATCCACCACACTGTCAGCCAGATAGTCCGACAGTCCCTGTTTGTACCGGCCCTTGTCGTTGGCGGTCGCGATCTCGGCAACGAAGAGCGAGTCGTTACGAATCGTCCACGAACCAAACGGCGCCCCGCCATCGTCGCGCGCGTTTACAAGCCAGTTGGTACTGCATTTCAGAGGGTCGTTGCCAAAGAACTCCATCGCAAGCGGTAACCCATTGGCCACCAACTGGAAAAGGCCTTTATGCCCGTTGTAAACAACCTCTTCGCGGTCCATCGCGCAATGCAAATAGAACTCCTTGAACCTCTCATTCCGATAAAACATAGCAGCCTGTCCTTTGGCCAAAACCAACTTGCCTGCCTTGAAATCAGCAAGATGCTTGTCCGAAACAAACACATTGTCAACAATTTGGCCATTGACAATATTCAAATAGCGTGTACCCTGGGCCTCGTCGCTCTTCTGCTCCTTCTTGTCACGCGGCACAAGGCGCAGTTCCAACACCCCCGAATACCAATCAGCAAGCACGGCGCCCTCAACGTCCGACAGACTGGTATCCAGCGACATAATGTCAAAATACTCTGGCTTTACAACGGTGTCGATGCCGGTGGCGGCCCAAAGGTTGCTGCCCCTTGTACGGTAGCGCTTGGCCTCAATGCGACTAAGATAAACGCCATTATTAACAACCTCATACTCTGCAATATGCCCACGGTTATTGTTGTTACTCCACGACTGGAACGGCGGGACAAATTTAGTGCGCTGATAATAATTCATAACCACTGTCGGGACATAGCGTTCGACAGCCACCGCATACTTCCGTCCGCTCCATACAAGCGTGTCGCAGTCCTGATCAGTCTGAGCGACAGCCGTTTGCCCGAGCGCAACGACACCAAGCATCAAAAGAACAGCCAATCTTTTCATTGCTTCAAAATTTTAATGAAGTAACAAAACGCAATCCTGCGTCGTGCGACATATCGTTCGGATTGGTACCCATAACATCCTGAGGAATAGGCATTCCCAAGATGCCGAACAATTCGGTCCAATAAACGGGGAATTCGCCGTCGGCATTCTTGAAGTTCATCGGAGCCTCGGCAAACAGATGCGTGTTGTCAGAGGTAACATACGCATTCCAAACCAGTTCGCTACAATACTGTTCGTCATTGTCCGGCAAGAAACACATATCATACTTGCGTCCGACAAACTCCTTGGCACGCCGCACGAATGCCAAGGCTTCTGCATTGTCTTTCAGACGCATAACATCGAAACGCGGGAAACTGCCGTCCTTCAGACGGAAGTCGACAAAAAAGCTGTCGATAGGATAGCGTGCCACGCCTCGCTTGATGGTGGCATCAATGACAAAGGTCGTGTCGGCACCGACTTCAACTATTGCTACGTGAATGTAATTCACTGAACCTGTGTCGCCTGTGGCGTCGACAATAGCCTGTTCGATAGCGGACGAATCCGAGAGGCTGTAATCCATCGGAATGCCGACAAAAATCAAATCGCCCGTCTGTAGATGCTTATCTCGCTCGTCTACAGCCTGTTGGCACGACATAAGACAAAACACCAAAGACAACAAAAATACAATACTTTTCTTCATAATACTTAAATAACGACGGCGACGGAATAATATTGTAAACGGAGAAAAATCGCATTGGCGCGACCTCGTTTTCGCGACAGAAATCCAGTGTCAAAAGCCCCGTCCCGGGCCAAAACCGCGCCGTCATAACTCCGTGGTTTCCACGTACCAAATACCTATCAAATTCTACTCAAAGTTTTATCAAAGTTTTATGAAATTTTATTTTGGTAAACAAT
>CAJOMZ010000022.1 GCA_905236645.1 uncultured Bacteroidales bacterium
CCTCGGGTTCTCGGTGCTGCCGTCGCTCCACGAGTCGAAATGGAAGCCCGGAGTCGGCACCGCCTCTATGGTGTCGTAAGTGTCGTCAGGCCAACGGCCGCCGCCAAGCACCTCGCCGAAGGCAGTGTCGTTAGGCACAGCATTGAGATTCCACTGGTCCACAATGGGAAGGTAGTATCCCCAAGGACTGTCAGGCCAAGGCGTATACCAGCCCCATTCTGGGAAGGCATTGTTTCTTATACCTACATACCCTCCTTGTGGGTGACATTCACTACCGTAATACCAGTCGTGCAGTTCAACACTATCCTTGTCAACCTTTACTGCCCCCCAATAAAAATCCATAAAATCAGTATAGATGGTATGTATCATACCATCGAAACCTGAGCCTGGATAATTACTGTTCGAAGAACCGAAGATATAGAAATCAGAGTCGACATATATCGGTTGCTCAAAATATGCCTCATAAAGGTAGACATACTGCGTAAACTCTCCGTTCCAGCCCCTCTTGTATTCCATTACACGGGCTGTGGCAGTGTCCCACCGCACAGAGTCGAGCAGCACAAAGTCAAGGCCATCCAATAAGCCAAACCTCTCACCAAATTCGTAATGCCTGCCAACCAACTGGTAGAGGTACAGATATTCGGGCAACTTCCTACCAAGCGAATCAGCCGCATAAGGCGGCGAATACCTGTCAAGTATTGCTACAAGGCCTTTCACCTTCATCGGTTGGTTTGTATGCTCCCATTTGGCAACGGGACTGCCATAGAAATTGTGGACTTCAAAGAAACGACAGAAAGTACTGTCCACAACGCCGCCATTGGGATAAAAATTAGGACACTCGTCAAACCATTTGGTATAGTAATAATCCTTATATCGCACTTCGGCCGGTATCGTGTCGTCCACGTCCGATGGCTTTACCGCCGACGCAAAAGCCATCACCGGCATAACAAACAGCACAAGGCTGACAACTTTTCTAATTATCGCTTTCATATTATTAAGTTTTTAATGATTAATTATTTATTTCCCTTTTTATTTCTTATCTATATGTCACAAAAAAGACACTTTTCGCTGCATTATAGAATGTTAAAAATTATTAATAGGCACTCACACTCCTGTTTTGCAGCACACTATATTAACTACATTCTTTTCAACAGCTGCTATTATTCTTTTACACACTGGAATTCCTTTTCTATTTCATAAGGATAAAAATTGATATAGGTGACAGGATATGTAACAACGTCATAAGAAAAACGAAGTTGTATATGCATCAATTTCTCGCGAATGGCGTGCTCTATTGTTACAGGTTGTGCATTTTCGTCATTCTTTGAATGGCACGTTTGCTCATACCCGCTGCCTTGCTCTCCTCTTTGGGACATCAAATACATTGGTGAATGTGGAGTGCCCGCATCATTTCCGCTCCAGAACAGATGCTCATACCCATTCCTTTCCTGCAGCGTCAGCGACTGGAGTTTAAGTTCATTATTATAAAACTGTTTTACGGGATAAAAGCATTTATCGTCCTTTTTCCATTTTAATACAGAAACAAAATCAGTATTATCATTATATAAAACAGCAGTTGCATCATTTGACGGCATATAGATCAATTCCTTCACCAATGGCGTACTCTTCATATATACACCCCTCTGGAAATACAATGTACCATTAGAGTAGTTGTATTGACCATTAACCAGTCCTCCATAAAATCGACTTTCCATACGGAAACCGATCTCTATACCGTTGCCTATTGTGTGGCAAATCTTAGCCGGATCGACCCTGTAGTAATCAGTAATCTCCGCATAATTCTCACAGCTCGTTTCCATTGTCATCAATGAAAAATCTATTTCATTGACATTGTCATTCAATTCCCACCCGCCTAAGATATGGTATATTTCCTGATCACTATATCTAATCCAAAGGCTGTCTCCAATTGTAGTATGCGACGTTGTGACTACATAGTCATCGGTTTTTGTTATGTCTGTCAATATTTCATTATCATTAAATCTCATATTGTTGTCCCAAAGGACACTACTGCCACTATATCTTGGGTATAGCTTTGCACGGCAGAAACAGGAGGGTGCGTTAACAGTGTCATCTATACCTATTATATCCATATTAATATGGTCTATGTATGTGTTGTAATTATGATAATAAAAACCATATTGTTCAGGATAGCACACCATCCTGTACAGTTCTTTTGTGCCTTCCACGTCTCGGACATTTGCCGTATAAGTCGATGACGGATTCAAGGCCTCCTCCATCGAGAAAACACCTGCAAAACCGTGTTTCGAATACGTATAGATATAATCGGTTCTGTCTTCGGGCGGTTCAAATGGATATATTATACCGTCAAATCGTGTTCTCGTACCGCAAAAGCAGCAGTAGTCTTCTGTTGTCACTCCATCCATCTTTCGCAATGTGACAAACTTTATATCATTGACCTGGTAACCCAACGGCAAATCCACTATATGCACTATATCTCCCGTATTTGTGTTTTGAATCATAAACGATGAACGGCCTTTTATAGAATCCGTATATACAACATTCGCATACGATCCGTACTTCATCAGCACATTGTACTTGTCGTTGTAATTGCGCACTATGGACGTATACAGCGTGTATTCGTCACTGTATTGACCATATATCTGCTCTATCTCCGAAATTTGGGCAGACAGACTGAACAGCTGCAGGAACGCAACCAAAAATAAAATAATTCTTCTATTTTTCATAATCATAATTTTTATAAGTTGGACAATTATTTCCTTATGTTAATTTTCTGCAGTACAGGTATATATACCCGTGTCTTTATCATACTTGACGATAACAATATAGCCATCATTTGCCATACGTTCTGCCCAAGAAAGAGCTTCCTCCTTATTGGTGGTGGTGTAAGTGACCACATTTTTGGCGGAGACAATTTGCGTTCTAACGCTCTCATTGCGGAAACTTACCGTATGCCCTGCTTCTGCCAATGCAAACATACGATTCAGAAAATCGTGCCAGGCATCGTCACCAATAAGCGTAAGCTGATAAATCTTTCCATCAATAGAGTAACACACCCTATAAATGGTATTCTGTCCTACTTCGATAGTTGTCTTGTCAAATTCATTTTCTTTCTGGCAACTTGTGGCTATTGTCCCGAGCACTGCAAAGAGTGCAATTGAAATAAAAAACTTTTTCATAAGTGTCTTTTTTATTGATTATATTGATTTTTCAAAATTATAAAAATATATAGCGTGTTTTTCCTTTCTATCTTTAGAATGGAAAATGCTCACTTCTTTTCTCAAATGCGATGTAGCCACAATATCCACATTTCCTGAAGATGCAGATATGGGCTTGTTATACACTCCTCTTTTCACCTGTTTCACAGCTATCAAATCAATCCCGTTGGCAATATCACTCCTTGTCGAAGAATCCTGTATTACAAGATTCATATCCGTGACCAACGTGTTCCATCCATTGGAATCGACGGCCTCCAACAGGGTGACGTCGACAGAGACGCTGTCGTTGATGCGGAAGTCTTTTATGAACGACGCTTTTATACCGGGATTATTGGCATAAAACCTATACACCTCGCTGCATTGCCCAAGCGGTACCGTGCGGGGCCACAAAAGGACTCCGGCGCCACTCCCGACAATCAGGAGGCATACAAGCAATGTTATAATCCGCCGTTTCTTCATATATTGTTCAGTATGCTTGTCACATTATTAATGGCTTCAAGACGGGCATTGTGGTCTTGCGACATAGTATAGCCGTCGCCCACGCCGGTGGCGCAGGCAACCATTATCAGGGCAATGGATGCCGCAATGCCGATATTGACAGGCACCGACAGATAGTATTTCGAAGGCACCGCAGGGTTGGCCCGGCGCGACCTACGGCCGAGGCCGACACGCGCGGGATTGCCACGGCCGATTGAAACAGCACGTGCAAACGAGTCGACAACAATCCCAATAAACACAGCCTCGAGGAAAAGGGTAAAGAGACGGTAGTATATGTCAAAGTTATGATGCCATAGGTCGATGCCCCAATACACGGCGACGGCGGCGCTGACTACGGCCAGCAGGCACCAGCGCCGCAGCACGAGGCGGCGCTGTGTGCGCAGGCCCGCAAAGTCAAGGCTGCGAGGCAGATGCACGCGGTCGCCCACAACGGCGTCGAGACGGCGCGACTGCTCGTCGAACACCGGCTGCAGGTCGTCGAAAGAGACATCCCCCTCGTCCGAGCCCGGGCAAACCGGCACACCATAGCCTGCAGGCCCGGATGTCATTTTCTTATTCTTCATCATATTCTTGCTGTTTAAGTGAGTCGATTTTCTTTCGTATACGGTAGAGGCGCTGCTTGACGGCGGCCTCGGTGATGGAAAAGGTTTCGGCGATGTCGCGGACAGAATGGCGGTTGAGCCGCAGGTAGATCAACGCCCGCTCGTCGGGATCGAGGCCGCCCATAATGCGGAAGTAGTCGGGCGGCGCCTTGTCCACCTCCTCGGCCACCGTGTCGTACATCCAGTCCTCGAGCGGCACAAAACGAGGCTGCCTGGCGTGGCTGCGAATCTCGCTGACGGCGACATTGAGGGCTATGCGGTGCACCCAGGTGTCGCTGCTGCTCTCGCCCCTGAACCGGGGCCACGCCTCCCACAGCGTACAGACAATCTCCTGGTACAGGTCGCGGATGCTGTCGGGCTGGCGGTCGGTGAAGTATAGGCATATCTGGAATATCGAACGCTGGCTGCGGCCAAGCATCTCAAGAAAGGCACCCTCGTCGCCGTCGCGGGCCGAACGACGGCCCAGCAGGGCATACAACGAATGCCCCGCCTTGCTGTTCCCCGATGACCCGCCGCGATGATTCATACAAGCCGCTTTTTGTATTCTATACTATATTAGTCGCAAAAAAACGGAAAAGTAACACAAAAAATATAAAAAAAACAAAAAAACAGCAGGACACCACCGCGAAACGCCCCCGAACGCCCCGTGCCAACTCTCTGGTTTCCACATACCAAACACCTATCAAAGTTCACTCAAAGTTTTACCAAAGTTTTATAAAATTTCAATTCGGTAAACAATAATAAAACTTTCGTAACGTTATGGTAAAAAGAAGATACAGCGAAAAGGCGGAGAAGAATCAATATGGCTAAGTCAACGAACGGATTTTCAGGTGGTTTCAGCGGCAGACTGGGCAACGTCATCGGCTACGAGTGGCGCGGCAGGAAGTGCGTCCGCTCAATGCCGACGCACTATCGCGACGCGCAGACACCCCGCCAGCTCGCCCACCGCGCCCTGTTCAAAGCCACCGTAAGCTTCGCCACCAAAGCACGCCGCATCATCGACAAAGGCCTGCGCCAAGCCAGCCTCAACGCGCAAATGACTGAAGTCAACTACTTTATGCGCATCAACAAGCAGTGCCTGTCGCTCGCCGCACAGCCGGCAGCCAACGCGCAAGGCCAGCCCCGACAGCAGCCGGGCAACACCCACGACCGGCAGCGGCAAAGCCCCACCGCCGCGCTCAACGTTGACTATGAGCACCTTGTGCTGGCCGACGGCCCCGTGGCACCCGTGGCGTTCCACACGCCGGTGATGACCGACGACACGACGATACACGTCGCCTTCGACAAGAATCCACTGCATCGCACTGTGCGACAGGAAGATTGCGTCTACCTTGCCGCCTACTGCCCCGAGCTGGGCGACTTCGACATCTCGGCCCCCAACTATCGCTGCCGAGGCTTCGTCGACTTCCACCTCCACCCCTACTGGGCTGGAAGAGAGATACATCTGTGGGGCTTCGTCGTCGACCCCTCAGGCCGCGCCTCCCAGAGCCAGCACCTCGCCCACGCCCCCCTCCTGCCCTCCGCCTGGCCCCCCGAAACGGAAGAGGAAGAAGAGAATAACGAGACGGACAGGACTTTCGGGCCTGCTCCAAGAGATATATTCCGTATGTCACAAATGAATACCGGACCTGCACCCGACGCAGGGGTACCGTAAACGGCCGATGCCAATGTCTGCCTATATTCGGAAACGGGCCGCCGAAGGGTGTGGAACGATGCATCAGCCCGTGACATAGGCCGACAGGACCTGTGCTTTAAACGATTTGCATAAACACAACAATACAATGATATGGTAAAAGAACTGGAACAACAGATAAATGAATCCGTCGAAAAAATATGCGAGACGGCTTTCGAGTTGCTTAAGGGTATAGAGAATCAGACCGTCTATTTCAGGAATGAGGAGTACCATTATTACAGTGTCGAGTATTTTCTCACCTATAAGTACAAGAAGATGTATATCGAAAACGGCGCGGTGATGGTAGATTACACCATAGGTATGGGTATAGAATCATTTGAGGAGGACGCTTATACCGACGCACTGTCAACGTTCGAGCTGCATCAGATTCAAGACATAATAAGGGATATAAACGAATAGTGGCAGGGATTGGCCCTGTGCTACTTCAACTCGTCGGCAGCGATGCGGATGGCCAGGCCTATAGCCTTTGCGAGCAGGCAGGGAACGGCGTTGCCAATCTGTACAAGCTGCTTGTTTTTAGGGCCTTCGAAGATGAAATCGTCGGGGAAAGACTGTAGCCGTGCCATCTCGCGCGCCGTGAGGACGCGAGGCAGTTTGGGATGGAGGTTGACGCCGCCGTGGTTTTCCTTGACTGTACAGGAGGCCTCATTCCACGGGCATTTCTTCCAGGCGTCGGAGTAGCCCTTGTACAGGCTCTCACCTTCGGGGCAGTCCATTATACGCCGCTGCATTTCCTCGTTGTGGCGTGTAGGGATATGGTTAAAGCCGGGGTCTTCAGGATGGTTTACCAGATCGCCGATTGCCTGTCCGGTTGTTATGTATTCGTCGGGGGTGAGAATGGGTTTGGGATGGTAATTCTTCAATCCGAGGCGGTTGCCTATGAATATCACACGTTCTCGTTTTTGAGGGGTGTAGTAGTCAGCGGCGCATAGCGTTGTGACGTTCATCTCGTAGCCTATGGCTTTATAGTCGGCAATGATTTTCTTTTCCACAGCCCCGCCAAGCATAGAGCGCAACCCCTTGACATTTTCGCACAGGACGAAGTCGGGCTGCAGAGTCCGTACAATTTCAAGCATTTCCTTGTAGAGAGTGTTCCGTGGGTCGTCGGCAATGCGGTTGCCTGCCATAGAGAAGCCTTGGCACGGGAATCCGCCCGAGATAACGTTCAATTTCCTGCCCGCCAGTTGTTTGCTTACAGTTCTATACAGTTCTTCCTTTATTTCGGGCTTTGTAATGTCGCCATAAATAAACGGGTGGCGGAAGTTGCGTCGATAAGTCATTCCCGCCTCCTTGAAGAAGTCGAGGCCGCAGATTCCTTCAAGGCCTGCCATTTCAAGGCCGCGGCTTAATCCTCCGGCACCGCAGAAGAGGTCGATAAACGTCAGTCCTGATTGGGCGGTGCGGTTCCAATAGGGGCTTATGTCAGCCCAGTTGACATTGTCGGTGGAGGAGGTGTTCTTGCCTTGCCTGTTCTTGTTGTCGGCTGCAAACGGGGCGAGGTCGAAAAGCAGAAGCTGCGTGTTGTCGGCTCCTTTGTGAGCGGACTTTGAAGGATGTGAGTTGTCGGACTTTACGGATTGCTGTTTCCCTGTCTGTTCAAAAACTTTCAGATCGCTTTCGTATACGACATAGCGGCTGCGCTCTTTGTAAGCAACAAGAGCACCGGCAGCAACATATCTTCTGACAATCTTCAGAGACAAATTAAGCCTATCAGCAACCATATCAAGCGTATACGCAGTCATTCCAGATTCGGTAACATAGTGCAAAACTACAAAAAAAAAGTGATTTGCACTCTGCAAATTGCCTTCCTATATAAAAATGCTAATTATAGTCTGTTGTGGCATCAGATAGAATGTGCTTATTTTGCAAAAAAATACAGATGCAATGGATGATGATATTTTAAAGAGATTCGGCCTAACAATCAAGCGCTTGCGCGAAAGGAAAGGTATAAGCCAGGAGAAGCTCGGAGAGATTTCCGACCTGCACAGGACATATATAGGTATGATTGAGCGTGCCGAGCGCAACATAACACTTAAAAACATCGAGAAACTTGCAAAAGCCTTAGGAACAGATATCTCAAAGGTTTTTGAGGAATTAGAAAGTACAAACAGCAATAAACAATAGTATGGAGAAGGAATTGATTAAGTATTGCCTGTCAGAGATGGCAGCATTAGAGCCGATTGTCGAAATGCTTGACATTTTTGGTCGCAAGCCGGCCAAGAAAACCATCAAAAAGGACGAGGCAGTTAAACTGGCTTTGGAATGCCCAGAAATAACCCTTGATTACATAACAACGTTATATAGAAATAAGTGGGAGCGAACAAACATAGACATTCACCTTGATAATCTGAAGTCGGGTATACTTGCAAGCCACGACTGGCACGGTGCAATGCCCTCATCATTACATAGAGTTCTTCAAGAACATGTTAGAAAATGCGCTGCCGGGATGTATACTATCAATAAATTGCTCGACATCGGCACCGAAATTATGATGCAGGAATACTTCATTGTGGCACAACACGATATTCTGGAGACATCAATAATAGAACACTTCGAAGACGCAATACCGCCAATAAAGGCCCGATGCATAACCGATTTCGTTTTCAGAGGGACCCCTGTCGATCTAAAAGTAACAGATTACAAGGGAGAATGGGCCAAACGCATAGAGTCAGGCAAGCCCCTTACAATTGAGGAGAAGAAGAGATTGATTGCAGATAATTATAAGGAAGCCGACCCTAATAGAATAAGGAAGCAGGCTGACGGCTCATTCAACAACTGGGGTTTTAACAGGATGTACGTGTTTATCAAGGACCAAGACGAGTGGTTTTCCAATCCTGAAGGAATTGTGAAGAGAGTACTGGCTGCACTTGACAATATATGTGAGCCCTACAAAATCGATATTGACGGCTTCACGATTGAAGCCTTCTGCATAGAAGCATAGTTCCGATTCTTACAGATAGATAATCACCGGCTGGACGTTGGGGTAGCCCATTGCGGTGAGGGCGGCGGCGTATTCGGCGACTTGGCGCTGGTATTTGCGGTGGGAGTCGTCGGTGTAGGTGCCGGTTTTGAAGTCCACGACCCAGGTGCGGTCGGGGGCGAAGACTATGCGGTCGGGGCGGCGCACTTGGCCGCCGACGGCTATGGGGGCTTCGCACTTGACGCTGTATCGGGGGTCGAAGAAGGGGCGGTTTTCTTCTTTCTGCATCATTGCCTTGATGCGCTGTGCTATGGACTGGGCGTCGGCAGGGGCGATGTGGTTGTCGGCGCAGTAGGAGGCGACGATGCTGTCGACCTGGTCGACGGTGCCGATGTGTGCCAGCAGGTCGTGGACGATGATGCCGTAGCGCCGGCTGTCGGTCTGGAGGGTCGACAGGAGTGCGTTGTTCTGGGCGGCGATGCTTATGCGGTCTTCCCAGGCGGGATAGGCGATGCGGCTTATCTCAATTTCGTTTGCAGGGGCGTCGGCGTCGGGTTTGGAACTGTCGGTGTTCGGTTTTTCAAAGTCGGTGCCTATGGCGAAGGTGTTGTCCGACAAGGGGCGGAAAGCGCTGTCGGTGGTGGCGAAGGTGTGGATGAGGGTGATGTCGTCGTTTGAATCGGTCCACTTCGTGCGGTTCTCGCAGAAGATGAGGAGCTTGTGCTCCGGACGTGTGAGGGCGACGTAGAGGTTGTTGATGCGGTCCATCTCCTGGAGCAGGTACTCTTCGTTGAAGGCGTCGGTGAAGTCGGACTGCGACCGCTGCAGGCTGACGAAGGCTACGGGGAGCCCGAGCGAGTCGCGGTCGTTCACTTTGACCCACATACGCGAGTTGGGCAGGCGCTTGTCGGGCATCACGCAGATTACGATTTTGGCCTCAAGGCCTTTGGCTTTGTGTATGGTCATCAGCTGGACGGCGTTGAGGTTGGAGGCCGTGGAGGAGGAGAGTTTGGCCAGGTTGTCGTCGAGGTATGCAATGAGGGCGCCGAGGTCGGAGCCGTTGCGTTGCTCGAATTGGCACACCACGTTGAGCAGCGTGGCGGTGTCGCGTCCCTGCAGGTTGAAGCGGCGCAGCAGTTCCTCGCAGCAGTCGTAGAGCGACAGCGAGGTGAGGTAGCCTGTATTGAACTCGATGCCGTGGCGTGCGAGCAGCTGGCCGAGGTTGTAGTCGTCGGCGCGCAGCTGCCACAGAAGGGCGTTGGCGTCGCTTGCGCTGCCGGGCTTCAGCGAGCCGTTTTCGATGCTCAGCGAGAGTGCTTCGACGGCGGCGACACGGTTGCGGCGGTCGTAGAGGTATTCGAGGAGCGAGAGGACGAGCAGGGCGGCAGGGCTGTTGGAGAGCACAAAGGATTCGGACGAGACCAAGGGGACAGGGGCTTCGGGCGAATGGGCGGTGAAGTAGTCGGCGATTTCGGTCAGGGTGGCATTCTTGCGTGCAAGAATCATTATGTCGCCGTAGTCGTAGTGCAGGTCGTCGACCTGGTGCCTTACGGCCTCGAGGATGCCGGCATAGAGCGCCTCGGAATCGGAGAAGGTGACGCCCACGTAGCCGCCGTCAGCGACGGGATGCTGCCAGAGGTCGGGTTCGGCAGAGGTGCCGTCGCCGATATAAAGCCGCTGCAGTTCGGGGTTGGCCGCGAAGGGGCCCTCGATTATCGACTTGAAGAAGCGGTTGTTGAACTGGACGATGTTGGCCAGGGTGCGGTAGTTGGACTGCAACGAGTCGATGCGGTAGAAGTCCTTGTGCTGCAAGAACTTGCCGCGTCCGTCGGGACTGTCGACCTTGGGCAGCTGAACGAACTGGCGCACGTCGCCCTGGCGGAAACGGTAGATGGCCTGCTTGCCGTCGCCCACCACGAGCGACTGCGTGCCCGGCTCGGCAGTGCCTGGCCGGAAGTCGTAGGTCATTGCCTCGTCGAGGAGCGGGATGAAGTTCTGCCACTGCAGGCGGCTGGTGTCCTGGAACTCGTCGATCAGGTAGTTATAGTAGTGGCTTCCAATGCGTTCGTATATGAACGGCGTCGGCTCGCCCACGACTTCGTCCGCAATGCGTTTGTTGAATTCCGAGATGTGGACAATCTCGTTCTCCTCGTAATAGCTGTCCTTGATCTTGCAGATGCGGTTGAGCAACGCCATCGAGTAGAGGTCGGACAGCAGCAGCCTGCGGGTGTTGTACTTCGACAGGCCGTCGTTCAAGGCCTCGTATGCCGCCCTGTATTCGGGCAGGACAGCGTCGAGGGGCGCACGTAGGTTCTCGGGGGTAGATTTCGCCCACAGGCGGTTGTCGTCGTAGGCAGCATCCACACGCTTGCGCGGGTCGTTGATTTTGCTGAGATTGCCGTCGGCTATGCGCGCGAAGAAAGGGTAGACTCCCGACCCCTTGTTGGGGAAATCGTCGACACTTAAGCCATTGGCGGCGCAGGCCTCCGTGAAGCGGCGCGACGCGGCGACGAGCGCTTCCTCGTAAGCCTTCGTTTCGGCGACGAGCTTTTTATGCACCGCCATAAAGTCGGGCAGGTCCATCTTGGAGAGCTCGGCCAGATACTCCGGCGCCTCTTCCCTGAAGATCTGCTCGGAGAGCGTCTTTATCTGCTTTTCCACGTTGTAGTTGTGTCCGCTCTCCATACGGCTCTCGGCGAAGGAGCATAGCACCTGCGTCAGTTTTTCCTCGCCCTCCTTACCGACAAGCGACATCAGTTCGTCCACCAGATATTTGAGCAGGTCCTCGTTGTCTATCAGGACGTTGAAGTTCATAGGCAGGTGCAGGTCGTGGGCGAAAGTCTTGACAAGACGGTGGACAAAGCTGTCTATCGTGCAGACCGACAGTTGCGAGTAGTTGTGCAGGATGGACGATTCAAGGACAGCGCAGCGGCGCACCACCTCCTTCTCGTCTATGCCTAAGTGCGACGCCATCTGCCCTGTCAGGCGGCTCTCCGACGCGCTGTCGGTGACTATAGCGTGCAACTTGCTCATTATACGGTCTTTCATACCGTTCGCCGCCTTGTTGGTAAAGGTGATGGCAAGTATATGCCCGAAACGGAAACGAAGCTCTTCGGCAGAGGAGATCGCCGCCTCGATGAACTGACGGACAAGAGTGTAGGTCTTTCCCGAACCTGCGGAAGCGCGACAGACAATGAATCTGGCCATAGCAACAAGGATTTAAAGCACTAAAATACAATTAGAGACACCACGCTCGCCCTGGGTGTCGAACTTTCTGTTATCCGAAGGGTGGTTGACGATTCCGCCGTTGGGCCTGCCCGCCACATACATCGTTGTGGAGCCGCCACCGTCCATATTCAAGGCGTCGCGGCAGCCGAGGTAGCGCAGCAAGCGACAGAAATCGGGCAGCGAGAGGCCCTCCGATTCCTTTGTGCGGCCGTCGACAGTGACCAGCACCGTTGTGCCGTCGGCTTTAACCCCTACCGCCGTGCGGTTGTGGCGGTCGCTGACAAAGGTCTTGTCCGTACGTTGTGGCACGAGCCTCCCGTCAAGGAGCAGCATCGGACCGGCAGTCATAATGTCGTCAGCCTCAAGGCTCCGCTCCCACAGGCGAGCGCTGTCGGGCACCACCATCTGCGGGCGTCCGTCCCTGAGCAGCATCAGGCCGTACTGATAGTATTTCCTGTGCACGCTGTCGACCTTCTGCGGCGTGTTCACGCCCAGTTCCTTGCCGTTGATTTTCAGGTAACATATAGGGTTTTGGAGCACCATATCGAAGAATGAACCGTTGATTGCCGCACACGCCTTGTGCTTCTTGGCCTGCACCGATGTAGGGGTGCGGACAGGTTCGTAGCTCAATACCAGTCGCTTAGGCGAGGTAGCTGGTATTTCCAGCACACATATATATTGGTTAGACCCCAAGCAGTCCTTGCTGGCAAAATGCACACGTTTCAGCACCATCCCGTCAAGGCTGTCGACCTGCCATCGGGCATTCACGACACGCAGCGAGTCGCTCCTCTGTCCCATCGCCGGCGCAAGCGCCAGCAGCATACAAGCTATAAGCAATGTTCTCTTCATCATTCAGCGTTCATTAATAAACCGTTAACAATATCGGCAATACCCTGCCAGTCCTGCTTCTGCATACAGTCATAGCCGCCCCTGAAGCAGCGTTCGCTGCCCATCCTGCTGCACGGGCGGCACCAGAGGCGGCCGGCCTCGCAGTCCACACCCTTCGTGCGGAAGGCAGAGAAGCCGAAGCTCGGTGTCGTGGCTCCCCACACAGTGACGACGGGGCGCGAAAAGGCCGATGCAATATGAAGCAGCGACGAGTCGGAAGTCACCACGACCTTCGATGCCGCCACTATCGCCGCCGTCTGCATCAGCGTCGTCCTGCCGCACAGGTTGACGACATTAGGCGCCAGGCTCACGCCGCACTGCTCGATGCGACTGCGGTCGCCCGCATCGCCAAGCAGCACCACGCGCCCTTGCAGACGTGCACAAAGCTCTGCGACCCTGTCCAAAGGCAGGCGTTTCGTGGCGTGCTGTCCGCCGCAGGCAATAGCCACGCAGGGCACATCCAGCACATCGGCCAGTTTCAGCTCGCCGACACGCTGTTCCAGCAGCTGTGCGCCTTCCAAATCAGCCGGCAGGCAGACCTCCAATCCCTTGCCGTCGTCGGCCACTCCAAGCCGTTCGACCGCCTGCATATAACGGTCCACGACGTGCCTTCCCGACATCACGTCAAGCTTTGTCAGCACATAGGCGAACTTGCGCAGGTTCTCCTTGCGGTAGACCGAGTGGCGCACGCCGAGCGAAAGGCGTATCTTGCGGGTGCGGTGGTTGTTGTGAAGGTCCACCACGAAATCGTAATTCTCCCTTTTCAGCATCGCCACCGTCTCGTCCACACTCTCCTGCAGCAGCAACAGCTTGTCGATGTAAGGGTTGCCTTTCAGCAGTTCGCCGTTGGCCCCGCGGGTAAGGAAATGCACTTCCGCGTCGGCCAGCTGCTGCTTCAGGCATCGCACCACCGGCGTTGTCAGCAGCACGTCGCCTATCGAGCTGAGCCGCATCACCAGCACCTTCATTTCCGTTTCTCCTTTCTGCCAAGCAGTTCGACAATCCTGTCGAAGTCACGCGTGTACTTAAGTCCCACGCCCTGCTTGTAGGGCAGGTCCGACCGCGTATAGTCGTTGGTATTGCTGCGGTTGAAGACGAAAAGGTGCAGGCGCGGGTTAATCTTGTAGCCCACCAGCATATCGCCCGTCATATTGTTGTTGCCGCCCACGCCGCTCATCTCGCGAGCCTCGCCGCCGAAGCCGAAGGTCGACTCGAAGTAGAACTTGTTCCATTCCTTGCTGATATCCACGGCATACTGCTCCGTAGTCAGAGCGTTGCCTGCCTGGTAAGCGAAGTTGATGTCCACAAAGTCCACCATATCGCTCACCATACCGCCCAGGGTGTTGGCCACCAGGCCATAGCCCTCCTCTGCCGCCGATGAAGAGCCGGCATTGGCGTCGGTCGAAGTCGAGGAATTGTAGAATTTCTTGAAGAGCAGCAGCGACACCGTCTGGTTAAGCATATCGCGTTCGTTACTCCTGTCGATATAGGCAAACACCTCCTCCTGCACGCTCTGGTCGGCGTTGGGCAGGCGCAGGTCAAAGTCGATCTCGGGAGCCTGCAGGTTGCCGCTCAGCTTTATGACATTCTCCACAAGCACCGGCTTCTGCGAGTCGGTGGCCGACAGGGTGCCCGTCAGCGTAGAAAGGTTCACGCGCTGGCTGTAGACAGCCTTGATGTCGAACAAGGCGTCGGTCACATCGCCTCTGAAGCTGATAGAACTGCCGTCGTCTATGGCAAACACCTTGCTGAGCAGTCCCAGCACATCGAGCTCCACGGTACCGTTGCTCAGCACGAGGTCGCCCATCAGCGAGAAAGGCTTGCCGCCGCCCACCTGCAGTTGCAAGTCGCCGTCGCCGACGGCATTGACATCGGCCGTCACCGACGAGAAATCCATAGGCAGCTCCAAGCGCACGTCGGGCGTAACCTCAACGTTGATGGTCAGCGTCACTCCCGAGGAGCCCTCTGCCGTTACCGGCACAGCCTTGCTTGCGCTCTCATTCAGCAGCAGCAACTGTTCCTCCTCCTCGTCGTGGTCCGACACAAAGTGGATGTAGTCCACCTGCTTCAGCTCCCGCTGGTCGTTGATAGGGATGTGCAGCGACGACCCCTCGAGTGTCGTGGCGTTCAGCACAATGTCCAGGTCGTCCAGACCGCCGGTCACACGTCCGTTCACCGAAGCCATCACTGTGCCGTAGTATTGCTCCGACTGCCGCATAGTGGTGTTCATACACAGCAGCTGCGGGCTACGCACGGCGATTTTGAAATACATATCCGAAAGGTTATCGTAGAGGATGCTTCCGTCAAGGCGTGCATTACCGCCACGGGTGTCGCGCACCTCGAAGCCGTCGAGTCGCACCACGCCCCGTTCCATCCACACCGTATCGTCGAACAAGTAGCTGACATTCAAGAAGTCCACCTTCATCTTGCCCTCGTCCACGTATGCAAAGCCCTCAATCACAGGAGCGCTCAGCCTGCCGTTGATGTCGAGCTCGCAGAACAGCTTGCCGTCCACCTCGGACGAGAAAGAGCGCATCAGCGGCTGCAGCGACTGCATACCCAGTCCCTCCACGGCGGCCCTCAGGTTCAGTTCAGGCTCGTCGCCGCCCAGGGCGATATAGCCCGAGACATCTATCGGCTCGCTCCACTCGTCGCTTCCGGTCCGCCACGAAGTCAGGTATACGTTCAGTTCGTTCAGCTCCGCGTTCCAGGTCGACCGCAGGCGCGCGTCGCCCAGTTCCTCGCCGTCGAACCTAAGGCTGTGCATTGCAATATCGCCGTTCAGGTAAGGCACCACGTCGCTCGCGCCGTCCTGTGCCCGTCCGTCGCCTTCCTTGTGCAGGAAGCCAATGTGCACGCTGCCGTCCAGCGTGCCGTCGACCGACATACCGCTGGCTTCGAATAAAATTATTAATAAAATTCATCGTTTTCTGCCCGTAGTATTTCCACCTTTGTAGAAAAATAATTATCTTTACACCTGAAAAACCTTTAAACACAGGTTGATGCCGCCTATCTCAAAGCCCTTGCTGTCGATATAGGTGTCGGCGTTGCCGGCATCGAGCCGCCACATCTCGCCGCCTATCGTCAGCCTTGACGGGTCGACCACCAGGTCTATCCGCTCGCCGTCCGAGAGCAGACGGAGGTTGACGTCGCCGCCGCCCAGAGCCTCCTTGCCGTTGTCCCAGTAGAGGCGGCAGTGGGCACTGCTGTGCGAACTCTCAAAGGCGGCGTTCGAGCTCTCCGACAGCACCAGGTTGCCTATCTTGATTTGCTCACTTGTCAGTCGCACACGGTAGCTGTCGGCCACCGCGCCGCCGTTCATACCGACATCGTACACGCGCAGGTTGTCCCAGCCTATGGAGTCGGACCTGACAATGGGCTTGAACGATTCCACCTTGTTGTAGTTCAGCTGCACATTGGTGCCTCGCGCCAGCAGCAGTCGTGGCGCGAAGAATTCCATCACACCGCCGCCGCCTTTCCACTCGGCGCTAAGCTCGAAGTCGCCTATGTCGGCCTTCGGCGCGGCGCCGGCCTGAGCCTGCTCCCCGTCGCCAGCCTCGGCGCGGGCTATCGCTGGCACAAAGTCGGCCAGGAAGGTCTGCACCATCTCACTGATATTGCCGTATTCGTAATAGCCTCGCATCTGGGCGTCGACGATGTCGCTTCGCAGATTCACATCCTTCCAGTAGCTGCGCTCACTGACCGTCAGTTCGGCCTCGTCGACGCTGCACTCGCCCCTGGTGGCCGCCAGATGCAGCCCCTTGACGCTGGCGCGGCCCCTCGAGTTGCCCTCGCCCAAATCGGTGAAGCGGCCCGTGATATGGCCGTCCACGCGCGCCGCGCTGTCCTCGCCGCTCCACAGGCCAAGCCCTTTCAGGTCGAGAGCCTCGACATCCACCTGCGCGGTGTAGAGCACGCCCTGCTCGCGATACTCCAGGGCCACCTCACCCGCGACGTTGCCCAGGGCGTCGTCCATACCCACCACGGCGGCGATGCGGCCCTCCTCAGCCTTGACGCTGAAAGAGGGTTCGTTGGCTATGCGGTGGCCCTTGACCACGGGATGCCTCAGGTTGCCCTCGACGTGCGCCTTCATAGTGCGCGGGTTGAAGCCGTGGCCTGCAAAGCGCACCTCAAGGCCGCTGCGCGACAGCCACTCGTTGGGGGCCAGCTGCCACACGTTGAGCCCGTCGGAGAGCAGGGTGCCGTCGTAGGTATATTCGCCCGAGGCGTTTTGTGCCATCCGCACGTCGGCGGTCAGGTTGCCGGGCTTGCCGGCTATGTTCAGCTTGGCGCTGAAATCCTTTATCCTGCCTTCAAACTCGGCCTCGGCGTCGATATGTTCCATCTGTTCCAGCAGTTTCCCGGCCTTCAGCGCCCCCCCTGCCGGATGCCGCACGGCGGCAAGGTCGGCATAAGTGGTGTGCAGGCGATAGAGCCGAGCGTCGATAAAGGTCGAATCGATCTTGGGCAGGCCCTTCATCGCGCCGTCGAACTCCAGGTACGACTCGTCGCCGAAGCCAAGCCTGACATCCTCGGCGTAAAGGTTGCTCACCGTGCCTCCGAACCAGCCCCTGATGTCGACCTGCTCGTCCATACCCCACAGCGCCCTGGTCCACCAGCCCGCGTCGCGCATACTGCCATACGAGCCGTCGAGTAAGTGGCAGTTGAGCTTAACGCTGTCGACGAAATGGCTCATCGACTTCCAGCGGTCGTAGTCGAGCATCACATCGCCCGCCAAGCGCGAGTCGGCGGTCTGCAGTATCATATCCGTCGCCGCGATGCCGCTGCTGGCAACGTAGACGTTCATACTCATTTCCCGCACCTCGAGGCCCGAGCGCTCGTGCGCGACGAACCGCTCGATGCGGCACGTCACATTGTCGGCGTCCACGCGCACATTGCGCATCCGTGCCTTGACGTTGCACCAGGTCTGGTGCCTCACGTCCACGCCGGGGCCGCTGCACCACGCCTCGCGTGGGCGCTTGTCTTTCAGGTCGTGACGGTAGGTGACGTTGTCGAGAATCAGATCGTCCACCAGCACGGTGAAGGCGCCCTTGTGCGGCTTCTTCTCCTTAGGCTTGTCGGGATTCTTGTAGTAGTTGATTATATGCTTGAGGTTAAGGCCGTTGCTGTCGATGGCCAGATGATAGTCCACGTCGTGCAGACGCGCCTCGCTGAAGGAGAGGCCGCCGTCGGCATAGGGGAAGCCGGCAAAGCGGAACGACAGTTTGCGGGCCGAACAGATGGTGTCGTTGTCGGGGTTCACCAGCAGCACGTCGCGCAGCACCAGATGGTTGAGCGGATTGCAGCCCACCGACCCGATCCTGACCTCGCCGCCCCAGGCCTCGCTGAAATGGCTGCCAGCATAGGAGGCCGCAAGCGACTGCACCAGCGAATAGTTGAGCAGCGCAACCACAACGTAAACCGTCAGGAACACGGCCAGCAGCGTTCGCCATACTATCTTAAGAGCCTTTTTCATTCCGTTTCGTCTCGTATGCCGCCGGCCCGGGCAGCCCTCGCCGAGGGGTGCGGTGCAGGCGGCTGTATGCTTGCTTTGGTTTCAAATCACCCTCCATAACTCGCTTTTTTGGCTTTTAGTATATAAAACACAGCATTTATTTCACTTTTTCCCGCTGCCATCGCCCTAAAAAAGCCGTTCCAGCCCCCTACCAACACCGTTCGTTGTCCAGTCGTTGTCCAGTTGTTGTCCAGTTGTTGTCCAGTCAATGACTGGACAACAGACAACAACTGGACAACAACTGGACAACGAACGGAGCGGGTACCTGTAAACAGCGGACAATCAGCGATTTCGGAACGGGGCGTTTCGGGCGGCACCGGCAATGCGGAATCGGGGCGATATTTTTTGATGCAAAAAACGCCGTTCTCAAAAAAAATGTGTAATTTTGCAACGCCAAAGATATATACTTGCACAACTCATAACGCACTCATAATATGCCAAACATACTTGCCATAGAATCCTCTTGCGACGACACTTCGGCGGCCGTTCTGCACGACGACCGGCTGCTGTCGAACGTCATCGCCTCGCAGAAGGTGCACGAACAATACGGCGGCGTGGTGCCCGAGCTGGCATCGCGTGCCCACCAGCAGAACATAGTGCCCGTAGTGGACGCTGCGCTGCGCAACGCCGGCATTGACCGTGGCGCCATCGACGCCGTGGCCTTCACGCGCGGCCCGGGTCTGC
>CAJOMZ010000023.1 GCA_905236645.1 uncultured Bacteroidales bacterium
ATTGTTTACCAAAATAAAATTTCATAAAACTTTGATAAAACTTTGAGTAGAATTTGATAGGTATTTGGTACGTGGAAACCACGGAGTTATGACGGCGCGAAAACGGCGGAAAAAAGATGTTTTTTGATTCAGATTCACGTTGCGACAAAACCCTGGCCTTTTTTTTTGTTCGCTGGATAGTGCGACACACCCAAACTCTGGAGTAAAAGCTGACTGTGCGCTCTTGTCCGTCGCCCCGTCGGGGCTTGATATATGTGATGCGTTTTATGCAGGGGTTTCGCTTCGCTTCATCCCTGCCTGTGCTCCGTTGCCCTTTCAGGGCTTGACCTTTATCGTAAGATGAGCGACGTACAGCCTCTTCGAGGCATCGCAGGGCAATAAAAAAAAAGGACGCCGGGTTGGGCGTCCTACAAATACATCTTGGAATTGATTTAGCACGTTTTCATAACGCGAGGGTGTGCGTTTTATTTTGCGGAATGTGCATTTTTATAAGTTTTTATGATTCGGGGCAATAAAAAAGGCTTGGCGGCGTTTATGTTATCTGTTAATGTATATAATTGATGCGAGATAGAATCCGTTTTGTGTCTGTGTTTCTGATTGTTGCGCTCGTTGCCAGTTGCGCCAAGCAGGGTATGCCCACCGGTGGGCCCAAGGACACCCAGCCGCCCAAGGTGCAGCGCTCCCTGCCCGACAGCCACACGCTCGGTTTTGCTGACAATCAGTTTTATATCGAGTTTGACGAGTATGTGGTGCTGAAGGATGCCGACAACAATGTGCTGGTGTCGCCGCCCCTTAAGAACAAGCCCGAGATAAAGACCAAGGGCCGCGGCGTGCAGGTGAAGATCAAGGACACGCTGGCGGAGAATACGACCTATCTGTTTCAGTTCAAGGGCGCTATTGCCGACTACAACGAGGGCAATCTGCTGCCGTCGCTGGAATATGTCTTGTCGACGGGCAGCTATATCGACAGTATGACCGTTCGCGGGCGTGTCGTCGATGCGCTGACGTTCGAGCCGCGCGAAGAGGCAGTGAGCGTCTGGTTGATGTCGGTGCCTGAAGCCGAGCGGTTTATGGCGACATACGGCGACAGTGCCGCGCCTGCCCCCAAGCTGGCCTACGCCACGCGCTGCGACAAGGACGGGGCGTTCGCTTTCAACTATTTGGCCCCTGGCAGGTATAAGATTTTCGCCGTCGTCGATGAGAACAAGAACCTGCAGATAGAGCCTGGCGAGAGTGTGGCCTTTGCGACAGGCGAAGTCGAGGCGAAGAATATGAAAGACAGTGCGATGGTGGATTCCGTTCTGCGCAGTGCCGCCGACACGGAGCCTGTCGAGCTGCTGATGTTTTCGCCCAATACCGACAGGCAGCGCGTTACGGGCAGCGATTTCACGGCGGCCGGCAAGGTGCGGCTGACGACACTTCTGCCTATGGATGCGCCGGTGATAGACGCCGGGGGCGAGGAGGTGATATGGCGCCTCAATGCCAAACGCGACACATTGACGCTTTGGACCTTGCGCGAGAAGTGCGACTCGCTGCGGCTTGTGGTGAGCGACCCTTCGGGCATCGCCGACACGCTGCGGCTGCGGTGGCGCTCCAAGAAGGGCGGGGGAGTGGCGGCGTCGCAGATGCAGCTTGTCAGTGGATTCGAGATGAAGCTGAACTACAAGTCGTTGCCGTTTTTCGACACCCTGTCGCTCACGTTCAACACCCCCCTTGGCGGCGAGAGCGGCGCAAGGGATTCATTAGTTCAGGTCAAGTATTTGAAGGACAGCAGTATGACATATTGCACTGCCGAGGTCGACAGCAGTCTGATGAGGGCGAGGATAGTGTATGGCTTCAGGCAGGGCGAGAAATACGAGGTGACGGTTGCAAAAGGTTGTTTCAAAGATATATATGGCAGGGACAACGATTCGCTGTGCGCTGCCGTCAGTGTGACAAAGGCCGAGGAATACGGCAATCTGGCTGTGGAGGTCAGGGACAGCAGCCTGCAGCTACCGCCCCGTTATATGACTGTGGTCCAGTTGCTTGACGAGAAGGGGGCGGTGGTGGCCTCGCAGAATGCATTGGCAAACGCCCTCAAGACGCCTTTCCCTCACTTGAAACCGGGCAAATACCGTGTCCGTGCCATAGTGGATGAGAACGCCAACGGCAAATGGGACACGGGCGATTTCGCCGCCGGCATCCAGCCCGAGCGAGTGGTGTATCTGCCTAAGACACTGGATATCCGCGCCAACTGGGATTTTGAAGAGATATTGGAAGTATCGAAATGAAGAAGTCGCTGCTCACGGGATTGTTCTGGGTTTTGCTGGCGAATCTGCTGGTCAAACCGTTCTGGCTGCTCGGCATCGAGGTGGGAGTGCAGAACGCCGTGGGCACCGAGATGTACGGCTTCTATATTGCCATCTTCAACCTCACTTACATCTTCAATATACTGCTCGACCTGGGCGTGACCAACTTCAATACGCGCAATATTGCGCAGTACCCCAAGCTTATCGGCAAGCATTTGTCGGGCATACTGAGTATCAAGCTGATGCTGCTGGCGTTGTATGTAGTGGTGACGTTCAGCGTCGGTGCGCTGCTGGGCTATGACGCGACGCAGTTCAAGCTGTTGGCGTGGCTGAGTTTCAACCAGTTCCTCAGTTCTATGATACTCTATTTGCGCAGCAATTTCGAGGGATTGCTGCTGTTCAAGTGGGACAGCCTGCTTAGCGTGATGGACCGCATACTGATGATAGTCATCTGCGGCACAATGCTTTGGGCGCCGTTTGGCGGTGGCATTTCGATATTCAGGTTCGTCTATGCCCAGACAGCGGCCTATATCGTAACCGCTGTGGTGGCGTTCTGGGTGCTGGCACGCAAGACGGGCTTGCGCAAGTTGCACTGGAACAAGCCTTTCACGTATGCCATACTGAAGAAGAGCCTGCCGTTTGCGCAGCTGGTGCTGCTGATGGCCAGCTACAACAGGCTGGACCCCGTGCTGCTGCAGCTGCTTTCGCCGGAGGGCGCAGGCGACTTCAATGCGGGTGTCTATGCCGGTGCGTTCCGTCTGCTCGACGCCTTGACGATGATAGCCTATCTGGTGTCGGTGCCGTTGCTGCCTATATTCTCGAAGATGACAAAGGCAGGAGGGACGAGCCGCGAGCTGGGCGGCACGGTGCGGATGATGTTCTCGATGATGATGGTGTTTGCCGTCGCCTCCGCCTGCGCTCTGGCAAGTGTGGACGGCGAGTTGATGGCGCTGTTCTATGACAGCAATGTGGGCGACTATGCGGCAGTGTTCCGCGTGGTGGTGTTCTGCATCATACCTATCTCGACGACATACGTCTTCGGCACGCTGCTGACGGCGGCCGGGCGGCTCAAAAGCCTCAACATTTTCGCTGCGACATCGCTGGCGGTCAACGCCGTGGTCAATGTGCTGCTCATCCCGCGCTGGGGCGCTGTGGGCAGCGCGTGGGCGGCGCTGACGGCGCAGAGTTTTATGGCTGTGGCGCAGGTGGCTGCTGCGGTAAGGACTTTTAAATTAAAACCTTCGGCGGGCTACATACTAAAACTGGTGTTTTTTACGTTATCCATAATAGGATGCACGTTCTGCACGTCGCATCTGGTGTGGTGGACAGCGCTTGCGGTGGTGGCAGTGGTGGCTGTCGGGCTTGCTATGGCGCTGAGACTGATAGACTTGAAGGAGATAATAAAGACAATACAAACTGAAAAATAATTAGACACAATGAAAAAAGCATACGTTTTTCCCGGTCAGGGAGCCCAGTTCGTGGGAATGGGCAAAGACCTCTACGACGGCAACAAGCAGTGCCGCGATATGTTTGAGACGGCCAACGATATCATCGGTTTCCGCATCACCGACCTGATGTTTGCCGGCACCCCCGAGGATTTGAAGCAGACCAAGGTGACGCAGCCTGCCATCTTCCTGCATTCCACTATTCTGGCCGCCTATATGGGCGAAAAGTTCCAGCCCGATATGGTCGGCGGCCACTCGTTAGGCGAGTTTTCGGCGCTTGTGGCGGCAAAGGCTATGAGTTTCGAGGACGGTCTGCGTCTGGTCATTGCCCGTGCCAACGCTATGCAGAAGTGCTGCGAGGCCCATCCGTCGACGATGGCCGCCGTGCTGAAACTCGACGACAAGACGGTGGAGGACATCTGCGCTTCGATAGAGGGCGAGGTGGTGGTCGCCGCCAATTACAACTGCCCCGGCCAGCTGGTTATCAGCGGTACCGTAGAGGGTGTGAACCTTGCCTGCGAGAAGGTGAAGGAGGCCAAAGGCCGCGCCCTGCCGTTGGCAGTGGGCGGAGCTTTCCATTCGCCGCTGATGGAGCCGGCCCGTGTGGAGCTCAGTGCCGCCATCGAGAAGACTGTGTTCCACCAGCCTGTCTGCCCGTGCTATCAGAATGTGTGTGCTTTGCCCGTGAGCAATCCTGACGAGATCAAGGCCAACCTGAACAAGCAACTGACATCACCGGTACGCTGGACGGCTACGGTACAGAATATGTTGAAGGACGGCGCCGAGGAGTTCATCGAGGTGGGGCCCGGAACAGCCCTGCAGGGAATGATAAAGAGAGTGGACGCAAATGCCAACGCCCATTCTGCTGAATAACAACAAGAGGAAATGGAAACAAGCTATAGAAGACTGACGCGCAGCACCACCGACAGGAAGATTGCCGGTGTGTGCGGCGGTGTCGCCAAGTATCTGAATGTGGACCCCACGGTGGTGCGCATTCTGTTTCTTGTTGCACTGATTTGCGGCTCATTTGGATTCTGGATGTACCTGATTATCTGGATAGCCGCACCGGAAGACAATAGAATCGAACCTTAAAGAATACAATTATGAATCTGTTAGGAATAATAGGCGGTCAAGAGATTCTGATTATCCTGTTGATTATACTTGTGCTTTTCGGCGGCAGGAAGATTCCTGAGTTGATGCGTGGACTGGGCAAGGGTGTGAAGGAGTACAAGAATGCCGTGAATGGTATAGAAGACGAGGTGCGTCAGGTCACAGAGGAGAAGCCCAAAGAGTCGAAAGACAACAAGTAGCCCGGGGATATGAACTTCTGGGGGCACTTGGAGGTGCTGCGATGGGTGCTGATACGGTGCGCCGTCGTGGTGCTTGGATTGGCGGTGGCTGTGTTTTGCTTCAAGGACTTTGTGTTTGAAGGTATCATCTTGGCTCCGTGCGACGCGGATTTTGTCACCTATCGTGCTATGTGCAGGTTGGGAGATATGCTGGGGATGGCTGGATTGTGCCCTCAGATAGGTGAGATAGAGATGATTAACATCAACCTGTCGTCGCAGTTGATGACCCATCTGAGTGTTTCGATCTATTTGGCAGCCGTCGTTGCGATGCCGTACCTGATAACCGAGGCGTGGTTTTTTGTGAAGCCGGCGTTGTACAGCAAGGAGCGCCGTGTGGCAAGGGTTGCGGTGGTGGCTTTCTTCTTCCAGTTCTTTTTAGGGCTGGCGCTGGCCTATTATTTGATTTTTCCTTTGACTTATAATTTTCTGGGCAACTACCAAGTGAGTGAGCGGGTGGTGAATCAGATTTCGCTAAGCTCGTACATAAGCACCTTTGTAGGCCTGCTGCTGACGATGGGCTTGGTGTTTGAGATGCCGATAGTGGCTTATTTCTTTGCACGGATAGGTGTGCTGAAGTCGTCGCTGCTGGCAAAATACCGCAAGATTGCGGTAGTGCTCACGCTGGTTCTGGCGGCGTTCATCACTCCGTCGACCGACGTGTTTACTATGTGCCTGGTAGCGTTGCCGCTATATCTGCTGTATGAGTTTTCGCGTTGGGTGGTGAAACGTGTGGAGAGAAAAGGCGCGGAGAGTTAGTCAGATACGTTTTGTTTCCTTTTTACCCTGCCATTTGAAGTCGCGGCCCAGGTATTTCTCGCGGACGTCGGGGTCGTTGGCCATAGTCTCGGGGTCGCCTTGGTGCAGGACGCTGCCTTCGTAGAGGAGGTAGGCGTAGTCGGTGATGCGCAGGGTTTCGTTGACGTTGTGGTCGGTGATGAGGATGCCGATGTTCTTTTCTTTAAGGTGCGCCACCATATCCTGAATGTCTTGTACTGCAATGGGGTCGACGCCTGCGAAAGGCTCGTCGAGCAGGAGGAAGTTGGGGCTTGTGGCGAGAGCGCGTGCTATCTCGGTGCGTCGCCGTTCGCCGCCGCTGAGTTGTATGCCTTTGCTGTTACGGATTTTCTGCAGCTTGAACTCTTCGATGAGTTCGTTGAGCCTGTCTTCGCGGTCGGCTTTGGTGAGATTGGGCTGGAATTCGAGCACCGACATAATGTTGTCGGCTACAGTCATTTGCCGGAAGACGGAAGCTTCTTGGGCGAGGTAGCCCACGCCCATCTGTGCACGTCGGTACATAGGGAGCCCGGTGATGTCGGTGTCGTCGATGAAGACGTGTCCGGCATTGGGCTTGATGATGCCGACAATCATATAGAAAGTGGTGGTCTTGCCTGCGCCGTTGGGACCGAGAAGTCCGACGATTTGTCCCTGCTTGACATTGACAGAGACCCCTTTGACGACGGTGCGCTGGCGGTATTTCTTTACTACTTGTTCGGTTCGGAGTTCCATAGCTGTTTATATTATGCCTTCGCGGAGTATGTCGTGAATGTGCAGTACACCGGTGTATCTGCCTTCATCGTCGACAACGATAAGTTGTGTTATAGAGTTGGCTCTCATAACGTTGAGCGCTTTGATGGCGTATTCGTTGGCGGAGATGGTCTTTGGATTGGGCGACATAATGTCGTCGGCGGTGAGGTTGTCGAGGTTTTTGTGTTTTTTCATCATCCGCCTGAGGTCGCCGTCGCAGACGATGCCGAGGATTTTGTCGTTGTCCATCACGACGGTGCATCCGAGCATTTTCGATGTCATTTCGAGGACGGTGTCGCGAAGCGAGGCGTCGGGCCTTACGGTAGGACGCTCGTTGCGTCGGCAGAGGTCGCTGACACGCATATAGAGACGTTTGCCCAAGACGCCGCCTGGGTGGAAACGTGCGAAGTCGTGTGTCGAGAAGTTGCGGCATTCCATCAGTGCCACGGCGAGGGCGTCGCCCATAACCAGCTGGGCGGTGGTGGAGGAGGTGGGTGCAAGGTTGTTGGGGCAGGCCTCGTGGTCGACGGTGGCGTTGAGGACTATGTCGGCTTGAGAGGCGAGGAACGATTCGGTGTTGCCCACGATGGCTATGAGAGTGTTGCCGAAGTTCTTGATGAGAGGTGTAAGGACCTTTACTTCAGGGGTGTCGCCACTTTTGGAGATGCATATCACCACATCGTCTTTCTGCACCATACCGAGGTCGCCGTGGATGGCGTCGGCAGCGTGCATAAAGATGGCCGGGGTGCCGGTAGAATTGAAGGTGGATACGATTTTTGTGGCGATGTTGGCACTCTTGCCAATGCCGGTAATAATTACTCTGCCATTAGTCAAAAAAAGTGTTTCCACTGCTTTGACAAAAGCGTCATCGATGTTGCCAGCCAATAGGTCTATGGCTTTTTTTTCATCCTCAATGACTTGAATAGCAATATGTTTTATTTCGTCGGGAGTCTTCAATTTAAAAATTATTTTGTGGTTTTGAAAATAAAATGTAACTTTGTAAATCTATTTGTATGGACAATAACGCCATATTTGCAAGAAAAGTATTTGATGACAAACATAGATTTGCGACAAAAACTAAAGGACATATTCGGCTTTGACAGTTTCAAAGGCGACCAGGAGAAGATTATAGAGAGTCTTCTTGCCGGGAATGACACTTTTGTCATTATGCCTACTGGAGGCGGCAAGTCGCTGTGCTATCAGTTGCCCGCAATGATATTGCAGGGTACAACAATAGTGGTGTCGCCACTGATAGCGTTGATGAAAAACCAGGTCGATGCTGTCCGCTACACTTCGGGCCACGACGCTGTGGCGCACTTTCTAAACTCATCGCTCAACAAGCAGCAAATCACAGAGGTAAAAGAAGACTTGCTACAGGGTGGCACGAAGTTGCTTTATGTGGCCCCCGAGACCCTCTCGAAAGAGGAGACTATAGAATTCCTGAAGCAACTGAAGATTAGCTTCTTCGCAATAGACGAGGCGCATTGTATTTCGGAGTGGGGACACGATTTCCGTCCGGAATACCGTCGCTTGCGCAGTGCCATAAACCAGATAAATCCTAATGTACCTTTGCTGACGCTGACGGCGTCGGCAACGCCCAAAGTGCAGCAGGACATCATCAAAAACCTACAGATGGAGAATGCCAAGCTGTTCGTTTCCAGCTTCAACCGTCCTAATCTGTACTATGAGGTGCGTCCTAAGCCTACAGAGACATTGGTGCTACACAAGGAGATTATCAAGTTCATCAAGGAGAATTCGGGCAAGAGCGGAATTATATATTGCTTGACGCGCAAGCGCGTGGAAGATTTGGCAGAGCTGCTGGTTATCAACGGTATCAAGGCACTACCTTATCACGCCGGTCTGGATGCCAAGACCCGTGCGGAGAATCAGGACAAGTTCTTGATGGAAGAGGTGGATGTGATAGTTGCCACGATAGCGTTCGGAATGGGAATAGACAAGCCCGATGTACGCTTTGTAATACACTATGACATACCCAAAAGCCTTGAGGGTTACTATCAGGAAACAGGTCGTGCGGGTAGAGACGGCGGCGAAGGCAAATGCATAGCGTTCTATTCAGAACACGACATTGAAAGGCTTTACAAGTTCTTTACCGACAAGAACATAACAGAGCAGGAGATGGCCCGCCAGTTGGTGCAGGAGATTGTGTCGTATGCCGAGAGTTCAATGTGCAGGCGAATGAACATACTGCGCTACTTTGGCGAGGAGTACGATCAGTCCAACTGCGGCAACTGCGACAACTGTCTGCATCCCAAGCCGCGAGTGGAGACAAAGGAAGAGATGGTGTATGTGCTGGAGACCATCATTGCTATGAAACAAGCCTTCAAGTCGCAGGAAATAGTGGATGTGATAATGGGTCGCTCGAACGCCCATACGCGGATATACAAGCACAACCAGTTGGAACAATTCGGCAAAGGAACCGACAAGGACGAGCTGTACTGGAAGGCTGTAATTCGCCAGGCAGTCATAGAGAAGCTGCTGGTCAAGGAGATAGAGCTGTTCGGAGTGCTCAAAGTAACACCATTGGGCTATAAGTACCTCAAGAGTCCGTATACGCTGATGATACCCTGCGACCACGACTATACCAACACCGGCAATGACGACGATGACGACCTCAGCGTAGGTGGCGGAGGCTCGGCGGCAGGAGACGAGACACTTTATGTGCAGCTGAAAGGGCTGTTGCGGACGATTGCCCAAAAAGAAAACCTGGCTCCATACGTCATCTTTGAGGACCGTTCGCTGAAGGATATGACAATACAATATCCTTGCACAATAGAAGAGCTGAGCCGCTGTACAGGTGTCGGTGTGGCCAAAGCACAGAAGAATGGTCAGCCGTTCGTGGACCTTATCAAAAGGTATGTTGAAGAAAACGAGATAGAAAGGCCGCAGGATATCGTGGTGCGGTCGGCGATCAACAAGTCAGGTCTGAAAGTGTATATAATCAAGTCGATAGACCGCCAGATGCCGCTGGAGGACATAGCTCAAGGCAAGGGCATATCGATGAGCGACTTGATTACCGAGATGGAGCATATACTCTCGTCGGGTACAAAGTTGAACATCGACTATTATATCGATGCCAACATTGAGCAGGAACACCAGGACGTGCTGATGGACTACTGGCACGACGCCGAGAGCGATTCGCTGCAGGATGCATACGACGAGTTCGAGGACGACCCCGACTATACCGAAGAAGAGATAAGACTGATGAGGATAAAGTTTATTGTGACAGAGGGATTCTAACCATAGAAACAGATACAATTAGTAAGAGGGAAGTAAGAGCTGACTAAGAGATTATGCACACTGCACCCCATAAGAGGTAAAACAGGAATTCAACAATAATCAACATAATAGTTATTTTCATTTAAAACACATTAACAATGCGCGTACTTATTGCAAAAGACTACGACGAAATGTCGGTGGCAGCGGCAAACTATGTTGCCAAAAGAATCAATGATTTCAAACCTACTGCCGAGCATCCTTTTGTGCTTGGATGTCCGACAGGCAGCTCACCGCTGGGCTTGTATCAACATCTTGCCAAACTGAACAAGAAAGGCCTTGTCAGTTTCCAGAATGTAGTGACGTTCAATATGGACGAATATGTGGGACTGCCGGTAGAGCATCCTGAAAGCTACCACAGCTTTATGTGGACCAACTTCTTCAATCACATCGACATCAAGAAAGAGAATGTCCACATCCTCGACGGCAACGCCCCCGACCTCATTGCCGAGTGTGCCCATTATGAGGAAATGATTGCAGCAGCCGGTGGCATAGAACTGTTTATGGGCGGTGTCGGTCCTGACGGCCACATAGCCTTCAACGAACCTGGCAGCAGCCTTGCCAGCCGTACACGTATCAAAACGTTGACTACCGACACAATCCAGGCCAACAGCCGTTTCTTCGACAACGACGTCACCAAAGTGCCCAAGCAGGCATTGACGGTAGGTGTCGGCACTGTAATGGACGCCCGCGAGGTGCTGATACTCTGCAACGGCCCCAAGAAAGCACGCGCCTTGCATAATATGATTGAGAACGGTGTGAACCATATGTGGACGTCAAGTATGTTGCAGATGCACCCGCACGGCACAGTCTTCTGCGACGAGGAGGCAACCGTAGAACTCAAGATGAGCACCTACGAGTATTTCAAGGACAAACAGCAGATTGAGAAGACATTTGAACGTTTTGTCAACTATTACACTATCTGAAACTGCCTGAAATATGAGATACAGAAGTCTAACTGCAGAGGAAGTGTCGCTGCTCAACGGCCAAGGCAACCGCGCCGAGGACTGGAGCAAAGTCCAGGTCAAGGACGGATTCGACCCGTCGTGTGTCTACGGCACTTGCTTTTGCGGACAGGTATATATGGGTGCCTTTGCTAAAAGCACCCTCAGTGACGGCGACCTTATTCTGCCCGAAGGAATCAGCTCTTCGATGCTGCGCGACTGCTGCATCGGCGACCATTGCGCCATCCATAATGTAAAGATGCTTTCGGGATACTCGATTGGCGACAACACACTGCTTTTCAATATTGACGAGATGACCGCCAGTACCGCTGCCGATGCGGAATATGCCTGGCTCGAGCCGATGAATGAAAACGGCGGCAGGCGCATACTTCCATTCAACGGTATGACGATAGGCGATGCCTATATGTGGGCCCGTTTCAGAGGCCAGAAGCGTCTGATGGCCAAGCTTGAAGAGCTGACCAGAAAAGAGCTTTCCACCCTTAAAGGCGGCTATGGCAAGGTCGGCGACCATTGTGTCATAAAAAACACAAAACGCATTCATAATGTAGCCGTCAACAGCAGCGCCGAAGACCGAAGCCGCATTGAAGAATGCATTATGCTTGGCGACGGCGTTGTCGGCTATGGCTGCAAGTTGGAATACGGTGTCATTGCCGAACGTTTCCTGCTTGGCGAGCACGTCAAGCTGGAATACGGCTTGAGACTAAACGATACCGTTGTGGGCGACAACTCGACGCTTGCCCGTTGCGAGGTCGGCTGCAACATAATTTTCCCTGCTCACGAGCAGCACCACAACAATTCGTTCCTCATTGCCGCCCTCGTTATGGGCCAAAGCAACGTCGCGGCAGGCGGCACCCTTGGCAGTAACCACAACAGCCGCACCGCCGACAACGAAATCAGTGCCGGTCGTGGCTTCTGGCCCGGACTGTGCGTCAGCCTCAAGCACAGCAGCCGCTTTGCATCGTATTGCCTTCTTGCCAAGGGCGACTACCCCAGCGAGTTGAACATAACGCTGCCGTTCGCTCTTGTCAACAACAACACGTCAAAGAACCGCCTCGAAGTGATGCCGGCCTACTGGTGGATGTACAATATGTACGCTATGGACCGCAACAGCCGCAAATTCGCCGCCCGCGACAAGCGCCTCTACAAGGCTCAGCACATCGAGTTCGACAATCTGGCTCCCGACACCGCCGAGGAAATCATAATTGGCCGCGACCTGCTTCACATCTGGGCAGAGGAGGCCAATCGTGAGGGCAAGAGCGAAATCGAAGCCCACGGTATGGAGAAAGGCAAGCGCAAGACGGTCATTCTCAAGGCCGGAGACGGCTACAAGGCCTACTACGATATGCTGGTATACTATGCTATGAAGACCCTTGAGCCAGTGTTTGGCGAGCAGATGCCCGACGCCGCCCTGGGCGAGGGTGAGCGTACAACCAGATGGGTCAACATTGGAGGTCAGCTGATAGCCGAAAAGGATGTAAAACAGCTCATTGACGACATTGAAACAGGCGCCCTCGACAGCTGGGATTCCATCCACAAGCGGTTCGATATGCTGTGGGATGCCTATCCTGCCGAGAAACAGCGTCACGCCTACCAGGTGCTGTGCCACCTGTCGCAGAAGCAGAGACTCGATGCCGACGAATGGCAGATGTACAGAACCAACTATCAACGCATACAGCAGTTCGTTGCCGATCAGAAAGTGCTTTCGCGCAAGAAGGATGACAACAACGAGTTCCGCCGCGCCACATATTGGAACGACGCCGAGATGAATGCCGTGCTCGGATAACTATAAAACACTTAAATAAACTGATAATGAACAGAAAAGGAATCGTTACTTTAGAATGTGCCGTCGTATTGGCCGGTGCAGTCCTGCTGCTCAGCTGCACAAGCAGCGACGGCGTTTTGACCAAGAAAAAAGGAGTATATACCGTCGATACAACGACACTCTCGCAGGATGTGAGAGGGTTTAACGGCCCGACGCCAGTGGTGATAACCATTGACAAGGACAAGATCGTTAAGGTCGAGGCTCTCGAAAACAGCGAGACTCCCGGCTATTTCAAGCGTATGACCGATGGCGGAATGCTGGAGCGCTGGAATGGAATGACTGTCGACGAGGCATTGTCGGCCAAGGTCGACGCCGTGGCCGGTGCCACCTACTCGTCGAATGCCGTTGCAGAAAACGTGAGACTGGGCCTGACCTATTACAAGGAGCACAAGTAAAAGGCCGAATAGAGCTCTATGTCAATGATATAGATTGCGCGCCTTTTATACTTGCCAACCTGTCGAAGAGAGGTTCCTTCAGTTATTGCATAGCTGGCATCTGTCAGCTATGCAGTTTTTGTTTCAACAATCCTGCATTGTGGATGATGCGTATGCAATAATTATTTACATTGTACGTTAAACAATCATAATCAAAAGACAAAACGAAGACAGGGGCCGCGCGGTTTCTGCCTAAAGTCGGAAAACAAACATACAGAACAATACATTTCTTTCTATGGCAAAAGTGGCATTGATTACCGGAATTACCGGACAGGACGGAAGCTTTCTGGCTGAGTTCCTGATAGAAAAGGGTTACGAGGTGCACGGCATTCTGCGTCGCAGCTCATCGTTCAACACAGGACGCATCGAGCATCTGTATCTGGACGAATGGGTGCGCGATATGAAGAAGAAGCGCCTGATTGACCTCCACTGGGGCGATATGACCGACAGCTCGTCGCTCATCAGGATTATCAGCGAAATCCACCCCGACGAAATCTATAACCTTGCGGCCCAGAGCCACGTAAAGGTCAGCTTCGACGTGCCCGAGTTCACGGCCGATGCCGATGCAATGGGAGTGCTGCGGCTGCTCGAGGCGGTGCGTATAGCAGGCATTGCCGACAAGTGTCGCATCTATCAGGCGTCGACGAGCGAGCTTTACGGCCTCGTCCAGGAGGTGCCGCAGAAAGAGACCACGCCGTTCTATCCCCGCAGTCCATACGGTGTGGCCAAGCTGTATGGCTTCTGGATAATGAAGAACTACCGCGAAAGCTACGGAATGTACTGCTGCAACGGCATACTCTTCAACCACGAGAGCGAGCGCCGCGGCGAAAACTTCGTCACACGCAAAATCACCCTCGCCGCCGCCCGTATAGCCCAAGGGTTCCAGGATAAGCTCTATTTAGGCAACCTCAACTCCCTCCGCGACTGGGGCTATGCCAAAGACTATGTGGAATGTATGTGGCTCATCCTGCAGCAGGACAAGCCCGACGACTTTGTCATTGCCACAGGCCAATACCACACGGTGCGCCAGTTCTGCACCCTGGCTTTCAAGGAAGTCGGTATCGAGCTGCGCTGGGACGGCGAAGGCGTCGATGAGAAAGGCATCGATGTGGCTACCGGCAAGGTACTCGTCGAGGTCGACCCCAAGTATTTCCGCCCTGCCGAGGTGGACCAGCTTTTGGGCGACCCCACCAAGGCCCGCGAACGCCTCGGATGGAACCCGCAGAAGACCAGCTTCGAAGAACTGGTCAGGATTATGGTCCGGCACGATATGAAGAAGGTCAGGAAGTTGTATTTAAGGGAACAAATCGATGAATAAGGACAGCAAAATATATGTCGCGGGTCATCGCGGAATGGTAGGAAGCGCCATCGTGCGCGAGCTGCAGCGGCAAGGATACACGAATCTCGTCACAAGGACCCATCAGGAGCTCGATTTGACAAGGCAGGAGCAGGTGGAGCGGTTCTTCGCCGCCGAGCGGCCCGAATACGTGTTCCTCGCGGCGGCGAAGGTGGGCGGCATAGTCGCCAACCAGTCGGCCCTGGCCGACTTTATGTACGAGAATATGATCCTCGAAATGAACGTGATCCACGCGGCTTGGAAGAACGGCTGCAAGAAGCTGGAATTCCTCGGCTCGTCGTGCATCTATCCTCGGTTGGCGCCCCAGCCTATGCCCGAAAGCTGCCTGCTCACGGGCGCGCTCGAGAAGACCAACGAGGCGTATGCGCTGGCCAAGATCAGCGGCCTCAAGTACTTGCGAATTCCTCAACAGGCAGTACGGCACCGACTACATCAGCGTGATGCCCACCAACCTCTACGGGCCCAACGACAACTACCATCCCGAGCACAGCCACGTGCTGCCGGCTCTTATCAGGCGCTTCCACGAGGCCAAGACGTGTGGCGCAGAGAGCGTTACCTGCTGGGGCGACGGCTCGCCGCTGAGGGAATTCCTCTACGTGGACGACCTTGCAAACCTGTGCGTGTTCCTGATGAACAACTACAGCGGCGACGAGACGGTGAATGCCGGCACGGGCAAGGAACTCACTATCAAGGCCCTTACCGAGCTTGTGGCCCGGGTTGTAGGCTACCAAGGCCGTATCGAGTGGGACACCACGCGGCCCAACGGCACGCCGCGCAAGCTTTTGGATGTGAGCAAGGCCACGGCCCTGGGCTGGACCTACAAGACCGAACTCGAGGATGGAATCAGGCTTGCCTATCAGGATTTTCTGGACAACCCGATGCGCGCCGAACGGTAGTGCCGTACCGGCTGTGAAGCCGAACGAGGCAGCGAAAACAGCCTGTTTTTGCTCCCTTTTTTTCAAAAACGTGTCACAAAAACCCTCGAGAGGACATTGTGTGACATTTTGTCCAACAAAACGACATTACAAATAATATACGGCCATACACTTTGTCTGTCAACAAGATAGCGCGGAGGCGCCGCGTCTTGGGGAACAAAAAACAAAAAAAATTTGGTCAGATTATAAAAAGTTAGTACTTTTGCAGCCGATTTCAATGAGTAACGAAACATCATTCCGCACACCGGAACGAGTAGATTCAACATTGACCACGGAGAGGTGGGTGAGTGGCTGAAACCAACAGTTTGCTAAACTGTCGTACTCGATTAGGGTACCGGGGGTTCGAATCCCCCCTTCTCCGCAAAACGCCCCGCAAATGAGGCGTTTTTTTAATGGCAACCCCACGGGATGTAGCGTAGTCCGGTTATCGCGCCTGCTTTGGGAGCAGGAGATCCCCAGTTCGAATCTGGGCATCCCGACCAAAAACCGATGGCCCCGTAGCTCAGCTGGATAGAGCAACTGCCTTCTAAGCAGTAGGTCCTGCGTTCGAATCGCAGCAGGGTCACAGCCTTGGAGCCTCCTGAAAAGGAGGCTCTTTTCGTTTTCATCGCTTTCGTCCAACCCCGTTCCCGGCCCGTGGTGGGGCCGCCTCCGGGACGGACCAACACTGGTCGTTGTCCAGTCGTTGTCCAGTTGTTGTCCAGTTGTTGTCCAGTCATTGACTGGACAACAACTGGACAACAACTGGACAACAACTGGACAACGACCAGTGTTGGTACTTGTTGACTTGCAGCGAGTTATGTATGGCTCCGCACCAGTGGCTTTAATGTATTGTGTGTCAGCGTATTGGATACATTTAACTTTTTTTAATAAAATGTTTTGAAACTTTTTTGCCCTCAAAAGCTACTTATGGGGTAAATCCAATCTTTTTCGAACTATGAAAAAAATATGCTTTGCCTTTTTTGTATGTTTGGCCTTGTATACGAATGGCCAGAATGTGGCTCAGGTGCCATACTACTGTGATTTTGAGGATTCTGCCTCGGCTGCGGGCTGGGTGCTGGCCAACGGCACACAGTCGTCGCAGTGGTTCATAGGTTCGGCGGTGAGCGATATGCCGAGTGGTGTCAATTGCCTTTATATCAGTGCCGACAGCGGTGCGACGCACAGTTTCGGCGAACCTGAGGCGTATGTCTTTGCTTCGCGGACGTTGCATATCGACAGCGGAGAGTATTTGATAAGCTACGACTGGCGTTGCAAATTGCCTGTGACCACACCTACCTGGCCGTTCCGCAACTGCCTGCGCGCGGCGCTGGTGCCGGGTGCGGCAAGCTTTACGGCCGGCGACAACGGTGGCTGGATAGCCGGTTCGGTTCCAGGGGGTTATGTCAGTGTGGACAGCACTGGCGGCTTCAGCGGCACATACGACTGGACCCGTTATCGTCAGAGGGTGCGCATCGATTCGTCGGGGACCTATACGCTGGCGTTCCTTTTCCATTACACAAGATATAACAATTATACGACTTTGGTCCCGCCGGCCATCGACAACATAAGCATAGAGCCTGTCACCTGCCCTATGGTCGACTCGCTGACGGTGACGGCGCATCCCAACGGTATCCTGCTGTCGTGGGACCAGAGTTCCGCCTCGCGCTGGATTGTAGAGTGGAATGGAAGCACGACGACGGTGGAGCATCCTTATGTAGTTGTCGATGAGATAGGTATGGGTAGGAGCGATATGGCCTATGTCACTCCGGTTTGCGGGACCGACACGGGCTTCTACGAGCAGTTCGCGGTGACCCAACCGTGCGACAGCATAAGGCATCTGCCTTATTTCCAACACTTCGACGATTTGGATGTGGATTTGAACTATGAAATCGATTTTTTGCCTTACTGTTGGAACCGGTTGATTGTCAACGAGACCCACAACCCATACACGTCGTATGTCTATCCAACGCTCTTTAATTATTTCGGCGTGAGCAACTCGCCTTGCCTGTATTGGGCATTGGATGGCAGCGATGAGGTGCGCTATGCCGTTTTGCCGCCGCTGGCCGAAGGGGTGGGGCCTATGGACAGCGTTGTGGTCTCGTTCGAGGCAAGGCAACTCAACGGCTCGATGCGATGCACGGTGGGTGTTATGACCGACCCTTACGACAGCACCACTTTCGTGCCGGTGTCGACATTATACATACAGAACAACGTCTTTATGGATTTTTCGATTCCGCTTACAGGCTATACGGGCACGGGGCGCTATGTGGCTTTTCGCGCGGCAGCGAACGGATCGGGGGCCGGATACCAGTATTTTTCAGTAATAATGGACAACATCGGGCTGTCGAAGATTTCGGACTGCCAGCCGCCCGTCGCGGTGGTCAAGCATCCTTATCCCGACCATATAGACTTGAGCTGGACTGCGGGCAACGGCGAAAACCGCTGGATAGTCTATTGCAACGGTGTCGCTTCGGACTACGTCCTCAACAACGGGTACACCCTCTCCGGATTGCAATCCGGGACGGAGTATATGATTGATATTGTGTCGGATTGCAGCTACGGAGAGACCAGTCTGCCGCGCCATTTCCTGGTGAGCACCAAGTGCGAGCCGTCCGACCTGCCGTACAGCTATGGCTTCGACGGCGACGAGTTCGACAGATGCTGGTATATGAGTGGAGACTGGCCGCGCCAGGTCAGCGGCAAGTTGGAGTTCTGGCCTTTTCTGAACGGCTATAGCTATGCCGTGCTGCCCATCCACCCCACGGCTGTCGACTCGCTCGAGTTTTCGTTTGCCCTGCAGCAGGACACGATACAGGTGGGCGTTGTCGACGACCCATACAACATCGGCAGTTTTGTGCCGATAAGGACTGTTTCGAAATCGCGCAACGGCGAGTGGGAACGGTACTATTGCTATTTTTCGAACTACACGGGTACGGGCCGCTATCTGGCTCTGCGTTCGCCGAATCCGATGCATAATACGGGCTATATCAACGATGCCTTCATCGACGACGTGGAGGTCACTGTGGCGCCGTCGTGCCCCACGCCCGACACCTACCGTCTGACGGCCCGCAGCAATAATTCGGCCTCGTTCAGCTGGTATGGGCAGGGGGCGACGCTGTTCCGCGTCGACTGTACGCCCGCGGGCGGCGGGGTGCCGATTACGCTTTATACGCAGAACACAACAGCCTCTTTGACAGGCCTTGAGCCGGGCACGGACTATGAGGTGAGCATTCGCATCGTGTGTGGTGCCGGCGACACCAGCATTGCATTGACAGGCCGCTTCCGCACTTTTGCCGAGCCGGCCACAGTGCCTTATGTCTGCGGCTTCGACAGCGCCAGCGCCGCCGGCTGGACGCTGGTGAACAGCAATTATCAGAACATCTGGCATATCGGCTCGGCGGCCTACAACGACACGGCCGACCATCGCGGCCTGTACATCACCAACGACAGCGGCCAGAGCAACGCCTATACCCTTGTCTCCGGCTCGACGGTGCTGGCGGTGCGCAACCTTACGCTGCAGGCTGGCTACTACAACTTCAGCTACGACTGGCGTTCGGTAGGCGATGCAAACGACTTCTTGTGTGTGGCTCTTTTCCCCGACAGCGTGATGCTCAACGACGCGAGCGTGTTCAGCACTACCTGGTACAGCAACCACACGCCCGACAACGCCATAGCCCTCGACGACTATATGGACTATATTTTGAACCGCGACGGCAACTGGCACACGCGCTCGGGGCAGATAGTGGTGCCGTCGTCGGGCGGTTGGAACCTCGTCTTCCAGTGGCGTAACAACAACTACAGCGGCTATAATCCGCCGGCGGCAATCGACAACATCAGTCTTGATATCAACAGCTGCCCGCCTGTCAGCGACTTGGTTTACAGCGATGTCACGCACAATTCGGTGACTCTTGACTGGACGGAACACGGCGAGGCCACGTCGTGGCGTGTGGAGTACGGACCCCACGGCTTTGTGCCCGGCACAGGCAGCTTCCACACCTATTTCACTCACCCTTGCACGTTGGCAAACCTTTCATCTTCGACAACCTACGATATATATATTCAGCCTGTATGCACTGACAACCAGTTTGTTTTTTATTCAGGACCGGTGACAATCTGTACCGAGGTGTGCGCACAGCCCGACATCAGTCGGTTCGCGGACAGCTCTTATAGCGATGTGTTGACCACAGCGCCTGTAGCCACACTTGCCCCGTACAGCGTCAGCATAATGCTGCTTGACAGCGCGACACTGGGCGGTCCGCACGACTATGAGGGGCTGCGGTTCTTCTATGCCTCGGATGTGCCGCTGACGGCGAAGGACGATATAGAGATCTATATGCAGCCGGCATCGACGGATCACTTTTCCTATGGTACGGAACCGCTGTTCGACAGCACTTTGGCACGGCTTGTCTACTCGGGACCGTTCGACTTCGACTATGGCTGGAATGCAGTTGCTTTCGACAGCATTTATCCCTACTTCGGCACTGGCAATATAATGATGTTTGTCGTCGACAATTCGGGTGCCAGTCAGCAGTCGGCTCCATTCCGTGGGTATACTGACTACAGTGGGCGGGGCTTGTACTATTATAGCTTCGGACAGCCTGTCCAGCCCGCGTCGCTGACCGCCAATAATTGCTATGGATTATATATGATGCCTTTCCTTGAGCTGTACAGCTGTACGCCTTATTGCACGCCTGTGGCGGGCCTGGACGTGGACACGGTGGGTTACAACTTTGCTACGGTGTCGTGGAACGGCGATACTGAAGCCTACGAGGTGACGCTGCGTTCGCTGAACGACGACGGCGAGCCCGATATCGTGGCGACGGTGCAGGGTGAAAGCCACACTTTTACGGGGCTTGCACCTACCAGCCGATACCGTTGCATTGTGCGTGCGGTGTGCAGCAGCGCTGAAGGACGCTATTCGCAGCCTATGTCGGTGGATATTTTTACAGACACGTTGCGGTGCGCAGTGCCGAGTGGATTTATGGTCAGCGAGATATACTATAATTCGGCATTGTTCGACTGGCAGCCGGAGAGCGACGAGGGGCAGTGGATGCTGCACCTGTGGAACACGGCATACGATACAAATCTGCTCGTTGCAGAGCATCACGTCCTTGTCGAGGGGCTTGCACAGGGTATCGGCTACTTTGCCGCTGTGCGTGCCTATTGCGGCGGCGGCATTTATGAGTCGGCCGAAAGCGATACGGTTCGGTTTACCACACTTGTCTGTCAGCAGGTTGAGGACCTGCAGGTGGGCAGCATAACGCATAACTCGGCGGTGGCCACTTGGCAAAGCTCGTCGGCGACCTGTGATGTGGAGTACGGCCCGCACAATTTCGGTGTGGGGCAGGGGACACTTGTCGCAGGCGTCTCGGGCGGGCGCATTAATTTAGGTGGCCTTGAGCCTGGCGAGTACTACGACGTCAACGTCAGGGCCGAGTGCGAGGACGGCGTTGCAAGTGCCTGGAGCACCGTCACCTTCCAGACTGAGACCGTGGGCATTACTGTGGTGGGCGAGAATTCGAAGGTCGCAATTCAGCCCAACCCGGCCTCCAAGGTCGCCACGGTGACTATCAGTGGCGTTGCGGGGCACATTGAGGTGGAGGTGTGCGATTTGGGCGGAAGGATTGTTCACTCGCAAAGCCTTGATTGCGACGGCGACTGCCAGGCGCAGCTCAACGTGGAGCGCCTCGGCAAGGGCTCGTATTTTGTAAGAATCAAAAGCAATGGGTTAAACATTGTGCAAAGATTGGTTATAATATGATTCAGTATGGGTTGGAGCCCATACGCAAAAAGAGAGCCGCGAGGCTCTCTTTTTTTTGTTTTCAGCTATTCGTTTTTTTATTTGAAGTAGCGGTTCAGCAGGCCTTCGAGGGCTTTGCCGTGGCGTGCCTCGTCGCGAGCCATCTCGTGGACGGTGTCGTGGATGGCATCGAGGTTGAGGGCTTTGGCGCGTTTGGCCAGGTCGGTCTTGCCGGCGGTGGCGCCGTACTCGGCATCGACGCGCATCTTGAGATTCTGCTTGGTGCTGTCGGTCAGCACTTCGCCCAGCAGCTCGGCGAACTTGGCGGCGTGCTCGGCCTCTTCGAAAGCGGCCTTCTCCCAATAGAGACCGATTTCGGGATAGCCTTCGCGGTGAGCCACGCGAGCCATTGCAAGGTACATACCAACCTCTTTGCACTCGCCTTCGAAGTTCATACGCAGGTCGGCCTTGATGTCTTCGGGGGCATCCTTGGCGACGCCGACGATATGCTCGGCAGCCCAAGTCTTGATGTCCTCTTTCACTTCCTGCATTTGTTTGCCGCAGATGGGGCATTTTTCAGGCATCTCGTCGCCTTCATAGACGTACCCGCAGACGGGGCAGATGAATTTCTTGCTCATTTTATTGTATTTCTTGTTTTATGGTTAATAAATGCTTTGAGAAAATTAGTCGAGCACCAGGCTGGGGGTGCTGTAGACGCGGGCGGCAAGTTCCTGATTCAGCATATAGAGGCTGCGGGCGTCGCTACCGAAGAGTTCCATCTTCGAGATCATATCGCGGGCGTTGGTCTCCTCTTCGCCCTGCTCTTTGACGAACCAGTCGAGGAACTGCATAGTGCGGAAGTCCTTGACCTTGTTGGCTGCGTCATAGATGGTGTGGATTGAGGCGGTTACATACTCCTCGTGCTCCAGACCGGCCTTAAGCACGTCCATATCTTTCTTGAACACCTTGTCGGGCTTGGCTATGGCTCCCAGCGTCACGGGGCAGTCGTTGTTCTGCATATAGCGGTAGAACAGCATAGCGTGGTCGCGCTCTTCTTGAGCCTGAATCATATACCAGTTGGCGAAGCCGTTCAAGCCGCGGCGCTCGAAATAGTTGGACATATCGAGATAGAGATAGGCGCTGTAAAGCTCCTTGTTGATTTGATCGTTAAGCAGATCGGCTACTTTTTTGTTAAGCATAATATAATGTTTTTAAGTTATTGTTTCTCAAAATGAGTCTTGTCCACCGAGCAGAGCGGGCACACCCAGTCGGCGGGCAGGTCTTCGAACTTGGTGCCGGGGGCGATGCCGTTGTCGGGGTCGCCTTTTGCGGGGTCATACTCATACCCGCAGACGTTGCAAACATACTTTTCCATATTGTTTTCGATTTAAGGGTTAATTATACGTTATGTCTTATTGAGATTCCCATTGTATCCAATCAATTGTGCTTAGGTACGTGGTTATCTGTTTTTTCAATTCAGGTATTTCCGAATGGAGTACCTCAAATACAGTTTCTTCATCCACATTGAAATACTCGTGTACCATAGCGCATCACGTCTTTACGCAATTCATCTTCTGCAAGGTTGCCGGCGTGCACTTGTAATCTTTCTATGGCTTCGACGATATGTTCGAGCCTCATTCTGTCTTTAGCATACTCTTTCATACATCAAAACCTTGTCTCTTTCAACAGAGGGGCGGGCAAATGGCAATAACCCCTTTTCTGTAACCAAATCAACTTTTTTCCCAAGGATATCCTGTAAATCAAGCCTCATTCCGCTAAGCAGGAAAAGGCCCACGTGAGCATTGCGGTCTGGGACAATCATTATATCAATATCGCTGTCCTCACGCTGCTCTCCACGTGCATATGAACCAAACACCCACGCCTTCAACACGGGCTGGGTGGCAAAGTATTCGCCGATTTGTTTTGTCAAGTGCGCGTCCATATTTATTTACTTTTCCGACTGCAAAGATACGACTATTTTCTTATATGGCAAAAAATATTTTGCAAAAAATTCAGGCTGTCGGATTTCTCCCATACGGAATCCAAGAGATTTATGAAAAATATGCTTATGATTTAGATGAATCATAAGCATAAAATCAAATCATTATATTTAAGGCCGGGCTATTTTATCACCACCACCTTTTGTGCCGGGCGGTTGCCGACCTTGACCAGATAGATACCCGTCGGGATTGCCTCGTTGCGGACGCAGCGGCCTGTGATGTCGAATATGCGGACGGCCTTGCCTTCGGCTCCCTCGACAATGATGCGGCCACCGTGGGTGTAGACCTTCAAGTCGTCAGCATCAGGGTTGTCGATACTCCCGCAGTCCTCTTCCATCTTGTCGGCATACCGGCCCCAGTAGATATGGTCGGTCCATTCTGCCAAAAGGCCACAAGGGATATGGATGCGCCCGATGCCGCCGATCTGTTCGAGTGGACCGTCGCCGACGACAGCGGGCGGCATACCAGTGGCAAAGAAGATATTGTCAAGGTTGGCTCCAGAGAAGACGTAACTGCCCATTGTGTCAAGCCGTCCATAAAAGTAAACGTTACGCAGGCTGTTGCTGCAGGCACCAAAGGCGGCTTCGCCGATTTTCTTTAGGTTCATCGGGAGGTCAAGGGTGGTGATATGGGTACTGCTCATTTGCGACAGTGCCCCAAAGGCATAGTCGCCAATCTCCTCGACATCATTGCCCCAAGTGACGGAACTGAGTTTTATGCACGAGTTGAAGGCATCTTTTGGAATGATGCACAGCGAGTCGGGGATGTCGGTTACACTCTCCGGTATGCTGATGTTCCGCACCCAGGTGTTGTTCTCGAAGCCACCAAGGACTTTCACATTAGGGTTCAGCGTAACTGTAGCGTCCGACTTGTGGCACGAAACCAATGTGTCATAGTCGCTGCTGTAGAGCATCAAGCCATCCATCACATAATGCGTGTTGCCTTCACCAATCGAGAGGCTGTTCATCTGCGGGCAGTAGGAGAAGGGGCAGATGCCTATGTGTGTCACCGTAGAGGGTATGACGATGTTATTGACCGCAGCACAGCAGTTAAAGGCGAAGTCACCGATAGAAACCAGACCTTCTGGCATTGTGATCGAGGTGATATGACCGCAGAAACCAAAGGCCATCTTGCCCAAATGCCGTACATACGATGGCACGTCGACTGCTCCTGTCTCACCGGTAGGTACAATGCAAAGCGTCAAGCTGTCCTTGCTGTATAGCCAACCGTCAATGGAACGGTAGCGGAGATTGGCCTCATCTACGGTGATGCTCATCAGGTTCCTCGCCCAGAAAGTACATTCGTCATACTCTTCAAAACAGGCTGGCAGGTGCAATGACGAGATGCTTGAATAAAGGAAAGCGTGGTCGTCGATGCGGCGCAGCGAGTCGGGCAGCTGAAGCGTAGAGAAGGTGCAGTTGTAGAAGCAGTGCGACCCGATGCTGCGGATGGTCGGCGGCAGTGTCAGGCTGGTGACGGTGGTGCAACTCTCAAAAGCCGCCTCCGCCAATGCTGTCACGGTGTAGGAGGCACCTTCATATTCCACCGTCTGCGGAATAGTGATGGCGCCGCTGTAGTGGCTGTTCTACAAAACATATTTAGGCAGCACTTCGACGGTCTAATCCGATGTTATGCCATAGACGATACCGCCCACCTCAAAATATTGCGCCGAAGCTATTGAGGGGAAGCATACTGCCATCAATAGTGCGGCTAATGATTTGATAATGTCGTTGCTCATATTGAATCTGTTTTAGATGATACGACTATTATTTATTTCATTCCACCAGTTTGAAGTCGCTGGCGGGGTGCTTGCACCAGGGGCAGATGAAGTCGGCGGGCAGCTCGTCGCCCTCGTAGACATAGCCGCATACGTCGCATACCCAGCGCTTCTTGCCTGTGTCCGATGCCGGCTGGGATGCCTGCGCTCCGGTGGGCTTGATATGCTGCTGGTAGTAGGCGTAGGTCAGCGACGGGTCGTCGCTCAGGTGCACCGCCTCGACGATGTCGGCGAT
>CAJOMZ010000024.1 GCA_905236645.1 uncultured Bacteroidales bacterium
TTATTGTCAACCCCGCCAGCACGACGGTCTATACCGTCAATGCAGTGAACGGCGTCTGCACCAACTCTGAGTCGGTGACGGTGGCCGTGGAGCCGCAGCCGGTGGCTATCGGCGAGGTGACGCCACGCACGGTGTCGTTAGGTACAATGGAGGCGGTCTTCACCGACAAGAGCGAGCACGCGACCACGCGACGCTGGGAGTTCCCCGACGGCGTGGTGAAGACGGAACAGGAGGTGTCGTATGTGGTGCCCGACGATGTGGATTCAATCAATGTTATGCTGTGGGCATACAACCCCTATATGTGCTTCGACACCACTACGGTGACGGTCTATGTGGACCATACGACGCTGTGGGTGCCCAACGCCTTTACGCCCGAGGAGAGTACCAACAACACTTTTCAGGTCAAGATGAACGATATACAACGCTACCATATCTTCATCTATGACCGCCGCGGACAGCTGGTGTTTGAGTCGTATGACCAGGAACAGGCGTGGGACGGAAATGCCCAAAATGGCGAAAAATGCCCCCAGGGAGTGTACACTTACCTCATCTCTTGCCACAAGATAACGTATCCTTTCGACCAAATTGTACGTAAGGGAACGGTGGTGTTAATTAGGTAGTTATAGCATAAGAAGGACTTTTTTGAAACACAAAAGTGAAAAAAAATTTGGTGGGTATCTGAAAAAGTAGTACTTTTGCACTCGCATTTGAGGAGGGGGAAAAGCTTTTTTTTCTGGCTTGAATGCAGAGTACAGTTCGGGGCGTGGCGCAGTTGGCTAGCGCACTTGCATGGGGTGCAAGGGGTCGGAAGTTCGAGTCTTCTCGCCCCGACAGAGAAAAGGGTTCTTCGAGAGAGGAACCTTTTTTCGTAGATTTGTATAAACATAATTGTTGTTTGGCTATATGAATATTGAAGAACTCTATGCCGAATATCTGAAGAGGCGTGATGTCACCACCGATTCGCGCAAGGTGCGCGAGGGCAGCATCTTCTTTGCGCTCAAGGGCGACAACTTCGACGGCAACCGCTTTGCTGCGTCGGCCTTGGAGCAGGGCGCGGCCCTTTGCGTGATTGACAACCCTGAGTTTAAGACCGACGACCGCTGTGTGGTGGTGGGCGATGTGCTGCAGACGCTGCAGGAGCTGGCTCGCTTCCATCGCAGTCAGCTGACTGTTCCGGTGATTGGCATTACCGGCACCAACGGCAAGACAACCACCAAGGAGCTCTTGGCGGCGGTGATGTCGAAGCGCTACCGCGTGCACGCCACGCAGGGGAACTTCAACAATCATTTGGGGGTGCGGCTGACGCTGCTTTCGATGCCCGCCGATGCAGAGATGCTGATAGTGGAAATGGGTGCCAACCATCCGGGCGAGATTGATTTTCTGTGCAATATCGCCAATCCGGAGTTCGGCCTCATCACCAATGTGGGCAAGGCGCATTTGGAGGGCTTTGGCTCGTTCAAGGGCGTGATCCGCACCAAGACGGAGCTGTATAAGCATCTGGCGGCAATGGCAGGAGTGATTTTTGTCAATTCGGACAACGAGATACTGATGGAGCGCGCCGAGAAGATGTCGCAGCTGCCTTCGAGCCCGTCGGTGCTGCCTGGCGTTATTCCTTCATTCCCTGGCGCCAAGCCTTCCGATTACACTGGCGACTTCAAGGTGCGCGGGGTTAATATGCCTATGGCTTCGGTTGTGACCTACGGCAGCAGCGAGACGGCTGAATGCAAGGGCGCATTCGTGTCGGCCGACCCCTATATGAAGTTTTATTTCGAGGACGACGACAATGTGTATACCGTGCAGTCGCAGCTGATTGGCGCATACAACTACGACAACGCTATGGCTGCGGTGTGCGTGGGCCGCTACTTCGGCGTGGAGCTCTTTGACATCAAGACTGCCATTGAGGAGTACAGCCCGTCGAACAACCGTTCGCAGTTCAAACGCACGGAGCGCAACGCCCTGGTGCTTGACTGCTATAATGCCAACCCATCGAGTATGGGTGTGGCTGTCGACAATTTTATTGCTATGAAGGCTGACAACAAGGTTGTTATGCTTGGCGGAATGAAGGAACTGGGCGGCGACTCGAAGGCGGAGCATCGTAAGCTGTTCGACAAAGTGATGGGTGGAGGATTCAATATGATTGTACTTGTCGGCGATGAGTTCCGCTTCGCAGAAGGGGAGGGGGGCGTGCTGTGGTTCGCCAACAGCAGTGATGCACTGACTCAACTGAAGGCAAATCCTGTGAGCGGCGCAACAATCCTGATTAAAGGCTCTAACTCGAACAAAATGTGGGTGCTGGAAGAGGCACTTTAGCCCGAAAGCGGTTTTTAGAATTTTTTTTTGTCGGGACTTATACTTTTTTTTAATACGTGGCGTTATTTACTTTTAAATAACTGTAATTAGAGACAATAATTAAATCATTATGAAGAAAATACTTGTTATTGCGGCTATGGCCGTTTTATCGATGGGCAGCCTTATGGCCCAGAACACTTTCAAAGGTATCATCACCTATTCGGTTACATCGACAGGCGAGACTGCGTTCAACGTCCCTGAGCAGATGGCTACCGCAGAGCTTAAAGTCTATGACGACAAGGTACTTACGTCGAGTATGGTTTTCACCAACTCGCCGATGATTAACAGCATTCTCATTGATGGTCACAAGCAGTTCTCCTGCTGGGATTTGAGTATGATTTTTATGTATCTCTCGCAGAATGATGTGGAGCTCGACTACAAGGGCTCGAGCAAGATTCTTGCCAAAACGGAGCTGAAGCAGAGCAGTATTGACAGTTTGACGATTCCTTGCACCGAGGGCTACTACATCGAGTATGTGGCTGGTGAGACCAAGACTGTTGCCGGCATCAATGCGAAAAAGGCTATCCTGCACGTATTTGACGATGAGAGTACGGATCATCCTATCGTTATCTGGTACAGCGACGAGATGGGCCCCGATGTCAACCTGCTGTTCAATGGTGTCAAAGGCATCGGCCTTGAGTACTCGACCGACCTTGGCGAGGGCCGTCAGCTGACGCTCACTGCCACCGAGGTGAAGAAAGGCAAGGTGAAAGAAGTTGATATGCTGCTGCCCAGTGGCTATGAGGAACTTTCGGAAAAGGAATTCACCGAGCTGTTCAAGCAAATCAGCGAAGAAATGCAATACCTGCAAGAGGAATAGTGATTTATGGCTAAGAAGAAGAAAGTCAAACCCACTAAGGAGGGAGGCCTGAAGCAGTTTCTGGCCTCCCCTCAGTTTGCCATAGTCCGAGGTTCATTCTATGTGCTGTTTGCGGTATTTGCCGCCATAGCCATTCTGTGCTATGTGCTGTGGTATATCAAGCTTGGTCTTGAGCCTTCGCGGTCGGTGAACTGGTGCGGCACCTTGGGTGGCTGGCTGGCATCGGTGCTGGTCAGCGGCTCGTTCGGTCTGGCTTCACTGGGTCTCTGTTTTCTTCTTTTTGTATATGGTCTTCGGCTTATCGTCACGCACCGTAAGTCGAAGTCGGAGAAGGCGCCGCGACGGACGTTGTGGCGCGATGACCGCCTGTTCCGCAAAACGTTATGGTCGGTCGTTTTCTGGGTTATGTGGCTCTGCACAACCATTGGCTGGCTCGCCAATCCCGAGAACGGCGACCAATATACTCTCGGCGCAGCCTTGTCGGGCGTGGTGGGTACCGAACTGGCACGGCTGCTATATGGGCTCCTGCACATTGGTCTGCCGATATTGCAACTGTTCCTTGCCTTTATTTTCCTGTTCTTGGTGCATAATGTACGATTCCATCTGCCCGAGCGCAAGGAGCGTCCGCAGGAGGATGCTGCTCCGCACGAAGTGGTTGAAGAGTCTGCCGATGAAGAAGAGGAGGAAAAAAAGCCGGGATTTATAAAGCGACTGTTTGGAGGACACAAAGAAGATGTCGATCTGGAAGACGAAGATGATGAAAACGAAGGCGTTGAGTTTGAATCTGATTCGCATTTGGACGATATCGTTATAGAGCGTGTCCAAAAGCGGCGTGGTGAACGTGAAGAGGTGGAGGAACCCGTGCAGCAGGAGAAGCCGGAAGTGGTTACTTTCAGCATCGACGACGAGTTTGAGAAAGTTAACAGCCGCGCCGGTCGCCCTGGCGAGAAGGCTGGTCAGGGCAATGAGCCGATATTCACCGTCAATGATATGCAGGATGAAGGCTCTAAAGAGCAACCACTGGAAGAAGAGGAGCTTGACCCTGACGATTACCGTGTGCACTACGGCATCGGCGAACCTTACGACCCCAAGCTTGACCTCAAGGACTTCAAGATGCCAGAAACCGACATACTCGAGGACTGGGAGAAGAAGAATGTCAAGGTGACAAACGAAGAACTTGTGTCTAACAAAAACCGCATCGTCGAAACGTTGCGCAACTATGGCATCGAAATTGTCGAAATCACAGCTTCGCCTGGCCCGACGGTAACGCTCTATGAGATAAAGCCGGCCCCTGGCATACGCATCTCCAAAATCAAAAGCCTTGAAGACGATATTGCCCTGTCGCTCTCTGCGCTTGGCATCCGTATCATTGCACCGATTCCTGGCAAAGGCACCATAGGTATTGAAGTCCCCAACGCGAATCCGCAGGTTGTTTCTATGAGGACAATGCTGACGAGCGATGCTTTCCGCAACAGCAAGGCCGAGTTGCCCATTGCTTTCGGAAAAACCATCTCCAACGATGTCTTCGTTACCGACCTTGCCAAGATGCCGCACCTCCTTATGGCAGGTGCCACGGGTACAGGTAAGTCGGTGGGCCTCAATGCTGTTATTGCTTCATTGCTTTATAAGAAACATCCTGCAGAGCTCAAGTTTGTAATGGTGGACCCCAAGAAGGTCGAGCTGTCACTCTATAACGCCATAGAGCGCCACTATCTGGCTAAACTGCCTGACTCTGAAGAGGCTATCATTACCGATGTCAAGAAGGTGGTACGCACCCTTAACTCGCTCTGCATAGAGATGGACCAGCGTTACGACCTGCTCAAGTCGGCCAAGGTGCGTAACCTTCAGGAGTACAATCCCAAATTCATCAGCCGCCAGCTCAATCCCGACCACGGTCACCGGTACTTGCCTTATATAGTGCTGGTTATCGATGAGTTTGCCGACCTTATTATGACTGCTGGCAAAGAGGTGGAGCTCCCCATCTGCCGTCTTGCCCAGCTTGCAAGAGCCGTGGGTATACATCTGATTATTGCCACTCAGCGTCCTACGACCAATATCATCACTGGCGCTATCAAAGCCAATTTCCCTGCACGAATTGCGTTCCGTGTCATTTCTGCCATCGACTCGCGTACCATTCTCGATACCAGTGGCGCCAATCAGCTCATAGGCCGTGGCGATATGCTCATTTCGCTTGCTGGCAAAGACCTTGTGCGCTGCCAGTGCGCACTTATCGAGACTATCGAAATAGAGCGTCTTGCGCAATATATTGGCCAGCAGCGCGGCTATGCCGAGGGCGAAGGGTTCCTGCTGCCCGAGTATCTTGACGAGAACGACGAGCCCAACAAAGAGTTCGATGCCAAGTCGAAGGATGAATTCTTCAACGACGCGGCGCGTCTTGTCGTGGCCTCGCAGTTCGGCAGTACGTCGCTGTTGCAGCGCAAGCTGTCGCTCGGTTACAACCGTGCCGGACGTATCATCGACCAGCTTGAGGCTGCGGGTATCGTCGGTCCTTACAATGGCTCCAAGGCTCGCGACGTCCTTATCAAAGACGAGGTCGCACTCGAAGAACTGCTTAAAAGCCTTTGACGTTGAAAATCGAGGAATATACCGAGGCTTTCACCACATTTCAGGATGACACGCTTGCGGCCATCGAACGCTGGGCACACCTCCACACCGCCCAGCCCCAAATGGTATGTGGCCCGTATCAGGGGCAACTGCTTACAACGCTTTGCCGCTCGTCGCACGCTCGTTGCGCCGTCGAGGTAGGGGCGTTTGTCGGCTATTCCACTGTATGTATGGCACGAGGGTTGGACGGCGATGCCACGCTCCACTCTTTCGAAGTCAACGAGGAATACGAAGCCGTCATTCGCCGTCATCTTGCAATGGCCAATGTCAGCGACCGCGTAAGCCTTCATATAGGAGATGCAAAGACATTGATTCCGAACTTGTTTTCGGATGGTTGCAGTCAGATAGATATTGCTTTTATCGATGCCGACAAGAGGCACACCAAAGACTATTACGAACTGCTTGTGCCGCGTATGCGTAGGGGAGGGCTTGTAATTGTAGACAACGTCCTTTGGGGCCGAAAAGTGCTTGATTTGGAGCAGAACAAGGATGCCGATACACGTTGTATGCACGCCTTCAATGAATATGTTCAGGCCGACAAAAGAGTGGAAAACATCCTCTTGAACATCAGGGATGGACTGCTAATTTGCAGCGTGTTGTAACTTTTTTTTCTCCAAATGAAAAAAAAGTGCTATTTTTGCATTTTGATTCAGAGTAATATTACACATCATAAAATGAAAAAAGTTCTTCTTTCCGTTGGCGCCCTGGCCCTTCTCTTTGCTGCAACTTCCTGCACCAAAGAGCGTACCTGCCGCTGTGCCGTCTTTGGTCGACAGGCCAACCCGCAGAAAATACGAATAATCAAAATCGATAAAGGTACCTGCGAAGACCTGCGTTATGTGCTCTTCGACCAAGACCCGGTCCTTTATCCCGACATTACGGATTCCGTGCTATGCACCGACTTCGACTTTGAAAATTATGCCAACAATTGATACTATTAAAGGAATGAAAACAAAGAAAATAGCTGTTGCTTTACTGCTCCTTGCCGTTGTCGTCACCCTTGGTGCCTGCAAGAAGAGCCGTTTCTGCCATTGTATTAGCGAGAGTTACACCACCGTCACCCCTGACAGTGTCAGACATATAGTCGCCGACACCGTTGTCGTCAATGTCGACCGCAGCTTCAAGTGCAAACATCTGCTCGAACTGGGCATCCAAGAATTGAAAAACGGTGAATATGTTACCTCTACACGTAAGGTGGATTGTGTAGAACTCGATGTCGACAGCGTAACGACAATCCCGCAGGAACATCCTACCGACTGATTAGATGAAAGCTCTGCGCGTATTGGCCTCAGTGCTGAAAATACTCGTCGGAATGATGTTCATCATCTCCGCTGTCTCCAAGTTTATCACTATCGACAGCTTCGAGATGTACATCTTCAGTTTCGGCATTTTCCCGCTCGGTGTCTCTTTCTATGTGGCCCGCTTCGTGCTTGCTTTCGAGCTAATCCTCGGTGCTGCGCTCATCTCGCATCGCAACCATCGTTTCGCGGTCCTGATGTCGTTGCTCTTCCTCCTCTGCTTTGTCGTATTCCTTACCTATGCGCACCTTGTGGGGCGCACCGACAGTTGCCATTGCTTCGGCGAAATGCTGCCGTTCGATCCCGTTCAGTCGATACTTAAGAATGCCGTTCTGGTCGTTCTGCTCCTGTTCATCTACAAGTTCACCCCCGCCGACTGGTTTCCGCGTTGGTGGCTCGTTGTTTTGATATACCTTGCCACTGCCGTGCTGGTGGTCTACTGTATGGTGCACTCGTTCTACGCCATTGACAAACTGGCACTTGTAATGATGCTCGTGATGCTTGGCGTGGGTCTCCTGGCCTCCTTGCCGTTCTATGGCAAATGGTATGTCACCACGGCGCTCATCCTGGCACCCATCGTCACCACGTTCATCTTGACACCGCCCGACAGCTGGTTCTACACCAACACCGACGAACGCTTCGACGAAGAGCTGTTCCTGCAGCAGCTGCAGCCCGCCGTCGACGCTGCCGACACGCTTGCGGTTCCGGCCAGCCCCGCCATACAGCTCCAGGAAGGCCGCAACATCGTCGCCTTCTTCAGCCCCAAGTGCGGCATCTGCCAGCTTGCCGCCGGCAAAATCTCTACCATTGTGGCCCGCAACGACCTCGACAGCACACGCATAACCTACGTGTTTCCGAAGATAAGCGACACGGCAAGCTACGCCAAATTCTACGAGGTCTCTCGCTCTTCGCACTTCAGCGAGACAAGAATCGACAAGGAAACCTTCATCAAAATCACACGCGCCTCGTTCCCCATCGTGCTGCTTGTCGAGGATGGCGATGTCGCAGCCTCCTTTGCCTACCGCAATATAAACGAAAAACTTGTAACCGATTTTCTTGACAACAGATAGATGCTTCGCGGCATCAGCCCGCTAACAACCGAACAATGAAGAAACTGCTTATCATCCTTTCCGTCGTTGCCGCTCTCTGCACCTCGTGCAACAAAACCTGCCGCTGCTACCGCTATGACGGCAATGTCGACGAATTCGACGAACAAGAACTCGAAGAACTCGGCACTTCCTGCCAGGCCAAGGAGGAAATCAACTTCCACCTTACCTATTCCCTCTGCGAGAAGGTGCTCTTTTAACCCCTCTTGATTCCTAATTTTCCAAGCACACGCTTTACCAGCGCGCGCTCGTTGTACAGCATCACTGCGGCATAGACGAGCAGCAGCAACGTGTTGATTGTCAGCGTCAGCCACTCTGAATCGAAGTGGACGCTGCTCATCGCGGCGAACACAGCCATTGCAAGTGCAAAATAGCCCAGAATGGCCTTGACCGGGTAGTCGACGGGATTGTACCGCTGCCCGATAAAGTAGCTGAGCAGCATACACACGGCATAGCCGCAGAAGCCGCCCCAGGCGCAAGCCATATAGCCATAGCGCGGCACGAAGATGAAGTTCACAGCCAGCAGCACCGCGCACCCTATGGCCGACATCACGGCGCCCCACCAGGTCTTGGCAATCAGCTTGTACCAGAACGACAGGTTGAAATAGATGCCCATAAAAATCTCGGCCATCATAACAATGGGCACTGCCCGCAGGCCGTCCCAGTAGCGCTCCGATATTATGTGGCGCAGAATGTCCATATAGCCCACCACTGCCAGAAACGCCAACAGCGTGAACATAACAAAGTACTTCATTACCAGCGCCTGGCTTTCCTTGCTCTCCTTGCCGCCGCTGAAGACGAACGGCTCGTAGGCATAGCGGAACGCCTGGGTGATCATTGCCATTATCATAGCAATCTTGACGCAGGCACCGTAAATGCCAAGCTGTGCGTCGCCCTCGGGCCCCGGAACGAGGAAGCGGAAGCAAATCTTGTCGGCCACCTGGTTCAGTATGCCCGCCAGCCCCAGCAGCAGCAGCGGCCACGTATAGCGCAGCATCTGCCTGGCCAGTCTGCGGTCGACGCCGTAGCGCAGATGGCGCAGCTCTGGCAAAAAGGCAAGCGTGATGGGCACTGTGCACAGAAGGTTGGACAGGAAGATGTAATATACCTGACGGTCAATGCTGTACCAGCCCATCCATTCGGGATGCGACACGGCCAGACGCGGCGCGACAAGGAAGAAAAACAGGTTAAGCCCGATGTTGCAGAAGATGAACAGCAGTTTGAGGAACGCGAACTTCCACGCACGCCCCTTGAAGCGAAGGAAGGCGAACAATATCGCCTGAAAAGCGTCGAAGGCCACGACCGTGGCCATAATGCGCAGATATTCAGGATGGTCGGCGTAGCCCAAGCCCCTCGAAACGGGCCCGATGAAGGCAAAGACGGCAACCAGAAACAGCAGCGCCACGCCACCCACCATATAGAGCGCCGTAGAGAACACCCGCTTGTAGTCGCCCTTGTTGTTGTTGGCAAAGTAGAAGAATGTCGTCTCCATACCGAACGTCAGCAGCACCAGCAGCAGCGCAGTGTAGGCGTAAAGGTTGGTCACAACGCCATAGCCGCCCGAACTCACCAGTTTGTAGGTGTAGAGCGGCACAAGCAGATAGTTCAGGAAACGACCCACAATCGAACTCAAGCCGTATACCATCGAGTCCGAAAAAAGTTTCTTTAGCGAATTGCCGTCAGCCATAGCAGATATTGTTTTCATCTCATAACTAAAAACGCCGCGAAAAATTGTATGCGGCATCCAAATTTCCTCTCAAAAAAGAACAGAAAACTTTTCGCAAAAAATCGTTCAATTCTGCGAAAAACGGGCCTGTTTGTTAAAAAGTCTTAAACCTTGCTGTAATTCATTGTAACTTAGAAGTTTCAGAGCGTTTATGACAAATTTTGGAAAACCCCGAAAAAGGCCCGATTTTGCCTTATTGCAACTCTCTGACAACCAGGTACCAAATTCCTATCAAAGTTTACTCAAAGTTTTACCAAAGTTCTACCAAAGTTCACCTCGGTGAAGTTTAATAAAACTTTCGTCAATTTTTGGTACGATTTCAACATAGTTTTTTGACCTGTTTTTCGCGAGTCGGGCATCCTCCGGAACGGACGCGGAGACGGACCGTGGAGCGGCCTGGGGCCACGTGCCAAATCTTAAATAAAGATAAAAAATGCTTCAGGCTGCCGACAATTGAAAAATCTTTGGTATTTTTGCATTTTATAAATTATTTTGTGTAAAATGCAAAAGTGCTTATATAGAGCCTGTTTGATAGTTGTCGCGTCTGTTTTGTTTGCCTCCTGTGGCAAGAAAGTGACAATTGACAGCTATGCCCTGATCCCCCAGCCGGTCGAAATGACCGTCGAGAGCGGCACCTTTTCGCTCACCTCGTCTACCAAGTGCTATGCCGGCAATATGGGACAGAACGACCCTGTAATCAAGTTTATCTCCACTCGCTTGCGCCAGTGGCACCTCAACCCGGTGCTGGCGGGCAAGCCCGAGGCCAACTGCCTTCAGTTCCTTGTCAATGAGGATTATGTGGACGAGCTCGGTGACGAGGGCTATCAGATAGACGTCGACAAGGACGGCGTGGCGGTCAGCGCCAACACCGAACGCGGCCTCTTCTACGGCTTCCAGACTTTTGTGCAGATGCTGCCCGAGGATGTGGCCACAACGCGCTACAGCCGGATAGACCTGCCGTACTGCCACATCAAGGACTATCCCCGTTTCGGCTGGCGCGGATGCCACCTCGACGTGTCGCGCCATTTCTTTGGCGTCAGCCAGGTCAAGAAGATTCTCGACGTGATGGCGCTCTACAAGATGAACAAGTTCCACTGGCACCTTACCGACGACCACGGCTGGCGCATAGAGATAGAGAAATACCCGTTGCTCAACGACATAGGCTCGTGGCGCGTGGACCGCGACGACCAGCCCTGGGGCGAGGCCGACCCCGCCGGCGAGGGAGGATTCCGCGATGCTGGTCCGGTAGGTTTTCATAAGCCCATTATTGTGAACTATGCCGCCGAACGCTTCATCGACGTGGTGCCCGAAATCGAAATACCGGGCCATTGCTGTGCCATACTTGAGGCCTATCCGCAGTTTGCCTGCGCCGGCGACGACACGACCTACACCGTCCAGTTCGGCCCCTACTGGCCTCCGCGCGCCATTCTGTGCGGCGGCAACGACAGCGTTATGACCTTCCTCAAGGACGTTATGGACGAAATCATACCGCTTTTCCCCTACAAGTATATCCACATCGGTGGCGACGAGGCTGTCAAGGACAACTGGACACGCTGCCCGCGCTGCAAGAAGCGTATGCACGACCTGAAGTTGACCGACTGCGAGCAGCTGCAGGGATGGATGATTGTCGAGATGGAGAACTACGTGCGCCTTCAGGGACGCAGCATCATCGGCTGGGACGAGATGCTCGACGGCAACGTGTCGTCCGAGGCTACTGTGATGTCGTGGCGCGGCGAAAGTGGCGGAATTGCGGCGGCACGCCGAGGCAACGACGTGATAATGACCCCCATAGACTACTGCTACTTCAACTTCTACCAGGCCAATGCCGATTTCCAGCCGCCGGCGATGCCCAATACCCTCATTACGCTTGACAAGGTGTACGGCTACGACCCTATGCCCAAGGGCTTGACGCCACGGCAGCAGAAGCATATCCTTGGCGGACAGGCCAACTTGTGGACCGAATACATCAACACCCCTGAAATGACGGAGTATATGCTGCTGCCGCGTCTGTGCGCTATGGCCGAGAACCTGTGGACGCCGCCGAGCGCGAAGAGCTGGCAGCGCTTCCGCGCTAATGTGGCTCGCCACACCGTAAGGCTCGAGGCCAACGACTACACCGTGGGCAGCGGCTCGTTCAAGCCTCTCGTGGACGTAGAGAAGACTGCCGACGGCAAGCGCCTGGTGACGCTCGACGGGGAAGTGGAGGGAACGCGCTTCTACTACCGTGTCGGCGACGGCCCGTTCGTAAGGTACGAGTGTCCCTTCGAGGTGGCGAAAGGCGACAGCATCTCTACGGTGGCGTTCTATAAAGGTATGATGAAAGAGAAGGTCTATACCTTTAATATTAAATGACAGAAAGCAACAGGTAATGAGCGATTTTGATTTCTCAAGCATTGAACCTTACAATAGCCAGGAAGTGCCGAAAGCGATAGCACGCCTGGCGCACAACTCTATGTTCGCGAGGCTGGTGAAGACTATGAACCCCAAGGCCGACGCCTCGAGCCTTATGGCCCTGATGGAGTGCATCACCACCTGCGACGAACTGCAGTATATGGTGATGCGCCCACTTGTCTACCAGATCGTTCTGCGCAGCGCCACGTCGTTTACCTACGACGGGCTGGAGAACCTGGACAGGGGCAAGTCATACCTCTTCGTCTCCAACCATCGCGACATCACCCTCGACGCGGGCCTGCTCGATGTCGCCCTCATTTCGAACGGCTACAAGACACCGGAGATAGGCTTTGGCAACAACTTGATGAAGAACGACTTTATCATCGACCTCTTCCGCCTGAACAAGATGTTCACCATCATCCGTGACGGGTCGCGCCGTGAATTCTACAACAACTCCGTGTTCTTGTCAAACTACATCCACCACGTGCTCTTCGAGAAAAAGAGCTCCGTGTGGATTGCGCAACGCAACGGACGCACCAAGAATGGCGACGACCGTACCGACCAGGGCCTCCTAAAGATGTTCTCGATGGCAGGCACGGGCGATTTCGAGGCCGACTTCAAAAGCCTGCAGATAGTGCCTGTGGCCATAAGCTACGAGTACGAGCCCTGCGACATAATGAAGAGCGTGTCGGAATATCTGTCGTCCACCGGCCTCTACGAGAAGTCGGCGCACGAGGACTTGCTCAGCATTATGACGGGCATCTCGCAGCAGAAAGGCGATATCCACCTGCACTTCTGCAATCCTATCTCGCCCGACGAGGTGGCCCAATGCGCCAGCCTGGTCAAGAACGAACGCTATGCGGCACTGGCCGGCGTGATAGACAAGCACATCCATAATGGATACAAACTGCATAAAACCAACTATATTGCCGCCGACCTGCTCAGAGAGGAGACAAGGTACGACGACTTCTACACCACCGCTCAGATGGAGAAGTTCATCGAATTTGCCGAACACTCTATGATGAAGGGCCCGTCGCAGGCTGCAAGGGAGAGCGTGATGGATTATTTCCTGACCATTTACGCCAACCCTGTCTACAATAAAGAAAAGCTATGATAGATAGAATCAAACAGATAGCAAACCGTATCAACCCTGAAGTGATTGAATGGCGGCGCTGGCTGCACCGCCACCCCGAGCTGTCGCAGCAAGAGTACGGCACAATGGAATACGTGGCCGCGCGCCTGCGCGAGATGGGGCTTGAACCGAAAACGGGCATTGGCCGGACGGGATGTATGGCGCTGCTGCGCGGCGGCATCGAGCCCGACAGCTACTGCGTGGCCCTGCGCAGCGACTACGACGCTCTGCCTCTGCAAGAGGAAACAGGCCTGCCTTTTGCGTCCGAAAACCCTGGCGTGATGCACGCCTGCGGCCACGATATGCACACCAGTTCGCTGCTCGGTGCCGCCAGGATACTGTGCGAGATCCGTGAGCAGCTGCACGGAACCATTATGTTCATCTTCGAGCCGTCGGAAGAGATGTACCCCGGCGGCGCACGTATGATGATGGACGACGGCCTCTTCAACGACCTTGTGCCCAACGAGATATACTCCTTCCACTGCTTGCCCGAGATGGACTGCGGGCGCGTCGGTATGCGCAAAGGCAAGTATATGGCTTCCACCGACGAGCTCTACTGGACCGTGAAGGGTAGGGGAGGCCACGGCGCCACGCCCCACCTCAGCGTCGACCCCATACTGATTGCCAGCCATATCGTTGTCGCCTTGCAACAGGTGGTGAGCCGCAACGCATCGCCGATGATGCCCACCACGCTCAGCTTCGGCAAATTCATCGGTAGCGGACGCACCAACATCATTCCCGACGAGGTGAAGATGGAGGGCATCATACGCACCTTCGACGAGGAATGGCGCCTCGAGGCACACGAGAAGATACGCAAGATATCGTGCGGCATAGCGGAAAGTATGGGTGGCGAGTGCGACCTCTTCATCGACTACGGCTACCCCTACGTGGTCAACGACGATGAATGCACGCAACAGGTGCACGACAACGCCTGCGCCTTCGTCGGAAGCGACAAGGTCGAATGGCTTGATATGCGTATGACTGCCGAGGACTTCGCCTTCTTCGCCCAGAAGATTCCTGCCTGCTATTTCCGCATCGGCATCCACGTGCCCGGCACGCCGTTCAGCAACCTGCACCGCCCCAACCTCATTGTCGACGAGCGCTCCATCGAGCTGGCCAACGGCCTGATAGCCTACAACGCTTATATGGCGCTGAACAACAGAATAAAGGAGACCAAATGACCGCAATAGACACTACCAAAGCTCTCGAGACCAAGAGTATCAAGCAGTTGCTGTGGGAATATGCGGTGCCCGCAGTGGCAAGCCAAGTGGTCACGTCTGTCTACAATATCGTTGACCGCATCTTCCTTGGCAACAGCGGCGACGGCAACGGAAAGCTCTACCTCGCGGCGCTGGCCATAACGTTCCCGCTGATGAACATCATCCACGCCTTCGGGTCGCTGGTCGGTTCCGGCGCTTCGTCCCGAATGAGCATCGTCCTGGGCCGAAAGGATGTGCGCTGGGCAGAGAAAATCCTCGGCAATGCAATGCTGCTCTCTTTCTTCTTCGGTTTCCTGTTTGTCAGTGCCGGCTATCTGTGGATGAAGCCCATCCTCTTCCTGTTCGGTGCCTCGCCCGACACGATAAGCTACGCCTGCCAGTATATGGACATCGTCCTGCCGGGTATGTTCCTCGTAACGCTCACCTTCAACCTCACGGGCCTCATCCGCGCGTCAGGCTACCCCACCAAGGCGATGTGGATTATGGTTGGCGGTTCGGTGGTGAACATCCTTCTCGACTTTCTGTTCATCAGCGTCTTGGGCAAAGGCGTGGTCGGCGCCGCGTGGGGCACGACCATCTCTATGGCTCTCACCGCGCTGGTGTCGATAATGCACTTCGTCCAGCCTCGGTCGTTCATACGCTTCCGCAGCCACGCCTGGCAGCCCAAGCTCTACATTTTCCGCAACATCCTGGCCATCGGCATCAGCCCCTTCTCTATGAACGTCGCCGCCTTTGCGGTCGTGGCCATCCTCAACCGCCAGTTAGCCTTCTACGGAGGCGACAACGCCGTGGCGGTCTATGGAGTGGTCAACTCGGCTGCAGGGCTGATAATTATGATGTTCCTCGGTGTCTGCCAGGGTATGCAGCCCATCGCGGGCTACAACTTCGGCGCAGGCCGCAACGACCGCCTCAAGGAGGTCTACCTACTGACGATGAAGGTCTGCCTGTTGCTCGGCATTATAGGCACGACGGTCTCCCTGCTCTTCCCCGCAGCCATAATACGATGCTTCAACTCCGAAGCCGAAATACTGCGCGTCGGCGTCCCGGCCCTGCGCTATCTGATGGTGTTCGCGCCCCTCATCGCGTATACAATTGTCAACTCTCAGCTCTTCCAGTCGATCGACCTGCCCTGGATATCGATAGTCACCAGCCTGTCGCGTCAGGTGATATTCCTGATTCCCATCTCGTTGGTGCTGCCCGACATAATGTACAACCTGAGCGGAGTGAAGGACGACGGCGTCACGGGCGTCTGGATGTCGTGTATGATATGCGACTTCCTCGGCGCTGCGCTCTCCACGGTGCTGCTGCTGGCCAACCGCAAGGTGTTCAGGCAAGGCTACGTGCCGCCCGTGCGCAAGCCGCGCAAAGAGGCCGGCCCTAAAGACAACAACGAGTAACACTGAAATATATGAACGACAGCGTCACCAAGATAGTCCTTACCGGCGGCCCCTGTGCAGGCAAGACCACGGCCTTGGCCCGCATTGTGGAGCACTTCTCGGGAATGGGCTACTATGTGCTTACCGTGCCCGAGGCGGCCACGCTCTTCTCCCAGTCAGGCATCGATTTCCTGACGGCCAACAAGCCGCTCTTCGTCGAAAGCGAACGCCAGCTGATGGAGTTCCAGCTCGAGATGGAGGACCGCCTGGAGCGCATCGCCGCGCATAGCGGCCAGCCCGCGCTCATAGTCTGCGACCGCGGCACGATGGACATCCGCGCCTATATGCGGCAAGAGATGTGGGACAGCCTGCTGCAGTCGATAGGCAAGACGGCGGTAGAGCTTCGCGACGCCCGCTATGCCGCGGTGATCCATCTGTCCACCGCCGCCAAAGGCGCAGAGAAATTCTACACGCTCGGCAACAATGCCGCTCGCAGCGAAAGCCCCGAGCAGGCAAGGGCAATCGACGACCGGCTGATGACCGTCTGGACGGGCCATCCGCACCTGCGCGTGATAGGCAACGACTGCGGCTTTGATGAAAAAATCAACCGCGTGCTGACGGAGATAGCTCACGTGCTGGGCGTGCCGCAACCCATTGAGATTGAACGCAAATACCTCGTTGAACGCACCGGTGCTATCCCCAACAGCAACGTCAGCGAGATAAGGCAGACCTACCTGCTCCCCGTCGACGGCCAGGAACGCCGTCTGCGTATGCGCGGCGAGAACGGACACAGTGTCTACTTCCTCACCACCAAGATACGCCTGGCTGCCGACCGCAACTACGAGCACGAGTGCCAGATAAGCGAAAGCAGATACCTCGAACTGCTGCGCGAGGCCAACCCCGAAAAGCGCACCGTCGTAAAGCACCGCACCTGCTTCCTGTGGCAGGACCAGTACTTTGAACTCGACGAATTCGTCGAACCCAAGCTGGACCACCTGGTGCTCGAAATCGAAGACGCCGAGGACGAGGCTGCGGTCCGCTTCCCGCCTTTCCTGCGCGTCATCAAGGACGTCACCGGCGACGAGGCCTACTACAACTCCAACATCGCAAAGAAATGAACGGCTCGCTGAACATAAAAGAGAATTTCAAGCTGCTGGAATACAACACCTTCGGCATCGACGCCGTGGCCGCCCGCTACGTGCAGCTCGACACCCTTGCCGACTATGCCGCGCTGGTGCGCTCGGGCCTGCTGCTGAGGCATCCGTTCTTCGTCCTCGGCGGCGGCAGCAACGTTGTGCTCCCCGACCGCTACGAGGGTACGGTGGTGCATCCTGCCAACAAGGGCATCCGCCTGATAGACAGGCAGAACGGCGTCTGCCTCGTCGAAGCCGAGGCCGGCGAGGTCTGGGCCAGATTTGTAGACCACTGCATATCCAACGGATGGCACGGGCTTGAAAACCTGGCTGGCATCCCGGGCACCGTGGGCGCCGCTCCGGTGCAGAACGTGGGCGCCTACGGCAAAGAGGCCAAGGATGTCGTTGAACGCACGCATATCGTTGACATAGAGAGCGGTGAAGAGCGATGGGTCGCTGCCGCCGAGTGTCGGTTCGGCTACCGCCGCTCGCGCTTCAAGGACGACTGGCGCAACCGCTTCCTGATAGACCGCGTGGTGTTCAGGCTTGCCGACACCTTCGTCCCCGACCTGGGCTACAAGGCATTGGCTACGGCACTGGCCGACAAAGGCTTGCAGCAGCCTACGGCCCGCCAACTGGCCGACACCGTGACGGCGGTGAGGGACTCCAAGCTGCCCAACCCCAAGGTGACGGGCAGCGCCGGCAGCTTCTTCAAGAACCCGATAGTTTGCGGCGCCGACTATGAGCGCATCAAGGCCGCCTGCCCCGATGTTGTGGCCTACGCCACCGCCGACGGAGGCTACAAGCTGGCAGCAGGCTGGCTGATAGAGCGTTGCGGATGGAAAGGCCGCTCGCTGGGCCCCGTGGGGGTCTACGACAAGCAGGCCTTGGTGCTCGTCAACCGCGGCGGCTGCAAGGGCAGCGACGTGCGCCGCCTTGCCGACACGATAATTGCCGATGTGGAAGCCCGCTTCGGCGTGAAACTCGAGTGTGAAGCAATATTCGTCTGAATATTAAGTAAATAAACAATCCGACAAGCCACAACCACCGCCTATGCCCCTCGCGCCGACAAATCCGTATCCGCTCCATACCAACTCCGGTCGTTGTACAATATATGTACAATACTTGTACAATACTTGTACAATTGGTAAACGTACAAATATTGTACAAGTATTGTACATATATTGGGTACCTTGAAGGCTTGAGGATGAGGCGGTTATGAAACGGTGCAAAAACGGGCCGAAAACGGACGATTTTTGAAGAGAAATTAATGACAATCAATTAAATATACAGAAATATGCACGATGTGAACGAATTTTGGAACTGGTTTTCCGACAACAATGAGCGGCTGACGATGCTCGGCGACCTGGACGAGAAGGGGCAGCAGTCGCTGTTGGACGAGTTGCAGGAGCGGCTCGAAGCCTATTGCGAGGGCTTGACCTACGAGATGGGCGAGCCTACGCCCTCGGGCCGCACGCTGACTTTCTCGGCCGAAGGCGATATGGACCTGTTCCGCTATGTGGTGGAGCTTGTCGACAATGCCCCCGACCTCGACTGGTGGGAGTTTGTGGCTTTCAAGCAGCCTAAGGGCACCGACCTGAAGGTGACCTTCGACAAGTACCGCTTCGAGACCAAGCAGATGTATTTTATGCAGCTCGAGAGCGAGGAAGAGCCTGATATTCTGGGCATCCGAGTGGCGCTGCCTGACCCTGTGGCCGACGACGACGACCAGCTGGTGGGCGTGTACGTTACGCTGGAGGCTATGATTGGCGAGTTCGACTGCTCGACGCTGATAGGCTACCTCGACACTTGCGCCGTTCCACCCGAGCCCTTCAAGGCCGGATTCCGCCCGTTGGACGATTTCCCGGAGTTCGTGGAGTGGTTCAAAAAGCAACGCGAGAAATAATTTTTTATCCAAAAGGGTGGAAATACGAAAATTTTTCGTATCTTCGTGACGTTTTTCGGGCGGTGCGCAAGACCGTTCGAGGCGTGTATGTGTTTTAAACAGAATGAAATATAAAAAAATACAGAAATGAGTAAAGTGGATGTTTTGTTAGGATTGCAGTGGGGCGACGAAGGAAAAGGCAAGATTGTCGACGTACTGACGCCCGGATACGATGTCATAGCCCGCTTCCAGGGCGGCCCCAACGCGGGCCATACCCTCGAGTTCAATGGCATAAAGCACGTGCTCCATATCATTCCGTCCGGCATCTTTCACAAGGAAAAGCTTAATGTGATAGGCAACGGCGTGCTCATCGAGCCGGCTATATTCAAGGGCGAGATAGAGGCTCTGCGCGAGAAGGGGGTGGAGCCGACCGAGAATCTCTATGTCTCGAAGAAGGCTCACCTGATTCTGCCTTCGCACAGGCTGCTCGACGCCGCCAACGAGCAGGCCAAGGGCAACGCCAAGATCGGCTCGACGCTGAAGGGCATCGGCCCGGCCTATACCGACAAGATTGCCCGTACAGGCATCCGTGTGGGCGACATACTGGAGTTCGACTTCCGCGAGAAATACCAACTGCTTAAGTTTCAGCATATCCAGATTGCCAAGATGTTGAAGTTCGACATCGACGCGTTCCGCATCAATAATATGACGCTCGACGAGTATGAGGTGGAATGGATGGAGTCGCTCGAGACGCTGCGCAAGTTCAAACTGATTAACAGTGAGTATTTTATCAACCAGTGCCTGAAGGATGGCAAGAAGGTTCTGGCCGAGGGCGCCCAAGGCTCGATGCTCGACATCGACTTCGGCTCGTACCCGTTCGTCACATCGTCGTCGACCATCACGGCCGGCGTCTGCACCGGACTGGGCGTGGCCCCGTCGTCGATAGGGCGCGTGATGGGCATCACCAAGGCTTATTGCACCCGCGTCGGCGCGGGTCCCTTCCCGACAGAGCTGTTCGACGCCACGGGGCGCACATTGTGTGAGATAGGCCACGAATACGGCGCCACGACGGGCCGCTCGCGCCGCTGCGGATGGATCGACATTCCGGCGCTGCGCTATGCCTGTATGCTCAACGGCGTGACCGACCTGATTGTCACCAAGCCTGACGTGATGAACGATTTCGACGAGGTGAAGATGTGCACCGACTATGTCATCGACGACCGCGAGACTGACGAGATTCCCTTCGAGTTCAACGAGGTGGAAATCAGGCCTAAGCTGCAGTCGTTCATCGGCTGGAAGCAGAGTCTTGCCGGCGTTGCCAAATATGATGATTTGCCGGCGCCGCTGCAGGCCTATCTGTCTGCCATCGAGCTGCATACGGGTGTGCGCATTATGGCTGTGTCGGTAAGCCCCGACCGCAAGGACGTGCTGTTCAGAGACTGATTTGTGCCTGTTTTGAAACCATTTTGTTTTTTTGCCGTATAATATTTTTAACATTTCAACGTTAACGACAAAAACGGGTGGCAGATGCAATAAAATGCCGCCGAAGACGACTAAATAGAAAAAATGATGCAAAAATGAAAAGATTTGTTCTTGTAGCATTGATGTGCCTGCCCCTGCTTGCAACGGCACAGACGAAAGTGAAAGAGACCGACGTTCCGAAGTCGGTTCTGCTTTCGCTCGAGAAAACATACGAGTCCTATAAGGTCAAGACCTGGTATCAGGCTCCGGGGCAGTATATTGCGGACTTTGTCACCGACGGGCAGAACGGACGCTGCTACTTCACGGCCAACGGCGACTGGCAGTACAGCTCGTTCCCCGTGGCGCTGGAGGAGTGCCCGACGATGATGAACACTTATTTCGTCAACAACTACCCGGGCTATCGCATCAAGAGCACCGAATATGTCGAGGAGATGAGCGGCGACAACTATTACCGTATGGTGATAGTGAAGAAGGGCCTTGGCTCGACCGACTGTGAGATGATTTTCGACACTCGCGGCAAGCTGCAGCGCTCTACGGCTCCCGACCCGGATGTGGTGAAGAAAGACTACTATACCCACTCGAACCCCGAGGACGTGAGCAGCGATGAGGAGACTTCCAAGACCAAGAAGTCGAACAAGAAACGCTCCAAGCCGGTTGAGGATGTGCCTGTAATCGAGGCTTTTGAACCGTCGCAGGCTATCGCTGCCAACTTCGCCAAGCGCTATCCCGCCACACGCCTCAGCGCCGGCCCCGACTGGTACGAGCGTTCGGGCGACGAGTGCGTGGCCTACTACGCCAACAACCAGAAGAACAAGTTTGAGGCTGTCTACAGTATGAGCGAGGAAAAACTCGTAAAGACTGGCAAAGTGCTTGCCAAGGAACGCTACACGAGCGCCATCCTCAAGTACCTCAACGAGAAGTATAAAGGCGAGAAATACCGCGTCGAAAAGATGGTGGTGTATGAGTACGACGCCAAGTACCGCGGCGCTGACGGCAAGAAGCCGAAACCCTATACCTATGTGGTTGTCAGCCAGAAAGGTTCGGGCCACTCGCTGAAATACACCCGTATGGAGTTCGACAATACCGGTAAGTTCACCGGCCTCCTCGCCCAGCCCCTCGACCCGCGAGACGTGCAGTAAGATATAGTTACAAATAATAACGGAGGACAAATATTATATTGCCTTCCGTTTTTTGTTTGTATAAGATGTCGACAACAGATAATATGTATATATATAACAATTAATTAATAGATGTTAATGTAAAAAAGACAGAATATAATTAAATATAATAGCGATTCGTGCTATTCTTGACTACCAAATTTCCACATCGTCCTCGTTAACGAGGCAAACAATGCAAGAATAGGTCAACGAAGCGTCGTTCATCGGCGTGGAATGACTTAGTTTGCATTGTAGGGCGTGGAAACCCTGGTAGTCAGACAGAGATACGTTCCACGCTATTTTTATACACTCCACGCCCGATGAAAAGCTTTGCTAAATATCGCTATACTACTGACCAACAGTTTGTCGCCGACCTTATTGCCAACGACAGCAAAGCCTTGGAGTGTTTGCTTTACGATAGATTTAGCTCCCTACTTCGTCTCAATGCTATGAAGGCTGCACCTAATGTGGCTGTTGACGACCTTATCCAAGAACTCTACTTATACCTCAGTGCCGACAAATGGTCACGTTTAATGAAATACGACCCTTCGTTGCCTTTTGAGCGTTGGCTTTCAGTGGTCTCTTATCGGTTCTTCAAAGATTTTTCACTTCGGATGATAGATTCCCGTCGCCAAATCCCTATTACCAATATAGAAGACCAACAACTGTTCAATGCAGGAACGACACAGATGAACCATATTATGATGGATATAAGGAAAGGATTTGGCGAACTGGAGCCCCCACGTGACCGCGAGATACTCACCGCTCTCATCCTTCACGATGAGGAGCCCCAAGAGGTAGCCAACCGCTACAACGTCACTGTGGATAACCTTTATAATATCAAGCGGAGAGCATTGGCAAAATTGATACAGAAACATTTGAAGGATTATGCAAGTTAAAGTGACAGATGAGATGATTGCCCGCTATTTAAGCGGCAAAGCCACCCCTGAAGAGGAGTCGGCAGTGCTTGACTATATGTCCGAAAATGACGAGCGCCTTGAAGACTTGCTTGCTATGTCGGCTTCAGTGGAGCAGTGTAAGGAAACGAAGCAGCGGCAAAAGGTTCGCTCTCTTTGGCAAGTGTCCTCTGCTGTCGCCAGTATGATTTTGCTTATAGGTGTAGGTATCACTCTTTGGCATTCCAACCAGTCGGAACGAGAAATAGGCTTTGAACTTGCACCCGCTTATGCTGAACAAGATAGTGTCATGGTAATGGAAATGGAGGATGTTTTATGAGAAAAGTATTATACATCTTGGTAATTATCTGTGCCTATCTGAATGTCGATTCGGTATCTGCACAAGTTGTGCCTGACAACTACAGACAGCAGAGGCAACAAGAGTATCAGGATTTCAAAGACTCTATTCACGACAACTTCTTGCGTTATCTGCAGCATCTTTGGACAGAATACCAACTATTCTCAGGAGAATCCTCTCCACGCAGCGTCAAGCCTGTTGAGCAGCCACAACTTGACACGATGGAATCGGGCGATACCCTCAAGACAGACACACAGTTACCTTATGGACAGCAGACAGACATACAGAATGTGGGAGCCGTAGAGTATCTACCTCCTGCAAGCATTGCAGACATTCAAAAACGCAACTATATGGTGCGGTTTTACGGCAAGGAATTGACTATAACTTTACCAGAGAATGTCGCTAATGAAAAACTCGACGGCATACGGGAGAAACAGGTGGCACGCTATTGGAAGAAGTTGATAAACAATCACGCCGACCAGTGCCTTGCTTCGCTTGACCAACAGCGCCGTAATCTATACCTTTGTGATTGGGGTCTTTTCGACCTCATCCGTCATTTATCCGCAGTTGTCTATCCTGGTCAAGTGAACGAGCAGGCGGCGCTTTCGGTATATTTGCTGGATGCAATGCACTATGATGCACGTGTGGGGCGTATGGACGACCGTCTCGTGATGCTTGTCAATACAGGCAGCCGCCTCTACGATATTCCTTATGTGGAGATTGACACCGTGCGTTACTATGCCTTTGGCCAATTACCTCGCAAAGGGAGACTTCATACTTATGATCGTCAGATGGCAAGTGCCGACCGACCTATCGATATGAACCTTTATTATTCGCCGCGTCTCGGTGGTGCATTGTCACCCAAGACATATAGTTATACGCTCTTAGGTCGTAAGGTGAGTTTGCGTGTCAATCAGCCTTTGATGGATTTCTATGCCCATCATCCGCAGACGGAACTTGCCGTCTATGCCAATGCCACAATGGAGGAGGCTTTTGCAGCTGCTGTTGAGCGTGAGCTACGGCCTTTTGTCGAAAAACAAAGCCCTGTGGATGCACTGAACAATCTGCTTGAATTTATGCAGCAGGGGTTTGTATATCAAACCGACAGCAAGCAGTTCGGGCGAGAGAAAAACTTCTTCTGTGAGGAGAACTTTTACTATCCAGCCAACGACTGTGAGGATAGGGCTGTCCTTTTTGCCCGAATGGTAAAAGTGCTTCTGGGGTATGACGTAGTGCTGCTGGAGTATACCGACCACGTGGCTACAGCGGTGCATATTCCCGGAAGAAAGGTTCGCGGTCAACACATCGACCTGCAAGGGAAAAGATATGTGGTATGTGACCCCACTTGTCTCGGAGCCTCTGTCGGTGACCTCAGTCAGAAGTATCGTAATAAGAAAGCAAAAATTATAATAATTAAAAATTCATAGAGATGAAACGTACTGTTATTCTTATGGCCACTGTGTCCACAATGATGCTCTTTGGAGCCTGCAAAAGTAACAAACCTATTACACAGGAACAGATAGGCAATAAAGAAATAGAATTGCCGTGTTCGGGCTATGACAGAGACACTGAAGATTATTTTGGTGGCAGCGGCATCGGCGAGAATGTCAATATGCAGAATGCCCGTCTGACAGCTCTCAATGCCGCCAAGAGTATGATTAATGCCAAAATCGGTGGTCTTGCCAAAGGCCTTGCTACCGACTATGTTCGCTCACAGGGCGGTGCAGCACAGCAAGACGATGTGCAACGTATTGCAGAACGTGAAATAACACAGGTGGTTGAGCGTTTGCTTAACGATGCCGAGCAGGTCTGCGAGAAGATGTACCAGACACCCAACGGCACCTACCAGAGTCATATCGCCATTCGTATCTCCAAGAAAGAGCTTGCCAACAATATGGCCACCGCCCTCAGCGACGACCAAAAGCTTGAGGGTATGTTCCACCGCGACCAGTTCCGTAAGTGGGCTGAAGAGTATATGAAGAATTTCAAGAATTGAAAGTGGGAAGTCAGTGAGAAAAGTTTTCTTCATCGTATTATTACTGTTGGCGAATGTGGCCGCTTGGGGTGCCAAGCGGCTGCCGCCGTGGATGAATGAATTGCCCAAAGCTGGCAACCCTACCATTATGTATGTCCGTGAGGCTGGCGAAGGCACCACACTTACGGCAGCTCATAACCAAGCCCTGCTTCGTGTGATGCAAAACACAGCCAACCGACTTGGACGGCCGTTCGACATCAACGAGGTGGATAAGGCGCTGTTTGGTAGCAACGACTACCAATCCATTAGTCACCAATACAATATCCCCATCAACAAGGTCGACCAATACGAGGAACAGTTGAGCGATGGCACCTATCGTGTGTGGGTACTTTGTCAAGTGGCGGTCAGTGGCAACATACAACCCATTTGGGAGGATTTGCGTCGCGAGGGCGAAATCAACAACTGGGTGTCGCTGGCCAAGAGTGCTGTTGTGCCGGGTCTCGGACAGATGGGCAAAGGCTATATCTCCGAAGGTGTGCTTGCCCTCGGTGGAGAGTTGCTGCTTGTGGGCACGTGTGTGGGCAGTTATTTTATGGCACAAAAACAGCTGGAGGTAATGCGCGACGCCAACACATCCTATGCCGACTGGAACGCTGCCAGTAACACCTACAACACCCTGCGGACGGTCTCTTATATCGCTTGGGGCACTGCCGCTGTACTCTATGCCTTCAGCCTCTACAGAGCCTATTCTATGCAACCCAAGCGCACTATGGGTATCGCTTTCGCACCTACGCTGATGCCTACAGATGTCGGCATTGCTCCTGGTGTGTCATTCTCGATAAACCTTTAACTTATGAGACGATTACTTTGGATACTGATACCACTAATGTTCACTTCCTGTATAAAGGATTTGGAACAGGAGGGCATCTACACAGTGGGAACGGTCATTGGACGTGTAGTGGAACGCACCACGCAACAACCCGTTGGAAGACTCACCGTGCAGCTTGTCTCGGGTGATGCCACCTTGAGCACCACCACCTCTGCCAACGACGGGACATTCAGCCTCCCCATCACCACTGAGCAGCAATCCCATGGCTGCCAGGTCGTGATCAGCGCCGACTCACTCTATATCGGATGCAGCGCCGATGTACCCAGTGGTAGCTTCGGACGGCAGGAGTACTACCTCGGGGTGTTGTATGTCGATGGGCCGGGACTGCCTGTGGTGCATACCAACACTATTTCTCCCGATGCCGTGAGCGCCACCTCGGTGACGCTCACGGGAACTGTAGCCGACGACCTGCGTTCCACTATCATCAGTCGCGGGTTCGCCTATAGCACCTTGCAGTATCCCACGCTTGCCGACGGCAGCGTGTCGGTGGGTGGCACCTTGGGCGACTTCACCGCCACCGTTACAGGCCTGCAACCGGGCACCATCTACTATGTACGGGCCTACGCCACCAACGGGGTGGGTACCGCTTACGGAGAACAGCAGACCTTCACTACTCCCAGCGGTTTGCCTACGGTACAGACGGCCAGTGAGGTCACTTTAACGGGAAGCAGTACGGCTCAGTGTGGCGGCACCGTTACAGGCGACGGAGGCTTTACGGTCACCGCCCGCGGTGTCTGCTGGAGTGTGTCGCCCGAGCCTACGGTGAGCAACCTGCATAGTACCGACGGCAACGGTCTGGGTACCTTCGTCAGCACTCTCACGGGCTTGCAGCCCAGCACCACCTACTATGTGCGGGCCTATGCCACCAATGCCAACGGCACCGTCTATGGCGAGCAGCGCAGTATCACCACTCCCAGCGGACTGCCGACGGTTACAACGACCACTGCCAGCAGCATCACATCCAATAGTGCAGTCTGTGGTGGCAATGTCACCTCCGACGGCGGCTATACCGTCATACAGCGCGGCGTCTGCTATAGTACTACACCTAACCCCGCTGTCTCTGGGCCTCATACCACCGACGGCAGCGGCACCGGCAGCTTCGTCAGCAACCTCACAGGACTCACCGCCAACACCACCTACTATTATAGAGCCTACGCCACCAACGCCACAGGGACGGTGTATGGAGTGGAGAGGACATTAACTACTAATTGAAAGGGAAAAACACATTTACCCATCGTTGCGAATGAAACAAAAAAAAAATCTCCCAAATGAATGATTACTACCAAAAGCGACTATCCGCATTCATCACACAAAAGCCCAGGAGGGGCTTAATCTCATTAACCCCAGACAATCGGAGAGCAGTCTGGGGACTGAAAAACTGCCTCATCCCTGCGTCTCGGAGAGACGCGACTTCAACTATGTGCAAATTGCGGACAATCATTTAACCCCAAAAATCAACCGAAACAATGACGAGTAAATACTCATTAATTGCCATTTGGTGTCAAAACCGGCAGTTCGATAAATGCGATTTGGTGCAAATTTTCCAATTTAATAGCTTGTATTTGGTGTAAAATCTGTATATTTGCAAAATGAAATTAAGTGCAAAATTATTATGAAAAGAAAGATTTACAACAAGTTGCTAAATTGGAAAGAAACACAGCAAGGCCAAACGGCCATTTTGGTCGATGGCGCACGTCGTGTAGGCAAGAGCTACATTGTGGAAGAATTCGCCAGGAAAGAATACAAATCCTACATCCTGATAGACTTCAGCAATGAGGACAAACAGCTGAAGATGCTGTTTGAGGAACATCTCTCCAATCTCGACACATTCTTCCATATGCTCTCCATTTTGAAAGATGTAAAGCTCTATCCGCGCGAGTCAGTCATTGTGTTCGATGAGGTACAGCAGTACCCTCCTGCCCGCGCCGCCATCAAACACCTTGTAAAAGACGGTCGTTTCGACTATATAGAGACCGGCTCCCTTGTCAGCATCAACCGCAACGTGAAGAATATCGTCATACCGTCCGAAGAAGAGCGCATTGATATGCACCCTATGGACTTTGAAGAGTTCCTCTGGGCTATGGGCAACGACGGGCTGATGGATTATATCAGAGACTGTTTCTCCGCTCACACCCCTATGGGAGAAGCACTGCACCGCAAGGCTATGGAACTTTTCCGACAGTATATGATTGTGGGAGGTATGCCCCAGGCCGTGGAGATTTATGCCCAAACAAAAGACTTCGACAAGGTTGACCGCATCAAACGTAACATATTGAACATCTATCGTGCCGACATCAGCAAATATGCGGCAGGCAATGAACAGAAAGTGACGCGCGTGTTCGACACTATACCGTCTCAGCTGCAACGCCACGAAAAACGGTTTCGCGTCAGCGACCTTGAGAAAGGCGCACGGACCAGAACCTATGCCAACGCCTTTTTCTGGCTCCAAGAGTCGCGCGTGATCAACACCTGCTTTGCCGCCACAGAACCCAACGTCGGGTTGAATCTAAGCCGCGACGACGCCAAGCGGAAAATATATATGGCCGACACCGGCCTGCTCATAGCTATGGCTTTCGACGAGAAGGACATCCAGCAGGGGCAGCTGTACAAAAAACTGATGTTTGACAAATTGGAAATAAACAGGGGTATGCTGGTAGAAAATATTGTAGCCCAAATGCTGCGTACAGCAGGCAATCGGCTTTATTTCTACTCCAATGCATCTCATAACAAAGATGACAAAATGGAGATAGACTTCCTTGTCAGGAAACCGTCGGTGACCTCTCGCCATAATATCTCCCCCATCGAAGTAAAGTCATCGGCACGTTATACGCTTACATCCTTGGACAAATACCGACATAAATATTCCGAATACCTGGCCACACCCTACGTAATACATTCCAAGGACTATATCGAAAAGGACGGCATCACCTATATCCCCTTGTATATGACGCCACTGCTGTAAAACGTCCAAACCGAAAATAATCACTCAGTCGAACGAAAACAGAACCAATATGCAACACATAGATGAAAGTCAGATAACGATAGCGGATCGTGCTATTCTTGGCCACCGAATTTCCACCTTTGCCCACTTATGCGGGAATGCCACAATCTAGAATCGTCAGGCGCGCACCGTCTGTGTTCTGCCGCATCGCCACACAATTAGAAAAGAAACTATGAAGAATGGGGTAAATAGAACAGAAGAATGTGATTATTCCGTCGGGGACCCTTCGGTGGTCCTTCGACGACGGGTCGTCGCTATATAGAAATGTGGAATAACTTATTAATAATAAATATATGAAAGAAGATAATATAACTGATGCTATTGTTCCAATATATTGCAATAGTAGATTCAATGGGACTGGCTATATATATAAGTCGTATTTGATAACTGCAGCACATGTAGTGGAGAATATGGATGACATTGGATATGTATTTCAAGGTAATTACTATAAATTGGATGAGGACAACAGGAAATATATTAAAAAAAGAGGTAAAGATCGAGATGAATTTGGAAGGATAATATTTAATGCTTTAGCAGAAGATTTAGCGATCTACCGTATTGATACTCATTGTGACATATTTGAATTATCAAATGAATCAGTTCTGGACGGAACATGCTCCACTTTGTTTGGATATCATTACATCGATGAAGACAATAATCCTTTAAAATATGGAATCGTAAAGATATACAATAGTTGTAAAATTGAAGGGACTATTCTGTTTCCACAAGATTACTGCATGTACTGTAAAAAGTTGGAGAATTCGTTTAATATTATCAAAGGATATAGTGGTGGTCCATTGATTGTTGAGAATACCGTTGTAGGTATGTTAATTGAAAGTATGACGATTGATGGTTATTACCACATAATGAAGTCTAAACGAATTTGGGATATGATAAATAATAATGAGCATGATACAGATAGAGCATAACAATAGATTATATAGGGATTATTATGATTATCCTGAGATAACTTATAAAAGTGGTCGACGTTTTTCACCACCAGATTTTTTATATAAATATTATCCCCTAAACGATAACTCCATTGATGCAATTACTAATCATTATTTATATGCATCCAAACCATCTCAACTGAACGATAGGTTTGACTGCTCTAATCAGCTATTACAAAGCCAAAGTTACACCGATGAGATAGAACTACTAAAAATTTGTGGATCAGATCAAGATCTTTCTCTGGAAGAATACTATCTTTTAAATGATTTTGGACTTTCAACGGATATATATGAAAAAATATTCAGCGAGACAGGGATAATCAGTATGACTACAAATCATTCTGATATTCTTATGTGGTCTCATTATGCTAAAAACAATGGGTTTTGTGTTGAGTATAGGATTGATTGTTTTCCATGGGATTGGATAGGCCCATTCCCAATACAATATTGTAAACGGCGGGAATCAACTCCAGTTGATGCGAGTCAGTTCTCATTAATACCACTCCTCCTCTGTTTTCAGAAAAACTCAAAATGGAAATATGAAAAAGAATGGAGGGTGTTGGTTAGTCTTAAGGACAATCCCAATCGGAAATGCGTCTATTCATTAGAGACCATAACAGGGATTTATTTTGGCGCATCTTTTTTCAATGAAAAAGAGACTCAACTTGACCCTAATGAGGAGTTCCATACGATTGTCAAAATTGACAATCGATTAGACGATTATCGAATAAAATTGTTGGATTTCATAGTTAATAATAGTATTCCGGCTTATTTTGATTTCACAGCAAATATTGATGAGATAACATTCCTTCGATCATATTGCAAGGGAGGCAATGGAGAATATGATATATACAACGAAATTGGTGAAATATATTAAATATGAAAAAGATACTTTTTACAATCCTACTGCTGACGGCAGCAATCAATACTTACGCCTATGACTTCTCGGCAGTATGTAGTACAGGGCAGACATTGTATTATAACATTACCAGTGATAGTACTGTATGTATAACTTATCCTGGTGATTATTTGGCTGGAACAAGATGCTATCTATATACAGGAAATTCCTTCGGGCCATATACTATTGGTTCTCCATATAACAAATATGTATTAGATACCCATCTTCCATATACACAAATGAACTATAACGGTTCAATAATAACTGTACCACGATTATACGGAAATGGAAATTATATAAAGCCTTCGGGTAGACTTGTAATACCCCAAAACGTGACACATAATAATCATGATTATATAGTTAACGAAATAGGAGAACAATGTTTTTATGGATGTAATCTTTCTTCTATACTAATCCCAAATACTATTTTGAACATTGGTAACAATGCTTTGTGGGGAAATTCTATAGACACACTTTATTTTAATGCGACAAACTGTTATACATTTGATAGCCGACAGATGGGAAACGCTTTAACTATGTGTTCAATAATAATTGGGAACAATGTCAAACGAATACCTGATTATATGCTATACTATACACACAATATCAATCTTTCAGTCATTGATTCATTACGATATGTTGGAGCTTTTAGTTTTAATAATAGAAACGACATTAGTGGTCAATTTATGATATCTTCATTTGTTGATAGTATAAGCAATTATGCGTTTGCAAATTGTGACAACATCATCTCCATTTATACCAACGCACATTTTATCGGCAGCAACGCTTTCGCCAACTGTGACCGCCTCGTATCTGTAACCTTAGGTGATTCAACACAAGCTCTCGGCAGCGGTGCCTTCAGTGGTTGTTTCCGCCTACAGAATATCGACCTTGGTGGAGTAAATTCCATAGGTGACAGCGCTTTTAGCGGCTGCGTGCGATTGGAAAAACCTGAACTGCCGGCGAACCTCATCACCATCGGCGCACGTGCATTCAACGACTGCAACCTGCTGGAGGGCAAGCTGACATTCCCGGCTACCATCACCAGCATCGGGGATTACGCATATAGTGGTATTGGCATCATCACGGAGATAGAGATGCAAGGGGTCACCCCACCGACCATCTATGCCCACACCTTCAACTCGGTGGCTGGCAGCACGCCGGTCAGCGTACCGTGCGGGGCTGTTCTCAACTACTACACCACCAACTACTGGGAAAACTTCTCCACCATCGTGGAGGCACCGCCGTACAAACTTACTGTAGCCACAAACAACGAGGTGATGGGCAGCGCGGCGGTGACGCAGCAGCCCACCTGCGGCAACCACTCGGCCATAATACAGGCATCAGCGCTTATAGGCTACCATTTCCTGCAATGGAACGACGGCAACACGGCCAATCCACGTACCATCAATATGACGCAGGACTCGTCGTTTACCGCCATATTCGTGGTGAACAACAGCTATATCACCATCCACGCCAACGATTCAACGATGGGATCTGTCACCGGGACAGGTCTCTACAGCTACAACGCCCCCGTGACAATGACGGCGACGGCCTACAGCGGCTACCACTTCCTGAAATGGAACGACGGCAACACGCAGAACCCGCGCTATATGGCCGCGGTGCGCGACACCACCTTTACGGCTATTTTCGTGAGCAACGTCAGCACCATCACCGTCAGCAACGCGAACCCTGATATGGGCAATGTGAGCGGCAGCGGCGTGTACTACTACCAGAACCTGGTGAGCATCACCGCCACGCCCGTCTATGGCTACCACTTCACGCAGTGGAACGACGGCAACACGCAGAACCCGCGCACCGTGGTAGTGAACCAGGACAGCAGCTTCACGGCCTACTTCGCACCCAACATCTACAGCATCGTGGGCAGCAGCAATAGCACCACGATGGGCAGCGTCAGCGGTGGCGGCAATTACACCTATCTGCACAATATGAGCCTTACAGCCACACCAGCCTTTGGCTATCACTTCGTGCAGTGGAACGACCAGGTGACGGACAACCCGCGCACCATCACCGTGACACGCGACTCGGCCTTCACCGCCCAGTTCGCCGCAAACAGCTACGTTATCACCGCCGAGCCCAACGATCCGACGATGGGCAGTGCCTACGGCAGTGGCACCTATAACTTCAACACCACGGCCACGCTGACGGCAGTGGCGGAATACGGATACCACTTCACGCAGTGGAGCGACGGCATTACGGACAATCCCCGCACTGTCACGGTGCAGAACTCCGCCACCTACACGGCACAGTTCGAGATAAACAGCTACATCCTCACCGTGCAGAGCAGCAACCCCACCATAG